>JAKISM010000033.1 GCA_021648585.1 Devosiaceae bacterium | reverse complement strand
GCATGACAGTTAGTGAAGTTAAAGGCTATGGCCGCCAAAAAGGGCATACCGAAATTTATCGTGGGGCAGAATATGCCGTTAATTTTATTCCCAAACTCAAATTAGAAATCGCCGTAACAGCCGATCAATCTGACAATATAGTTAGCATAATTCGCAACGCTGCCGAATCTGGCAAAATTGGTGATGGCAAGATTTTTGTGTTTGACCTTGAACAAGTAACTCGCATTCGCACTGGCGAAACTGGTGACACAGCACTTTAATTACCCTTTATTGGAGAACTAATAAAATGACTAAATTTTCAAATAAACTAATGACAGGCATAATTGCATTATTTGCAATCCTTATGTTTGCTACCCCCTCTTTGGCGCAAAGCGTTGATGTTAATTCAGCCTTAAATTCAACTCTTGAAGCCATTGGCACTTCGGCATCTGATGCCGCACTTGAGGACGGTGCAAGTGCTGAAGAAGCCGCAAGTGCTGCAAATGACGCTATAAGCTCTATTGTTGCAGAGGTTTTTGGTGATCGTGATGCCAAAATCTTTAATACGCTCCTATTCTTAATAGGTGGCTTTTTGGTCATGTGGATGGCGGCTGGTTTTACCATGCTCGAAACAGGCTTAGTGCGTAAGAAAAACGTTTCAATGCAAGCGCTAAAAAATATCGCTCTTTATTCCATTGCTGGTCTAATGTTTTGGCTCGTTGGTTATAATGTAATGTATGGTGGTGAAGCTGGCGGCTTTATTGGCTCATTCTCACCTTCAAATTTCCCAGAACCGGGGGCTGATACTGCAGAGGCTGGTTATTCAGTAGCATCTGATTGGTTCTTCCAAATGGCATTTGTTGCCGCAACCGCTTCTATTGTTTCTGGTGCAGTTGCTGAACGTGTTAGATTATGGGCGTTCTTAGCCTTTACTGTTGTGCTTACTGGTCTTCTTTATCCAATTACAGGCATGTGGCAATGGGGCGGCGGCTGGTTAGCAGAGCTTGGTTTTTCTGATTTTGCAGGCTCAACTCTTGTTCACTCAGTTGGTGGCTGGGCAGCGCTTGCTGGTGTTATTTTCATTGGCGCTCGCAAAGGCAAATATAGTGCAAATGGTATGGTAACTCCAATGCCGGGTAGCTCTATTCCACTCGCAACCCTTGGTATGTTTATCCTATGGATGGGTTGGTTTGGCTTTAATGGCGCTTCACAATTAGCAATGGGAACTATTGCAGATGTTGCTGATATTTCTCGTATTTTTGCAAATACCAACCTAGCTGCCGCCGCTGGTGCAATAACTGCCATGATATTAGTGCAGTTAATTTACAAAAAAGTTGACGTAACAATGGTTATTAACGGCGCATTAGCTGGTTTAGTTTCAATAACTGCCGAGCCGCTAACTCCTAGCGTTCCGTTTGCTTTGTTCATTGGTGCAATTGGTGGTGCTATCGTAGTATTTACAATCCCACTGCTTGATAAGCTAAAGCTTGATGATGTGGTTGGTGCTATTCCAGTTCACCTTCTTGCTGGCATTTGGGGCACAATGATTGTCCCTCTAACAAATGATGGCACTAGCTATGTTACACAACTTATCGGAATTAGTGCCATTGGTGCATTTACCTTTATCGCTTCTTCCATTGTTTGGTTAATTCTAAAAGTCACTATTGGCATTAGAGTTAGCGAAGAAGACGAAGCACTAGGGCTTGATAAAGCAGAAGTTGGTGTTGAGGCCTATCCTGAGTTCTAATTAATAGAGCTAATCCTTAATTCCTTGAACCACCCGCTAATAATAGCGGGTGGTTTTTTAATTATCTCTAATTTATTGCATAAAAACTTTTAAGTATCTTGCTAAATTCCTCAGGACTGTGTTTCCAAGGGATATGCCCTGAATTTTTGAGAATAATAGGCTCTGCGCTAGGAAATCTATCATAGAGCAAACGTTTACTTTCTCCATAAATATCGTCTTCACCATAAGTAATTATAATAGGAACTTGTGAGGTTTGGTTTTTTTCAAGCATTGAATATAAGCCAATTTGTTTTGCCGTTTTATTTATTGGCTCTGCTCTTATTTTCCTTAAAACCTCATCAGACAAAGTCCCTCCACCATAGTTTTTATTATAATTTTGTACTACTTGTTTAAATAATTTTTGATAAGCCACATCACTGCCTAACATTCCCAAAAGTGAATCAAATCCCATTTTTACCCAAGTAAGAAGAGAGACAGAATTTTGATTATAAGCTAAGACTTCTCCTTGTACCTGCTTCCAAACTTCGTTTGTTCCTGAACTTGGACTAACCAAAAACAGGCTTTTTATTTTATTTGGGTTTTTCTCAAAATATATTTGCGCATAAAGTCCACCCCAAGAATGGCCAAATAAATGAAAACTATCTAATTCAAAATATTTTGCAATCGCATCAATATCAGAAATATATTCCTCCATTAAATATTCACAATCATTGCAAAGCGAATTTCCAACTCCCCTTTGTTCAAAACCTATCACTTGATATTTTTGCTTTAACAAAGCAACAACCTCTTGCATTTCATCAGGAACACCCGGACCCCCATGAAGCAAAATCACCGTTTGTGCATTTTCTTTTGGATATAGTTTTACTGCAAGAGTAGCATTGCCACTTGTAATCTTTATCATATTTTCTTCTTTCATTTCACCCTCTATTTTGTTGCTAAAATCAAAAAACTCTAAGTAATTTAGCAAGCTAATTACCAAAATAAAAAATACTCCAACAAAAAATCCTTTTTTTGAAATTAAATTTCTCATTCTAAAGCTCCAAATTAATTTCAATTTTTTCTAACAGCTGCCACAAGTTTTCTTTTTCTTTTTCGCTAAAATCTGAAAGTATATCATCACCCACTTCGTCAAATCGCTTTTCTACTTTTTGTAAAATATTCGCCCCCTTTGTAGAAATCTGAAAATTCCACTTTCTCTTGTCCTTTTCATCTAACTCTCTAATTACTAAACCTAGATTTTCCAGTTTTTGAATTTTCTGCCCAAGGCTGGCGATAGTTTCAGTAGAAATCTCTTTCATTTGAGATATTGTGCTAAGCCCAAGAGCAACCATTTTTAAGGGCGCATATGTGCTAACGCTTAGTCCAAATTCTTGAAAAATACTTTCATTTCCTGATTTTTCTAAAATATTTCTAAGGGCAAAAATTTTACTTATTATTATTTTTCCGCTTATTTTCATTGCTTAACCCTTTATATCAATATGCTAAAGTAACTTTACTATATACTTACTTTAGTAAAAAATCAATCCCCTACAATAAAATAAAAGTTTTTAGTTTCCCTAAAATTACTAACCAAAGATTAACCATGCATTGCTAAGCTTTACTCAATATCAAAAAACTAAACATAAAATTGAGTTTAATGGCCAGCAAAACAAATTCACTTCTAGAAAAAAATCATAAAAAATATGAAGGCTTTAATGTCCACATTTCTGCACGTCTTGCAGGCTTTATTTTATTATCCTTTATCCTAATTTTTCTAACTGCGCTTGCCACTTGGTCAGTAGGTGATCCATCGCTTTCTTATGCTACGGATCAGCCAACCAATAATTGGTTAGGCACAATGGGAGCAATAATTGCTGACTTATCTTTTCAATTTATTGGCATTGCCAGCTTAATTATAATTATTCCACCAGCTTTTTGGGCATTTCAACTTATCAAACAACAATCATTAAAACACCCGATTATGCAACTCAGCACTTGGCTTGTTGCATCTATAATTAGCGCTGCATTTTTTGCCTTTATTGCTACTCCAAACACATGGCCTTTACCAACTGGTCTTGGTGGTCTTATTGGCGATAGCTTTGTTTCTTTAGTTAGCCTTATTGCTGGCGCTAAACCATCTTATCCATCTTCGCTTTTATATTCCGCCCTATTATTTATGCCATCTATTATCTTGCTTTTCTTAAGTTCTGGATTTGGCATAAAACAAAAAGCAAAAAATATTGATCCACTTAAAGATGAAAAAAATCGCATTGGGATCTTTGATATTATTATGGGTGCAATAGTACATATGATTTTTGCTCTAAAGACCGCTTGGAAGCGTGCGTGGAACAAAAATGCAACGAGCATAAATACCACTGAAGCAAATTTGCAAAAAACAACTATTCATCAACCTCAAACAAACCATCAAATGGCGGAGACAAACTATCAATCATTTAATGAAAGATTAGAGCCCTCCCTTGATCAGAATATAAATCAATTAAGCGCAACTAGTGATATTAGTAACGCACCAACTTCATTTGATCCCATACCAGAATTTCTTACTAATAATAACACAGCAATGCCTAACACAACAAATCGTATTGGCTCGCTTGCCCAGCGTCCAAAGCAAGGCAAGCGCCAAGCGCTTGAAGCACAAGGCTCGCTATTAAAGCAACAAGGCTTTGAATTACCGCAACTCAATTTACTTGCAAGCCCTATTGTCAGAGAAGTAGCTAATGAACATCGCCCACAAATATTAGAAGAAAAAGCCCGCCAACTTGAAAGCGTGTTAGCTGATTTTGGTGTTAAAGGTGATATAACAAATGTTCGACCTGGCCCTGTTGTAACATTGTTTGAACTTGAGCCAGCCCCCGGTATTAAATCTAGCCGAGTTATATCCTTAGCCGATGATATAGCACGCTCAATGAGCGCTATTTCTGCTCGTATTGCCGTTGTTCCGGGACGCAATGCTATTGGCATTGAATTGCCAAACCAACAAAGAGAAACCGTATATTTACGTGAAATGCTAGCCTCAAGTGATTTTGAAAAGGCTAAGGGCAAACTAAATATTTGTTTAGGAAAAACCATTGGTGGTGAGCCAATTATTGTCGATCTCGCTCGTATGCCTCACCTGCTAATTGCAGGTACAACTGGCTCTGGTAAATCTGTTGGTATCAATACTATGATATTATCTCTTCTTTATCGCATGACCCCTGAGCAATGTCGTTTAATAATGATTGATCCTAAAATGCTTGAACTTTCGGTCTATGATGGCATTCCACATCTATTATCGCCAGTTGTTACTGATCCATCAAAAGCGGTGGTAGCGCTTAAATGGGCGGTGCGTGAGATGGAAGATCGCTATCGCAAAATGAGCAAAATTGGTGTGCGTAATATTGATGGCTTTAATAAGCGTGTTAAAGATGCCGCTAAAAAAGGCGAAATAATAACTCGCACGGTGCAAACAGGTTTTAACAAAGAAACTGGTGAGCCAATATATGAAAGCGAAACGTTTGAACTTGAGCCATTGCCGTTCATTGTAATAGTTGTTGATGAAATGGCAGATCTCATGATGGTTGCGGGTAAAGATATTGAAGGTGCTATTCAGCGTTTAGCGCAAATGGCCAGAGCTGCTGGCATTCATTTAATAACTGCAACTCAACGCCCATCTGTTGACGTTATAACTGGCACAATCAAAGCCAATTTTCCAACTAGAATTTCATTTCAAGTAACCTCAAAAATTGATTCTCGTACAATTTTGGGCGAAATGGGAGCAGAGCAATTATTGGGCATGGGTGATATGCTTTATATGGCTGGCGGCGGTCGCACTAGCCGACTTCATGGCCCCTTTTGCTCAGATCAAGAAGTAGAAGACGTAGTTTCTCATCTTAAAGCTCAAGGCACTCCTGATTATTTAGAAACAATAACTCAAGAAGTAGAAGAAGAGGGCTCATTTTCTGACAGCGGTGAATTTGGCGGTTCGGGTGATGAATTATATGACAAAGCAGTAAATATTGTTCTTAATGATAGAAAAGTCTCAACTTCTTATATTCAGCGCCGCCTTTCAATCGGCTATAACCGTGCTGCAACTTTAATTGAAAAAATGGAACAAGAAGGAATTATTTCCCCAGCTGGCCACGCTGGCAAGCGTGAAATTCTTGTTGGTGATGGAGTTGATTATTAATCAACTCCTATCCAAAACTTAGTATAGGTGACAAATCACTGACATCTTGCTCACCGATTACTCAGCTTAACTGTGTTAAGCATCATTCCAAACAACAATCCAAAGGAATGATTATGAACAAATTTTTACTTATTTTTAGCTTTATCCTAATGACTTTTCTTGCCTCTGTTGCAATTGCAAACGAGCAAGGCGAAAACAATGCAAATCTAAACGAAAGCCTAAACCACCTAATGAGCGAAAAACAATTAAAACAATTTTGTTCTGAAATTGGCGTAACAAGCAATACTCGTATAAAAATTGATCTGCCAACAGGGGCAACAATTTTTGGAACTATAGTTTGTAAAAAACCACAATAATAATATTTTATCGTGATATTGCCGTAATTTTAGGCTAACTATATTTTAGTTTAAAATCACAATGGATTCGCTCAAATGCTTAAACGCCTAACCCTATTCATTATAATTATCATTTTAGCAATCAACCCTGTAAAATCGCTTGAACATTCATTAACACAAGAGCAAATAGACCTCATCAATGAAATAAGCCAATATAATTCTGATATTAAAACTATGGTTGGAAAGTTCTTACAAATTGATTCAAGTGGCGCACGCACTGAGGGAATGTTTTATCTTGATCGTCCAGATAAAATTCGCTTTCGCTATGCCCCCCCATCACGTGAAGAAATTATCTCAATAGGGCGTGGTTTTTATGTTATTGATAGACGTGAGGAAACTAAATTTGCCTACCCTCAAGATCAAATCCCTTTACGCATTTTCTTAAATGAGAAAATAAACCTGCTTGATGCCAATATTACTGAAGTTACTGCTTCAGAGGATTATATTGCAATAACAATAGTAGATGAAACGCAAATAGGCCCTGTTAAAGTTGCGCTAATATTTGAAATCGAAACAAAAGACCTTGTGCAATGGGTGTTGACCGAACCAAGCGGTGCACAACTTACATTTTCCCTCTATGATGTACAAAAAAACCTTATTATACCTAAAGCCTATTTTTATATTCCAGCTCAATATGGTGCTAAAAGAAAATAAGGTTTATTATCATGCCAATCACACTTGCCACTTGGAACATTAATTCCGTTCGCTTGCGGCGCGAAATGGTTGTTAAGTTTCTTAATGATACCAAGCCAGATATTCTTGCACTGCAAGAAATCAAATGCACTAATGATCATTTCCCTGCTGAATTTTTTGCCAATGCAGGTTATCAATATCAAGCAATAAACGGGCAAAAATCCTATCACGGAGTTGCTCTATTATCACGCCTGCCACTAAATAATATCAACAAGAGAACATTTTGTAATATCGAGCAGTCTCGCCATATAAGCGCAAATATCTCATATAAATCTCGCAATATCACTATTCATAATTTTTATATTCCAGCAGGCGGAGATGAGGCTGATAGAGAGATAAACCCTAAATTTGCGCATAAATTAGATTTTTATTCAGAAATGCAAAGCTGGTTTGATGAGCCTGATTTTAGAAAAAATCAAATAATTGTTGGTGATTTTAATATCGCCCCGCATGAAAATGATGTTTGGTCTCACAAGCAATTACTCAAAGTTGTCAGTCATACACCACAAGAAATAGAGCTTTTAAACAGGTTGCGTGATAGAGGAAATTGGGTTGATGTTATTCGTAAGCACATTCCAACCAGCGAAAGACTTTATTCTTGGTGGTCTTATCGTGCTAAAGATTGGAATAAAGCGGATAAGGGTCGTCGGCTCGATCATATTTGGGCAAGCCCTGATGTTGCAGAACTTTCAACAGTTGTAAAAATTATAAGGGAAGCAAGGGGCTGGAAAGAAAAACCTTCAGATCACGTGCCATTAGTTGCAACATTTGAATAATTTCTTAAAACTACCCCTAACGCAAACCATCAAATGAGCGCAAATAATTATCCAAGTTTTCTTCAATCCTTTTGGCAATTAAAGCTGCCATTTCTGGGTATTGTCGTAATAATTTGAAAAATGCTTTTTGTGGGACAAACAACGCCTCAACATTATCACTGGCAATAAGAACAGAGCGTAATGGGCGATTTAGCAATAAGCTTCGCTCACCTATAAGTTTATTAGGCCCAGAGATAAAATATGGTTTTTTATCTAGCTCTTTATCATCATTTATAAGGACCGTGCCCTGATTGATAATATAAGCTCCATCAGTACCAACATTATCCTTTGCGATAATATCTCTAGCATTATAGCGCTGCATTTCGCTTGCAAAAGCCAAAAGGCGAATTTGCTCATCATTGCAAATAGAAAAAAATTCTACATTAGCAATCATCGCATTAATATTATCTAGCCCCATATTATAGCAATGCCCCAAACCAAATTCTAATCACATAAACATACCATATTAGTCTTTTTTATTAGACCTACGGTACAAGAAGATAACCCCCTTCTTGGGTAACAAGCAAGCGTACATTTGCAGGATCATGTTCTATTTTTTGCCTTAAGCGATATATATGCGTTTCAAGAGTATGGGTTGTTACTCGATTATTATAGCCCCAAACCTCTTTTAATAACTCCTCTTTAGAAACGGTTTTCCTACCTGCACGATAAAGATATTTCATAATTGATGTTTCTTTATCAGTCAGTCGTATTTTAATACCATCATCTGCCACTAATATTTTTTGCGCTGGCATAAAACAGTATTGCCCAATATTATACATAACACCTTCGCTTTGATCGAACTGACGCAAAGCCGAGCGAATTCTAGCTAATAAAACAGAAAAGCGAAAAGGCTTTGTTACATAATCATTTGCCCCAGCATCAAGCCCCAAAACTTCATCTGCATCGCTAACATGACCCGTTAAAAGCACAATAGGGCTATTAAACCCCTCACGCCGCATTATTTTAATAGCTTCACGCCCATCCATATCAGGCAAGCCAACATCTAATATTAACAAATCAAAGTGAGTGTCTTTAATCATATCAAGCGCTGTTATCGCATTATGCGCTTCAGAGGTTTCAAACTCTTCATAAAAATCAAGCTGTTCTGCTAGGTTTTTACGTAATTCATCTTCATCATCAATAATTAATATTTTGCGTTTGTTCATAATATCTTTCGCTTTTTTCTCTTTATTCTTGCCGCCGTTGGTCGCTTTGCTCCCGGCAGCACCCCCGCCGTTATTCTTTTTCCACGCTCACACTGCTAAGGCTTCTTCCGCTAAAGTTGGTCGTCTTTATTATACCCTAGCAAATATACCCTTACCCCGATAGATTATTAACTCCAATCAAATGATAGTGATTAGAATTGAACACTAAGTCAATTTACATCTCTTTTACCAAACAAAGCAGTTCCAATTCTAACATGGGTTGCCCCCATCATAATAGCAACCTCATAATCTTTGCTCATACCCATAGATAAATATCTCACATTAGCCTTTTGTGCCAAACTTGCCAACATTGCAAAATATGGGCCCGGCGCTTCATCAAATGGTGGAATACACATTAACCCAACAATATTTAGACCATATTCATTTTGACATTTTTTAACAAATTCTATTGTTTGCTCTGGTGCAATTCCTGCTTTTTGTTCTTCCTGCCCAATATTCACCTGCACAAAGCATGGCAACTCTTTGCCAGCTAAATCCATCTCAGCACGTAATTTTTTTGCCAGTTTTTCTCTATCAACGCTTTCAATCACATCAAATAATTTAATAACATCACGAACCTTATTTGTTTGCAATGGGCCAATTAAATGCAAAACAACATCATTATATTGTTGTTTTAGTGCAGGCCATTTACTTTGCGCCTCTTGCACACGGTTTTCTCCAAATACTCGCTGTCCTGCTTTTAAGAGCGGGACAATATCATCAGAAGAAAAGTTTTTACTAACACAAATTAAAGTTGGACTAATAGGCTCACCATCATAACCTACTATTCTATTTTTTGCCTTGCCAATTTTTATTTCTATTTCTTTTAGCTTACTAACAGCACTTATTTCTTGCTTTGACATCTTGCACTTTCTTAAATGAATATATATTCTTATTTATAGCATTTAGCATTTTCAATGCCAAATGCTATCACCGTATGAGCGATAGCGAGTGCGGTGTACGGCGAAGCCAGCGTAATTCAATTAGCATAATTGAATTTAGAAAATGCTATATTGATAGAATAAACTAGTTTATACATCATTTTTAGTTTCAAATCATCAGGATTAATTAATAGTGAATAACAACAATTTTGAACGCTATAACCCACGTGAAAAAGAGCCCTATTGGCAAAAAATTTGGCTACAACAAAAAACCTTTAATTGCGACTTAGAGGACACTCGTGAAAATTATTATGTGTTAGAAATGTTCCCCTATCCATCTGGGCGCATTCATATGGGGCATGTAAGAAACTATGCGCTTGGTGATGTTGTCGCTCGCTATCAAAGAGCAAAAGGCAAAAATGTTTTACACCCAATGGGCTGGGACGCATTTGGATTACCTGCAGAAAACGCTGCTATAAAACATAAAATCCACCCAAAAGAATGGACATATAAAAACATTGATAATATGCGCAAGCAGCTTAAATCAATGGGTCTTAGCATTGACTGGTCAAGAGAATTCGCCACTTGCGATGAAAATTATTACCATATGCAACAAATTCTTTTTCTTGATATGCTCGAGGAAGGGCTAGTTTATCGCCGCAAATCCAAAGTTAATTGGGATCCAATAGATCAAACGGTTCTGGCAAACGAACAAGTGATTGATGGCAAAGCTTGGCGCTCTGGCGCTGTTGTTGAACAACGTGATCTTAATCAATGGGCATTTAAAATCAAAGATTATGCTCAAGACCTATTAGAGGCGCTTGATGGTTTGACAGATTGGCCAGAAAAAGTGCGCACAATGCAACGCAACTGGATTGGTAAATCTGAAGGGTTGCGTATTCTTTTTGAAATAGAGCCAAATGAAAAAACTACAAATAAAGCCATAGAGGTTTTCACCACACGAGCGGACACTATATATGGCGCTTCTTTCATTGCCCTTTCGCCAGACCACCCATTATGCGAGAGCCTAATGAAAGACAATAAAGCGCTTAGAGCCTTTGTAGCTGATTGCAAAAAACAAGGCACTTCAACACAAGATATTGAAAAAGCTGAAAAGCGTGGCTTTGATTTATCGATTCACGTGAAACATCCGCTATTAAAAGACAAGACATTACCCATCTATGTAGCAAATTTTGTTTTAATGGATTATGGCACAGGTGCAATTTTTGGTTGCCCAGCGCACGATCAACGTGATCTTGATTTCGCTAATAAATATAAACTGCCTGTCATTCCTGTTATTTTACCATCCGATGAGGACGAAAATAATTTTTCAATAACTGATAAAGCCTATACTGGGATTGGGACATTATTTAATTCAAACGAGCTTAATTCGCTCTCAATTAATGATGCAAAACAGCAAGTTGCTAATGAATTAGAAGCCCGTGCAATAGGGGGCAAAGCCCAAGCAACGAGAGAGACTAATTATAAGCTTCGTGATTGGGGCATATCTCGCCAACGTTATTGGGGCTGCCCAATTCCAATTATTCATTGTGATCAATGTGGAATTGTTCCTGTTCCAAAAGAGCAATTACCCGTTATCTTGCCGCAAGATGTTAGTTTTGAAAGGCCAGGTAATCCGCTTGATCATCATAAAATCTGGAAACACGTAAAGTGCCCAGATTGCGATAATGACGCTTTACGTGAAACTGATACTATGGACACATTTGTTGATAGTTCATGGTATTTTGCTCGCTTTATTTCACCAGATGCCAACACCCCAACCAACATTGAAAAAATTGATAAATGGCTTCCTGTCGATCAATATATTGGTGGCATTGAACATGCTATTTTACACCTATTATATTCTCGCTTCTTTACTCGTGCCATGAAAAAAACAGGCCATGTTAATTTGGAAGAGCCTTTTAAGGGCATGTTTAACCAAGGCATGGTAACGCATGAAACCTATAAAAGTGAAACTGCAAATTGGCTCTCACCAGAGCAAGTTGAAATAAAAACTATTGATGGCAAACGAATTGCAACAGAAATAAAAACTGGCAAGCCAGCTATTATTGGCTCTATTGAGAAAATTTCAAAATCTAAAAATAATGGCGTTGATCCTGATGAAATATTAAAATCTAGCGGTGCAGACGCTGCCCGTTGGTTTATGTTATCAGATAGTCCGCCCGAAAGAGATGTTGAATGGTCAGATGCTGGCATTGATGGTGCTAATCGCTTTTTGCAACGTGTTTGGAAACTCACCTTTGAAACTGTTGAATTAAAAGAGCAACCGCTTGATAAGTTAGAGCAAGAAAATGAACAGGTAATAGAGCTTAGCAGGTTAATTCACCGCATTACACATCAAGCAGGCATTGATATTGAAGCTTTACAGTTTAATCGTGCTGTTGCGCAAATTTATGAATTAACAAATGCCTTGAGCAAATTTTTACCCCTCGCAGAAAAAAACCCACACGGCTCTTATATCTCAACTTTACGGCTAGGGGTTGAACATTTAATATTATTAATTTCTCCCTTCATGCCGCATTTAGCAGAAACTTGCTGGCAGCATTTGGGGAAATCGGGATTAATCAGTGATGCCTTATGGCCGACGGTTGATAAATCTCTTTTAATAGAGGATAATATCACCATGCCAATTCAGGTAAATGGCAAACGCCGGGCGCAAATTATAGTACCAAAAGATACACAAAAAGAAAAAATTGAAAAATTAGCCTTGCATCAGAGCGCAATTTCTAACATTCTTGCAGGCAAAACACCAAAGAAGATTATCGTAGTACCAAATAGGATTGTAAATATTGTTATTTAATAAATTATATTTTTGGCTAAAACCTCTAAGCATAATAATTTTCCTATCGCTTAGCCTATCTGCTTGCTCTTTTTCGCCAATTTATGGCGACAATAATCTCAGCAATAAAAGCATTAGTCTCTCCTACGCCAAACCAACAACTCGCTTAGAGCAAATCATCTATCAAGACCTAAAATTACGGCTTGGAAGCGATATTAATAGCGCAAATCAGTTGAAAGTAACAATCTCTCAATCCACAAGAGATGTAGGTCGCTCTTCAAATGGCCTACCAGCCTCAATTAAACAGCTTACTCTAACTGGAACATTTAATGTAATAGACATAAATGATAGTGAAAATATTATTTATTCAGGCACAAATCGTGTAACGGCTACATATTCAAGCAAGGGGCAAATTATTGCTGATATTAAGGCTCAAGAAAAAGCCAGCGAAACAGCAGCGCTTGAATTAGCACAAATAATCCGCCTTACTTTGCTTGCTGAGCTAAATAAACCAACTAATTGAGTGGAAAATGAAAGCCTACGAGGTTGCTAAATATTTACAAAGCCCAGATTTAATTAACGGAATATTTTTAGTATTTGGCCCAAATCAAGGTTTAGTTTTCGAAAGCACCCAAAGGCTTATAGGGCATTATAAAAAATCCTCACAAGAGCCGCTAAATGAAATCACTCTTGATGCTAATCAAATATTTGATGATCCAGCAATATTAGCTACTAACGCCAATACAATGCCAATGTTTGGCGGTAAGGTGCTAATTCGAGTGCGCAATGCCAGCAAAAAACTCACCCCAATCATTAAACAGCTTTTATTAGATAATATTGAGGCAATTATTATTCTTGAGGCCGATAATCTCAAGCCAAGCGATAGTTTGCGTCTTTTATTAGAAAAAAATAAAAATTGCCGCACTCTTCCATGTTACGCTGATGATGAGCGCACAATTTCAGATATTATCAGACGGAATTTTGCCAATGAAAATATCACAATAGATCCAGATGCAATTACGCTTTTACGGGATATTTTAGGCAATGATCGTGAGATTTTACGCCGTGAAATGGAAAAACTAAATCTTTATGCCCTTGAGAGCAAGATAATTACTTTAGATGATATAATCATTCTTTGCGCTGATAATTCCTCCATTGCTATTGATAAAATTTTAGATTTTGCAGGCACTGGGCACGTTAAATTGCTCGATAATGAAGTAGCAAAGGCTCTAAATAACGCCATTGACCCACAAAGATTGCTCATTTCTGCCCTCAATCATTTTTCATTCCTTCGCCAATTACGAGTTGAGGTAGATAATGGCAAATCAGCAAGAGCAGTCCTAGAAGCCCAAAAACCACGCCCCCATTTTTCTCGCAAAACCGCCCTCGAGCAACAATTACGCCTATGGAACGATGCCCGCCTAAGCTTCGCCTCTGATCGTATTTTCCAAGCAATATACGAAAGCCGAAAATCATCTTTACTCTCCAAAACAATTACCAAACGAGCTCTTATGGCAATTTCTATAGCGGCTGCTAGGTATTAAGCGCAATCTTCCAGAGACTTACTATCTTCAACTTATCCTCTTTTGTGCTTACTTTCTTCCCCCTCCCCCTTGCGGGGAGGGCTGGGGTGGGGGTCAGTCAAGAATCAAACATATTTCAAAAAATTTATAAAAATCATTACTCACAAAACACTAAACCGCACGACTTCTTATGTTTAAACCCCCACCCCTAACCCCTCCCCGCAAGGGGGAGGGGGAAAATATCAACATCCAATATGCCTACAAATACACATTTTTTAGTGCTGCTCTCTATGATACAACAACGGAAAACCACCACCTATGATATAATCTGATAACGCAAATAGACCCCGTTTTTCAACGGGGTGACATCGAGTACCTATGCCGCTTTTTTTACCCAATATGCGTTTCTTCACTCAAAATAAGGAATATATATTCGTCATTGCTAGAACCCCAAAGGGGTTACGCAGCGATCTAGAAATTCAAAGCTAAATATAACTTGGTGGTTACATTTGAGAAAAAAAGCACTAACTTATTGTAAATAAAATAAAGAATCACTCTCTTAGAAAGATTTTTAGAAATATGACAAAAACTCCTAACAATTTATCAAACAAGAGAATGAGTGAAATCTGGCACGATGACTTGTTAGGAAGGCGCTCAGATGCTGAGTTTCTTTCTAAATTTCTTTTGTCACGGATTAAAGAACGCCAAGAACAAGGGCGAAAAGCCTCTTATGTTCTAAATGTTAATGCGGCATGGGGGCGCGGAAAGACTTTCTTTTTAACTAATCTAGCTAAACAACTTAAAGAACAAGGATATTTAGTTGCCGAAATAAATGCTTGGCAAGACGATCACGCTGATGATCCTTTTCTCTCTGTAATGAGTGCAATTAACAAAACTATTTCACCTTTGGTGGATAGTGAGAACAAGGTTTGGAAGAATCTGAAAAATAATGCAGGCTCTATCGCACTAGCTGTAGTGAAAGGTGCAGGTAAACAAGTAGCAAAAAAACTCATTGGTGGCGGTATGGATGAAATTTCTTCACTTGCAGAAGGCGAAGATTCAGAAAGATTACCAAATCAAACTGCAGTTAGCGCAATAAAGGGTGCAGGAGAAGGCGCTACAAAAGAAGTAAATAGGCTTATTGATAAAGCAGGCGAAAATTTATTAAGCAACTTTGAGCAATCAAGAAAATCAATCAATGATTTTCAACAAAACCTAGAAGAACTGCTTTCTGAAGAAAAATTAAAAGATAAACAGACGCCATTATTTATATTACTTGATGAATTAGATAGATGCCGACCGACTTACGCAATTGCTATGTTGGAAAGGGTTAAACATTTATTCGACGTAAATAATATCATTTTCATAATTGCTACAGATACAGAACAACTCCAACATTCAATTAAAGCTGTTTATGGGCAAGGTTTTGATAGCGCAAGCTACCTAAATAGATTTTTTGACAGATCTTATGAAATTAAATCCCCAAATATTAAAAATTTTGTTGCTTATCAAATAAAATTACGAGCAATAGATAAAGCAAAATTATCAATTCCACCAAATACTGACCTTACAGCTTTTCTTTCCGATGCATTTTCTTATTTTGAATATGAACTTCGAGATATTGAACAGTTTTTTGAAATATTGGGCAATATTATTACTGTTTGGGATAAAAAGATAGAAATCGAAATGTCGGTAATGGTGTTTTATATTTATAATTTCCAAAAGAAACTATTTTTGCAACCGAGCGAATTAGCAGAATATTTAAATAAAAGAAATACAGGGCTATCTTGGAAAATAAAAGTTACAAATTATCCTAGTAATTTTATTAAACGTGAAAATGCGAACGCTTTAGATGTATTCTCTAGTTTTTTATCAATGATAGAAAAAACTCTCGATGAGATCAATGAGATAACTACCAGTAATGATATACAACAGTTTTGGTGTGCCAATAGATTATCCAAAGAATATGCCAAAGAACATCAAAGTGGGCTCAATTATCCTCACCCACCTTTTTCAATCATAAAAGATTATCCAGAAATGATTAGCACTGCTGGCAGATTAGTCAGCATTAAAGATGAAGAATAATACATAAGTAAGTTTTGAGGCGCTTCGTCGCTTCGCTTCTTGCAAAAAGACAAACAAGAAACTTACAAATAACACTCCTCGTCATACTCGGGCTTGACCCGAGTATCCACCTGCTTTATCTTAACATATTGATTTTACTGAATAACTAGAAACCAAACAATGAAATTTCTTCATCTATTAAAGCAAGGAGAAATGAAAATGGCTCCTATAACTTTTCACTCATAATATCAAAATCTTTCAAATAGTTTAGAAATAGGCATCAATACTCCGCCGTCATGCCGTTGGAAAACGGCATCCATTTGCATCATCAAATTTTATCAAAACCACTGATTTTATAGATGTTTCAACAATGAGAACAATATTAAATTGCCCTTATATATGGGTGTAATGGACCCCGTTTTTCAACGGGGTGACGACAGAGAATAGCGCAGACTATTAATCAAAAACGATGTCACTAAGGAAAATAATGAATATTAAAGCAATTAGATTGCAAGAGATTTTTGTCTTCACACCAACCCAACAAACACTAGTGTCACTGCCGTAACAACCGAGCAACAATATCATCAAGTTGCTCAAGGGATTTATAATTAATACTAACCCTGCCCTTGTTACCCTTATCATCAATAAAAATCTCAAAGCCTAACGCATCGGAGAGGCGTTTTTCTAAGGCGGTGGTATTTGCGTCTTTTTGTGAGCCTTGCTTGGCTTTACGTACAACTGCCGCACCCTCCTTTTGGTGCAAAGCCTCTGCTTGACGCACTGAAAGACCGTTGCTTACTATTTTTTTAGCCAGCTTTAGTGGCTGATTAGAAGTAATTAATGTTCGAGCATGACCAGCGGTTAAATCACCATTAGAAATCATGTCTTGAACCTGCTCAGGCAATTTCATTAGCCGTAAAGTATTAGCAACGTGCGATCGGCTTTTGCCTATTA
>JAKISM010000032.1 GCA_021648585.1 Devosiaceae bacterium | reverse complement strand
TAAAGCATTAAATGACACATAGATAGTATTTGGTCAAGCTCTTGAGTTAAATTATAGTATTTTCCATTCTCATTTATTTGTCATTTTTCTGTAGACGCACAAGATTCACGTAGTATATTAAGCTCGAATAAAAGTTAGAGTTATTAGAGTTAAAGGAAGAGTAAAATGACCCCACATAATGAAGCTAAAAAAGGTGATTACGCCAAAACTGTACTTTTACCTGGTGATCCTTTACGTGCTAAGTGGATTGCTGAGAATTTTTTTGAAGATGCCAGACAAGTAAATGGGGTGCGTAATTGTTTGGGATTTACGGGAAAATGGAAGGGAATGGACGTCTCGGTGCAAGCAACTGGCATGGGGCAGGCTTCTGCTGCGATATATATCCATGAATTGCTTGATGTTTATCAGGTGAAAAATCTTATAAGAGTTGGCACAGCTGGTGGGCTTAGCGAAAAAGTTAAGGTGCGTGATATTATTATAGCAATAAGCGCTGCTACCGATAGTTCAATGAACGATTGTTTTGCACCCTATCATTATGCCCCATTTGCTGATTATGATTTATTAGAGGCAGCGGTTAGCCTATCAAAATCTAGGGGTTATAAAACCCATGTAGCCTCTGTTGTATCATCTGATATTTTTTATGTGCCAAATGGTGCTAAATCTTATGGTGATTTACCAAAGCATGGCGTTTTAGCCGTTGAAATGGAAGCGGCGGCGCTTTATACGCTGGCGGCTCGTTTTGATGCAAAAGCTTTAGCAATATGTACCATGAGTGATTGCTTGATTACAGGAGCGCATATTAATGCCAGCGAGCGCCAATCTTCGCTAAAAGACATGGTTGAATTGGCGCTTGATAGTGCATTAAAACTTGAAGAGAAATAGGAGAGTGAAGTGCTAATTTATAGATTTCTAACTGGTAAAGACGACGCTGATTTTTGCCATAAAATTACAAAAGCACTTAGCGAGGGCTGGGAGCTTTATGGCGATCCGCAATATAATGTGGGCAGTCTTGATCATTCAAGGTTTTGTGGGCAGGCAGTAACTAAAGAAGTAGAGGATCAGCCCTATTCACGTGAAAAAAGCCTCACGGATTATTAGATTAAGAGCTGTAAAATAATTCTTTTTCTCCTATAATTATTCTTGCAAAAAAATCAAACTAGCATTATAGAGGCTAGGTTAATCGGACAATCTGGCTAAAGGCATGCCATGTTTGTCTAAAAAGCTACTAAATTTAAGGAAAGCAAAATGCCAAAAATGAAAACTAAGTCAGGCGCAAAAAAGCGTTTTAAGCTGACTGCTTCGGGCAAGGTAAAAGCAGGTCCTGCTGGCAAACGCCACCGCCTAATGAGCCATAATTCAAAATATATTCGTCAAAACCGTGGTACAGATATTTTATGCGATGCCGATGCGCGCACCGTTAAAAAATATATGCCATACGGCTAACTCTAACGCTTTTGAAAGGAGACTAAGATGTCCCGAGTTAAAAGAGGCGTTACAGCACACGCCCGTCATAAAAAAGTTATAAAAGCTGCAACAGGCTATTATGGTCGTCGCAAAAACACCATTCGTGTTGCAAAACAAGCAGTTGAAAAAGCTGGTCAATATGCATATCGTGATCGTCGTATTAGAAAGCGCAATTTTCGTGCCTTGTGGATACAACGTATCAATGCAGCCGCTCGTATTCATGGTCTAACTTATGCTCGATTTATTGACGGCCTTAGCAAAGCTGAGGTCGCAGTTGATCGTAAGGTACTAGCAGATCTTGCAGTACGTGAGCCAGAAGCGTTTGGCGTTCTGGTAAGCAAAGCAAAAGCCGCACTTGGTTATCTTGAAGGCGTAGAAAAAACTACTCATTCTCGCATTTTTGCTTAAATCAACTTCCCCTTGCTTGTTAAGGTCAAATTTACCTTGCGTATTCTTAATTGAGTGCGCAAGGTTTTCTTTTAGGTAAATCAGGGTTTTCTTTTAAGTAAACATTGCCCAAAATTTAGGTATTAAAATGTCAGATATAAATCTTGAACAATTAAGCGATCAAATTCTTAGCGATATAAAAGCGATCAAAGATAAAAATGCGCTTGAGCAATTACGAGTTGGCACACTTGGTAAAAAAGGCTCTGTTTCGGCTTTATTGTCAACATTGGGTAAAATGAGCCCTGATGAGCGCAAAATTATGGGGCCTAAAATAAATGCGCTTAAGCAACAGGTCGCCAAAGAAATTGAAACACGTCAAACCGAGCTAAAAGCAATAGAGCTTGAATTGCGCTTAAAAAGCGAGAAAATTGATATTTCACTACCGCTACAACCTGCTCCAACTAGCACTGGTCGTATTCACCCTGTGAGCCAAGTTATTGATGAAATATCGGCAATTTTTTCTGATATGGGTTTTTCTATTGCCGAAGGGCCTGACATTGAAACTGATGAGTTAAATTTCACCGCACTTAATTTCCCCCCTGATCACCCAGCCCGTGAAATGCACGATACGTTCTTTTTTGAGCCTGATGAAAATGGTGAGAGAAAACTCCTTCGTACCCACACATCACCTGTGCAAATTCGCACCATGAAAAGCCAAGAGCCGCCAATTAGAGTGATTATGCCGGGGCGCACTTATCGTTGTGATAGCGATCAAACCCACACGCCAATGTTTCATCAAGTTGAGGGTTTAGTTATTGATAAAAGCACGCATATTGGGCATTTACGTTGGGTACTCGAAGAGTTCCTCAAGAGCTTTTTTGAAGTTGATAATATTAAAACCCGTTTTCGCCCCTCGTTCTTTCCTTTTACTGAACCATCAATGGAAGTTGATGTGCAATGCGATCGCTCTGGTGGTGAAATGAAAATTGGGCAAGGGACTGACTGGCTAGAAATTTTGGGTTGCGGCATGGTTCACCCAAATGTTTTGCGCAATGCTGGCTTAGATCCTGATGTCTATCAAGGTTTCGCCTTTGGCATGGGGATTGATAGATTAGCGATGCTTAAATATGGTATGGCGGATTTACGGGCGTTTTTTGATGCCGATGTGCGCTGGATGGAGCATTATGGCTTTCGCCCGCTTGATATGCCGACCTTATTTGGGGGGTTGAGTTCGTGATGTTGCTCACCCCCACCCCAGCCCTCCCCGCAAGGGGGAGGGAGTTTTCTTTGCGCTTTCACTCTTTCTTCCCCCTCCCCCTTGCGGGGAGGGTTGGGGTGGGGGTTACCTTAATAACAAAACCTTTAGGCACAATAATATGAAATTCACAATAAACTGGCTCAAAACCCACCTATCAACCGATGCAAGTAATGCGGAAATCATCGATACTCTTACCATGATTGGGTTGGAGGTTGAGGAAGTGATCGACCAAGCAAAGATACTTGAGAATTTCACCATTGCCAAAGTTATCGAGGCGAAAAAACACCCTAATGCTGATAAATTACAAGTTCTTTTGGTTGATGATGGCAAGGGGGGTGAGCCGATAAAAGTTGTTTGTGGTGCGCCAAATGCTAAAACTGGCATGATGGGAGTTTTTGCTAGTACGGGCACTTATATTCCGGGTGCGGATTTCACCTTAAAAAAAGGTAATATTCGTGGTGAAGAAAGCAATGGCATGATGTGTTCTGAAAAAGAATTGCTGCTTTC
Source organism: Devosiaceae bacterium (assembly GCA_021648585.1). Lineage (GTDB taxonomy): Bacteria > Pseudomonadota > Alphaproteobacteria > Rhizobiales > Devosiaceae > S141-66. The sequence continues at coordinate 13,693 of JAKISM010000032.1, read as the reverse complement.
AGATGATCATGATGGCATAATTGAATTGCCTGCCGATACACCGCTTGGTGTGAAATATGTTGATTATATGAAAATAGACGATGTGATGATAGACGTTGCTATTACCCCCAATCGTGGAGATTGTGCTTCGGTTTTTGGTATTGCACGAGATCTATCAGCTACAGGACTTGGCAATCTTAAAGATGAGCCAATAAAGGCAATTCCTGCTAGCGCTGGCGAAACTACCACTTCCATTGAATTGCGTTTTGATGATGAGAAAGAGCCAGCTTGCCCGCTTTTTGCTGGGCGTTTAATTAAAAACATTCAAAATGTTAGCTCTCCTAACTGGCTACAGCAGCGCCTTCGTGACATTGGCTTGCGCCCAATAAATGCGCTGGTCGATATAACAAATTTCATCACCTATGATAGAGGTCGCCCGCTGCATGTTTTTGATGCTGATAAAATTAGCGGCACGCTTCATGCTCGTATGGGCAAACAGGGTGAAAAATTAGAGGCGCTTGATAATAAGAGCTATGAAATTGATGAGATTATGTGCGTTATTGCCGATGACAGCGGTGCTATTGGGCTTGGCGGCATTATGGGCGGCACTTCTACATCTAGTGATGAGAACACTACAAATGTTTTGCTTGAATGTGCGTGGTTTGATCCAATAAACATTGCTAAAACTGGTCGTAAAACTGGCATAAATTCTGATGCTCGTTATCGTTTTGAGCGCTATGTTGACCCAAGTTCAACTCGTGATGGCATTGAATTAGCTACTAAGTTGATTTTAGAAATTTGTGGAGGTGAGGCTTGTGAAATAAAAATTGCTGGCGAGAAACTGCCGAGCGAAAAAATTATTAGTTTTCCACTTGCAGAAATAGAGCGCCTAACGGGGTTAAAAATCTCGTATGCTGAAATAAAGGTCATTCTTACAAGGCTTGGTTTTTGGCTTTCTGGCTCAGGTGAAATAGTAAAAATTGCTGTGCCAACATGGCGGCCTGATATTGAACAAAAGGCGGATATTGTTGAAGAAGTAATGCGAATGGTTGGGGTTGATAAAATTCCTGTTGAGCCTTTACCCTCGTTAGATGGCGTGGCTAAAAAAATGCTCACTTCTTCACAAAATAATCGCCGCCTTGCAAGGCGAGCGCTGGCAACTCGTGGGTTAAAAGAAGCAATTACCTATTCTTTTATATCCCAAGAGAGCGCAAAATTATTTGGCGGTGGCGATAAATCATTACGCCTTGCAAACGCCATTGCAAATGACATGAGCGATATGCGTCCCTCGCTTTTACCCTCGCTTTTACGTGCTGCTTCTCGCAATATAAATCGTGGGTTTGCTGATGGGGCAATATTTGAGGTTGGACAGATATTTCTAGATGATAGCGAGATGGGTCAAAAAAATTACGCCTCTGCCATTCGTTATGGTAGCGCAAAGATAAATGGCGCTGGCCGTCATTGGCAAAGCAAGGTTGAAAAATTAGATGTTTACGACATAAAGGCAGATTTGGCTGCGATGTTTGATGTTTTGGGGCAAGATATTGAAAAGGCGCAAATTATTGCAGAACCTGCTATTTGGGCGCATCCGGGACGCTCGGCTCGGGTGCAATTAGGGCCAAAAAATATCTTAGGACATTTTGGTGAAATACACCCAAGTATTTTAGCAAAATTTGACCTTGAAGGGCCTATTGTAGCATTTGAAGCGAATTTAGATGCGCTGCCAAAGCCACGTAAAAAAGCCACCAAAAGCAAGCCGCCAATAGTTCTGTCTGATCTAATGGCGCTAAAACGTGATTTTGCCTTTGTGCTTGATAAGGATATTGAGGGCGCTAATATTATCAAAGCTGCGAAAAACGCAAATAAGGCAATGATTTCTCAGGTAAATATTTTTGATGTATTTGAGGGTGGTAGTCTTGATAAAGATAAAAAATCAATAGCTATTGAAGTTATTATTCAGCCAAAAGATAAAACACTAACAGATGAAGAGATTGAGATCATTTCAGCGGCGATAATTAAAGCAGTTGAAAAAGCAACTGGCGCAATTCTTAGAAGCTAGAATAGGTTTTTTAGAAGCTGAATAAATTTTGATGCTAGTAAAAATTATATTTTCGCTTTATAGCAAGATAAAATATTTCTAAAGGACAGGACATGACTTATAAAGTTGCCATTGTTGGTGCTAGTGGAAATGTTGGGCAAGAAATGCTCAATATTTTAGCCGAGCGTAATTTCCCAGCCAGTGAAGTTATTCCGCTGGCTTCTTCTCGATCAATAGGGCGTGAAGTTTCTTATGGTGATAAAGTCCTTAAATGTCAGGTGCTAGATAATTTTAATTTCTCCGGTGTCGATTTTTGTCTTATGTCGGCAGGATCGGACATTGCCAAAAAATGGGCTGATAGGTTAGGTGCAATGGGAATTATTGTTATCGATAATTCTAGCGCATTTCGCTATGATTCTAATGTGCCTTTAATAGTGCCTGAAGTTAATGGCGATGAGCTTGAAATCTATATGTCAAAAAGCAATAGGCGCAATATTATTGCCAATCCAAATTGCTCAACGGCGCAATTAGTTGTGGCGCTAAAGCCATTGCACGATGCAGCAACTATCAAGCGCATTGTTGTTTCAACCTATCAATCAGTATCGGGCGCTGGCAAAGAGGCAATCGATGAGCTTTGGTCACAAACAAAGGGTATTTTTGTGAATGACAAGCCAGAACCTAGTTTGTTTCCAAGCCAAATAGCTTTTAATGTTATTCCGCATATTGATGTGTTTATGGAAGATGGATACACAAAGGAAGAATGGAAAATTTTGGCTGAAACCAAAAAAATCCTTGATCCGAAAATTAAAGTAAGCGCAACGGCAGTACGTGTTCCTGTATTTGTTGGGCATGGTGAGGCGGTTAATATGGAGTTTGAAAATCCTATTAGTGCTAATGAAGCAACAGAATTATTGCGTAATGCCCAAGGAATTATGGTAATAGATAAACGTGAAGCTGGCGGCTATATCACACCGATTGATTGTGCGGGGGAAGATGCGGTTTTTGTTTCTCGTATTCGAGAGGATATTTCGGTTGAAAATGGGATTTCTATGTGGGTTGTCAGCGATAATTTAAGAAAAGGTGCGGCGCTTAATACCATTCAAATTGCTGAAAATCTGATTGAGCGCAATTTAATGAATAAAGCAAGTTAGTGCCGTTTCGCCACATATTGCTAGCAATATTGGTGGTAGCTCTTTGGGGCTTTAATTTTGTGATAATAAAAATCAGTGTAACTGAAATGCCGCCATTTCTTGCGGCAGCTGTGCGATTTTTTATGGCAGCTTTCCCTATTATCTTATTCATTAAACCACCAAGAGATGAAAACGGGAAAGTGCCATGGCTAATAATAATTGGCTTTGGTCTTAGCTTTGTATTTGGGCTTTATGCACTTTTAAATTTTGCGCTTTATATTGGAATGCCAGCAGGAATTGGCTCTTTAGTTTTGCAAGCGCAGGCATTTTTTACCATGCTTATAGCCTATTTTATGCTTAAAGAGCGTCCCTTAACTACTCAAATTATTGGAGCAATAATTGCCTTTTTAGGTATTGGAATTATTGGTTATTATCGTTGGGAGGGCGCAAATCTATTTCCGCTAATCCTAACAATATTATCTGCCATTGCTTGGGCGTTTGGCAATATTTTTGCAAAAATAGCAGGTAAAATAGATCCAATAGCGCTTGCTGTTTGGGGCGCAGGAATTGGTGCAATACCGCTTTTTGCAATTTCATTTATGGTTGAGGGGGTTGATGAATTAGTTAAGTTCATTGTTCAACCAGATTGGGGATTAATCGGCATATTATTGTTTTCTGCCTATCCAGCCACCCTATTTGGGGTTGCTATATGGAATTGGCTATTGAGCAAATACCCAACCTCAAGCGTTGTGCCATTTTCTTTGTTAGTGCCAATTACTGGTCTAATATTTGGCTATTTATTACTTGGTGAAAATATTGCTATGCTTGAAATGTTTGGTGGTGCGTTGGTTATTTTTGGGCTTGGTGTAAGCATAATAAAACGTCGCTAATTTATTTAGCCTTTAATCTATTTGGCTTTGCTAATAATTAGGTTTTTTATATCTATTAAATCTTCACTTTTTAGTAATGCAATTTTTACCGATAATATATTACTTAATTCTGTGGCCTCTGGCGTAAGCCCTGCCGTGTTAATGGTAATTTTAGGATTAGAAATTTCAGCTAAACGCTGCAATTCTTCGGCCTCATCCCAAATGACATTAAAATATGTAATCATGCGTTGTAGCAAAAACCATGTTGGTTTGCCCTTTTTACCATGCTCTAGTGCTGAAAGATATGCGCTTGATATATTTAAGCCTTTAGCCATTTCTTTTAGCGAAATATTGCGCTTGGCTCGCATTTCTCGCAATTTTGCTCCTAATGGTGTCATCTTTTTTTCTTGTCGCCGTTGGTCGCTTTGCTCCCGACCCCGACACCCCCGCCGTTATTCTTTTTCCATGCTAGCGTTGTTGTTCTTATGCTAGTGTTTACTTCTCTCATTTCCTCAATACTCCGTCATTCTTTCCCCTCAAGCGCACATAAAATGCGCCCTCACCGCCGTGTTTTCTGGTTGAAACTTGCCATGCTGAAACCATTTCATTTAATGGATTTGAATTAAGCCATAGAGGTAACATTGATCGCAACACTCCAAATCCTGTTTTACTCTTTCCTTTACCAGTAATAATTAACAATGTTCTTGCCCCACGCTTAAGCCGAGAAGCTACAAAATTAATAAGTGCTCTATGTGCTTCATCTTGGTTCATTGAATGTAAATCTAACGTGCCTTGAATTGGCAAATGCGAGCGCTCTATGCGCCTTAATAGATTTGGCTCAATATTAGTATTTAGTTTTTTTATTTGTTTAGTGGGTGAATAAGAGGGCACACTATATTTACGTTGGAGGCTATTAATTTTTGGAGGGCTGTTGATTTTTGCATGAAAATTAGCAGAGGCCTCTTCCAAGCTTTGTCTTTGTTTTGGCTCTGTTTCTTTTGACTTTGCTATTTTTGACGCACTAAGCGGATTAATTGTTAATGTAACCTTTTCCCAAAGATACCAATCTTCAATATTTGGATATTTAGTTTTTTGAGAATTCTTATCTTTTGGGCTTAAGGTTTTTCGCATTTAATTTCATTACAGATTAATCTAACTGATCTGTTGCAACCAATTTCCAATTTGGATCATTTGCCTTAGTATTTCTTGCAAAAGTCCAAATATCAGCAATATTTGCTACTTGATCACCATTACCCTCAATTAAATTACCATCCCCATCACGGGTTGCAGAAACTACTTCTGCAAAAAACCTAATAGTTACATTAGCTATATTATCTTCAAGTTTAGCATTAGCAAACTCAACTTTTGGCAAGCCAATAAAGGTAAAATCTACCTTATATCCAGATTGCTCTCGTTGTTTAATCGCCGCTTGAAAACCCTCATAGACATCTTTTTCAAGTAAAGCCTTTAGGGTTTTTTTGTCCCCTTGAGCAAAAGCTGTAACTATCATCTCATAAGCTGACTTTGCGCCGCCAATAAATGATGCAGGAGTAAAGCTTGCATCCACTTTGTTAATATCTGTTAGCCCTAATGCTAAATCTTCATCATTTTTAGCGAATTTTTTTATTTCACTTAATAATTGTTTTTGAGCTTTTTCATCTTGCGCTATTTCATCTTGTTGTTGCGGTTTGCTTTTCCCGCTCTTTGAGGGATGAAGAGCAACTACATTTTCATCGTTACTATTTTCATCGTTACTATTTTCTTGGTTTTCTTGTTCTTGCTCAGAAATTCTAGTTGAGGGGGGGCGCTCTGTTCCCGTGCGTGTGCCCAAAACCGAGCGTAAGCGCAACAATACTAAGATTGCTACGCCAATAAAAATAAGAGTTGGGATATCCATAAATTCATTCATTTTATATTTTTCCTAAAATTGCTAGGCTCAAAGCTAGCGAAAAGCATGTTATCAACCTATATATAAGCAAATATTAGTTAGAAGCTAGTTTATTTGCTTAAAATTGATTAATTATTACATAAATGAAAGGAAATTAAGTTGGCTCGTATGTTATTTATCGTTTTTTTGCTTGTACCACTTATTGAAATAGTGATTTTTATAGGTTTTGGACAGGCTTTTGGTCTTTGGCCCACACTGCTTGGTATTATAGCAACTGCGCTTATCGGATCATTTATCATTCGCATACAAGGTCTCGCGCTTTTTGAGAAAATACGCCAAACAACTGCAAGTGGTGCATTGCCTGCCAAGCAATTAGCAGAAGCTATGATGGTAGCAATAGCAGGGGCTTTTTTATTAACACCAGGGTATTTCACTGATTTTTTAGGCTTTTTATTGCTAGTCCCAATGATACGCTCATTCATTTATCAACAAATAAAATCTCGCTTTTCTATCGTTGCTCAGTCTCATACACAATCAGGATTTAACAATGAAAATGATGATAGCGATAATATTATTGATCTAGATGATAAGGATTGGCGAAAATAAAGATATTTGATAAAAATATTATTGTCCCTTAAGCACAAAAGTGCTAGCTCAAGTTAATTAATTTAATTTACGTGTTTCATTTTTCATTATTTAGGAAATCTCATGGCTAAAAAGAAAACTCCCGCTAAAGATGCTAGCAAAAATACTAAAGACAACAAATCAAGTGCAAAAACTAGTAAAACTCCTACTAATGAAGCGCCAGCTAGCATAAAAGCTGCGCCAGTTATTGGCCTATTAACTCAATATGTTAGTGATTTATCATTTGAAAGCCCTGATGCACCAGAATCAATAATTTCTGGCTCTGGCACGCCGCAAATTTCTATTTCAATTAATAACCAAGTTAAAAAACGTGATGATGGATCTTTCTTAGTTGAATTAGTTCTAAATGCTAAGGCTGAAAGAGATAGTAAAATATTGTTTAATGTTGAACTTTCATATTGTGGTGTATTTAACATTCAAAATGTGCCTGACGCCCAGTTAGCTCCCGTTTTAATGATTGAATGCCCTCGCCTATTATTCCCATTTGCAAGACAAATATTAGCGCAAGTTACACAATCTGGCGGCTTCCCACCTATTATGATGGAGCCTGTTGATTTCGCAGCTATTTATCGTCAAAATCTAGAAGCAATGGCAAAACAGGCGGCTGAAAAAAAACCTAATTAAGTTGCTTTTATTTATCTCACGCCAGTTCGCTTTGCTCACGCTCCGATGGGGCGTCGCATTAGCGACGGCGAGCCCAAAGCTCGCTGTCCTGATGGATTGAGTTAAGCATACCTCATGCCCTGCATGCCCTGCGCTCTTCGAGCTTTTGGAGGTTGCGCGTCGCTTGAACTTTCTTTTCGCTCACGCCGCCGCCTTGGGATTTTTTCTATGCGTTCACGCCACTTGGGCTTTTCTTACGCTCACGCCGCTTGGGCTGATAATTCTATTTTGAATATAATTTTGTCCACATTGCGTTTTCACCCATATTTTCTATTAAATCTTTATGCGCTTGTTCTTCTTGCTCACTTATTCTGTCTTCAAGCCTATTTGTGCGAGTAAGATTTATTGTTTTTTTATTTATCTCTTGGTTTTGGGACTCTTCCAAAATATTTTCACTAAGCGATAGGCCAACTTGGCGGCCGCCTATTAATTCTAGGTATATTTCAGCTAAAATTTGCGAATCAAGTAAGGCTCCGTGCAATGTTCTATGTGAATTATTAACCCCGTAATGTTTGCAAAGAGCATCAAGGCTTACTCTTGCTCCTGGGTGGATTTTTCTTGCTAATAAAACCGTATCTATAATTTTATTTTTTATTGGCTCTATATTCATTTTTTTTAGTTCAAAATTTAAAAACCCCATATCAAATGGCGCATTATGAATAATTAATGGGGCATCATCTATGAAACTAAGAAAATCAGTAGCAATATCATGAAAAAGCGGTTTATCTGCTAAAAATTCTTCTGATAGACCATGTACGCTAAATGCTCCGTCAGGCATATCTCGTTCTGGGTTTATATAGGTTTGAAAATCCTTACCGCTTGGTATGTGATTAATTAATTCAATACAGCCAATTTCAACTATCCTATCGCCATTAGTGGCCTTAAATCCTGTGGTTTCTGTATCAAGTACAATTTCACGTAACATTATTTATCCAATTAATTTATCTATAATATTTTTTACTTCTCTTTTGCTCTGACTAAGAGATTTTGAAGTGTCTATGATAAAATCCGCCCTTAGAATTTTATCTTGCTGGCTCATTTGATTTGCCAAGATAATATCTAGTTTTTGTTCATTCATACCATCTCTTTGCAATGCCCTTTGACACAATATTTCATCTGGGCAGGTTGTGATAAGCACATAATCAAATGCAATATTGCTGTTAGTTTCAAAAAGCAGTGGAATTTCAAGTACAATTAATTTTTCATTATTCTCTTTGCACTTTTCAATGAATTCTCTTTGTTTTTGGCGCACTAATGGGTGAATGATTTTCTCTAATTCCCCTAATAGGCTTGGAGTTTTTACTAGGATCTCACTTAAGATTTTTCTATCTATTTTATTGTTTTTTATGGCGCTTGGAAAAAGCTTTTCTAAGGAAGAAACCGCTTCATTTTGATATAATTCATGCACAATTTCATCTGATGAGATTGTGGCAATATTTTCTTGCTTAAACATAGCAAGAACGGTTGATTTACCAGTGGCAATTGATCCAGTTAGCGCTAAAATCAGCATGGTTTTTCACCCAAAGCACTCAGCAAATAATTTCTTAAATCATTATCTATTTCAGGTTTTACACCAAACCATTTTTCAAAGCCAAAGGCTGCTTGAAACAATAACATACCTAACCCATCAACGGTTTTTAGGCCTATGTTTTTTGCATCACTTAATAAAGGAGTATGTAGGGGCGTATATACAATATCGGTTATTATTGCGCTTTTAGGTAGCTTATCTAACGCAATATTTTCAAATTTTGTGCCATTCATTCCAATAGAGCTGGTATTGACTACAAGATCAATCTTTGATGCTAAAACATTAAATTCATTTAGGGAATGGCTTGTGATTTTTACAGTTTCACTGGCATATAATGACATAGTTTTAGATAGGTCTGTGGCTCTGTCTTTTGTTCTATTGAGAATATGAATATGAGAGAATTTACGGCGTATAAGAGCATAGGTTATTGCTCGTGCCGCCCCTCCAGCGCCCAAAATAATTACCTGCTTTTGCTCAGCATTTTTATCCCAATTAAGCGCTTCTCTATCCAGATTTTCTAAAAAACCAACCCAATCACTATTAGCGCCAAGAATTTTATTATCTTTTAGCACCAGCGTATTAATTGCCCCAATTTCTTTAGCTTCTTTACTTATTTCATCACAAAGAGAAAATATATTTTCTTTATGGGGGATAGTTACATTACCGCCAATAAATTCTCCAGCGCGTAGTTTTTGAAAAAACAAAGGTAATTCATTATTTGAAACATTAATAGCCTTGTAGTTTCCTGAAACATTATATTTTTTTAGCCAAAATTGATGCAATCTAGGGGATAGTGAGTGAGAAATCGGATCTCCAATTACAAATGCTTGAGGATTATTTTGCACTATATTTCGGCTTTTTGTTGTTTGATTTTACTTATTCACATGAATATACATTTTTGAATTAAATTTGTTAATAAAGCTAGAGAAATTCATAAATGCGTAGAGTTATTCAATTTTTCAAAAATTTTGTTCACATATAAGTTTTGTGAATGAAGAAAATATCTACATTGTTAATTATGGGAATAAGTCAGTAATATTTTTAAAGCTATGCTGATTTATTAACAGTGTTTTCCCAATATTTTAATGTAGATTTATTTGTTAAGTCTTTATTAACCATTAAATTTATTTATTTATTAACGTTTTTACTAAGTAATTTTCTAATTATAATTTACTTATTGGTTTTTTATAGAAATCTCATTTATCCTTGTAAAAATACTTAATATTTAATAATCCCCAAAACCCACAGATATAATAATAATAATATAAATATACTTCTATATATTATTATAAATATTGTTTGTTTTTTGTCAGAATTTATTTAAATATGCAAATATAAACAAACAGAATAAATTAAGTATCAAACAAAAAATATAACCTTTTAAAAACTTAAAATTAGATGACTTGAAATTTTATTTGTTTAAGCCTATATATCTATTCTTCTTTGATATTTCCTATATCTTTATATCTCCCATTCTTTAAATTATTTATCTTTGGAATTTTTATGAACGAAAACATGAAATTAAGCGAGCTTAAGGCTAAAAACCCTGCGCAATTATTATCTTTTGCTGAAGAAGTTGAAGTTGAAAATGCCTCAACTTTACGTAAACAAGAATTAATGTTCGCGATATTAAAACAGCTTGCAGAACAAGATATTGAAATTATTGGTGATGGGGTAATTGAGATATTATCAGATGGCTTTGGATTTTTAAGATCACAAGATGCTAATTATTTACCAGGTCCTGATGATATTTATGTATCACCTTCACAAATAAAACGTTTTGCGCTTAGAACAGGGGATACGATTGAAGGTCAAATTAGATCGCCTCGTGAGGGTGAGCGTTATTTTGCGTTATTAAAGCTTATTTCAATTAATTTTGAAGATCCAGAATCAGCTCGCCATAAAATAAATTTTGATAATTTAACGCCCCTTTATCCAGATGAGCGTTTCAAAATGGAAATTATTGATCCTAAATTAAAGGATATTAGCTCTAGAGTTATTGATCTTGTTGCCCCACTTGGAAAAGGGCAACGTGGACTAATTGTTGCTCCTCCTAGAACTGGTAAAACGGTTCTTTTACAAAATATTGCAAAATCTATCGCCGCAAATCATCCTGAATGTTATTTAATTGTTTTATTAATTGATGAACGTCCTGAAGAAGTTACTGATATGAAGCGCTCAGTTCAGGGCGAGGTTATTTCATCAACTTTTGATGAACCAGCATCACGTCACGTACAAGTTGCTGAAATGGTTATAGAAAAAGCTAAAAGATTGGTTGAGCATAAACGAGATGTGGTGATTTTACTTGATTCGATCACTCGTTTAGGTCGTGCCTATAATACGGTTGTTCCAAGTTCTGGTAAGGTGCTTACTGGTGGTGTTGATGCTAATGCTTTGCAACGCCCAAAAAGATTTTTTGGTGCTGCTAGAAATATTGAAGATGGTGGATCACTAACTATTATTTCAACGGCATTAATTGATACTGGTTCTCGTATGGATGAGGTTATTTTTGAAGAATTTAAGGGTACTGGTAACTCAGAAATTATTCTTGATCGTAAAGTTGCAGATAAACGTGTGTTTCCTGCGATTGATGTTGCTAAATCTGGCACACGTAAGGAAGAATTATTAGTTGATAAGGATACGCTTAAAAAGATGTATGTATTGCGCCGTATTCTTAGTCCTATGGGAACTATTGATGCGATGGAGTTTTTACTGGATAAATTACGCCAGACAGAAACCAACGAGGATTTCTTTAACTCCATGAATACTTAAATATTAGTATATTCATAGCTAGTAAATTTAGTTAGAAATGACATGGCACAAATAGATACAATAGTTGCACTTTCAAGCGGCTCTTTGCCTTCAGGAGTGGCGATTATTCGCATTTCTGGCTCAAAGGTCAGGGATATAGCTAATAAGCTTATTAATGGATTACCACAAGCTAGAACTCTAACGCTAAAAACTATCAAGCACGGGCAAAATACTATTGATCAGGCATTAATTGCGTATTTTGCAGCACCTCATTCTTTTACAGGTCACGATTGTCTTGAATTTCATGTACATGGCTCAAAAGCCGTAGTGCAAAAATTATTAAATATTTTGATAAGTTTTGAAAATGTTAGATTAGCTGAAGCTGGTGAATTTACTCGCCAAGCGTTTGAAAATGGTAAGATCGATTTAGTTGAAGCTGAAGGTCTTGCTGATTTACTCGATAGTGAAACCGAAAACCAAAGAGTTCAAGCTTTAGCACGAGCAAGCGGTGAAATTTCTAATAAGATTGAGTTATGGCGCCAACAATTACTATCTCTTAGAGCGAGTTTAGAGGCACATCTTGATTTTTCTGATGAGGAAGATGTTTTAGAGGCTTTGCCAAGCTCATTTATTGTTGAATTGCAGCAGTTAAGCGTAGATTTTACGAAAGCAATAAAGAATTTTGAACAGGGACGTATAATCCGTGATGGATTTCGTGTTGCGATTGCTGGGCCAGTGAATGCTGGAAAATCTAGTCTTATCAATAGGTTAGTTAAGTCTGAACTTGCAATAGTTAGCGAAGAAGCTGGTACTACACGAGATATCCGTGAAGTTGAGATGGATATTGATGGGAATTTAGTTATTTTTATTGATATGGCAGGCTTTAGAGAAACATCTTCTATTGCAGAGATTGAAGGTATTAGGCGGGCTAGAGAAGAAATTTCACAAGCTGATGTTTTATTGTGGCTAGACCCATTTGATGGGACTGATAATCTTAAAGCACCAGATATTGCACCAACCACTATTTCTATTGGAACAAAATCCGATCTTGGGGAACATAGGAATGACTCTACCCTTAATATCTCTTCTAAATCAGGCGAAGGAATAGAGCAATTAATTGAATTAATTAAACAGCAAATCCTATTTAAAACCCCTATTAGCAACGATAGTGTAATTTTAAGTCGCTTGCGTGATAAAGAAGCATTAAACCAAGCATTAGAAGAAACAGAGATAGCTATTGCAAATCTTGAGCAACCAGAAATAGCAGCTAGCGCCTTGTTAAGAGCATCTACTAGCCTAGCTCGCTTACTTGGTAAAATCGACCCCGAACATATTTTAGGCGAGATATTTTCAAAGCTTTGTATTGGAAAATGATTCACGTGAAACATTATTTATGATAGTTAGGAATAAGATTCACGTGAAACATATGTTAGAGTAGATATAGTGCAAGATTTTGATGTAATTATTGTAGGGGGAGGACATGCTGGCTGTGAGGCAGCGGCCGCTTCTGCACGTATGGGTGCAAAGACAGCGCTTATCACGCATAGAATTGCAACTATTGGGGAAATGTCCTGTAACCCTGCGATAGGGGGTTTGGGCAAGGGGCATCTGGTTAGAGAGATAGATGCGCTTGATGGTCTAATGGGAAAATTGGCAGATATTGCCGGAATTCAATTTAGAGTACTAAATAGACGCAAGGGGCCAGCTGTTCGAGGCCCACGGGCGCAAATTGATAGGAAACTTTATCGCCAGGCGATGCAAGGAACCTTACAGTCTTATGATAATTTAGAAATTATTGAAGGCGAGGTTGAGGATCTTATTGAAAAAGATAATGTTATATCTGGGATTATTCTTGCTGATGGCTCAACAATAAAAGCTAGTTCTGTGGTTATTACAACTGGGACTTTCTTAAATGGAATTATTCATCGTGGTGAGGAAAAAATAGAGGCTGGTAGAATTGGTGAAAAACCAAGCAAGGCGCTTTCAAAAAGACTATATGCATTAAATCTGAATTTAGGTAGATTAAAAACTGGCACGCCACCTAGAATAGATAGAAAATCTATAAATTTCAAAGGCTTAGAAGAGCAAAAGGGAGATACCCCTCCACAGGCTTTTTCTTCATTAACTAAGGAAATTACTAGCGAACAGGTTAGTTGTCATATTACAAGAACCCTAGCAAAGACCCATGATATTATATCTAAA
>JAKISM010000031.1 GCA_021648585.1 Devosiaceae bacterium | reverse complement strand
CGTGTAAAACGTCTAGTAATAATGGATTATGACGGAGCTAATTTACAATACCTTACCTCAGGTGAAACCGCAGCTCTTACGCCAAGATTTTCAGCAAATGGAAAATTATTAACTTATATCAATTTTGATGATGGCAGGCCGCAAGTCTATTTACTTGATTTAGCCAGCGGAAAACAACAAAGGCTTGGTAGCTTTGGCCAAGTAACATTTTCACCAAGATTTGCACCAGATGGACGAACAATTATTTTCTCTGTTGAGCAAGGCGGCACAACTAATATTTATTCCATGCCTATCGGATCGAACAAGCCAAAACAATTAACCAGCGGCTCAGCAATTGATACGGGTGGCTCTTATTCTCCTGATGGCTCAAAAATTATATTTGAATCAGATAGAGGCGGCTCGCAACAATTATATGTAATGAGTGCTGGCGGCGGTGGCGCACAACGAGTTTCTTTTGGTAAAGGTTCTTATTCAACCCCAGTTTGGTCGCCAAAAGGAGATTTAATAGTCTATACGAAACAATCAGAGGGGCAATTTCATATTGGCATTATGAAACCAGATGGCTCAGGTGAGAGAGTTCTAAGCTCAGCTTTTCATATGGAAGGGCCAACATGGTCGCCAAATGGCAGAGTAATCATGTATTTTAGCGATCCCGGAGGCAATAATGGCGCGGCTCTTTATAGCATTGATATTTGGGGGCGAAATTTACAAAAAGTTGCCACACCAACATTTGCCTCAGATCCAGCATGGTCGCCATTATTAAGCTAAGCTTAACCACTATAGAACTTTACCCTATTTAAGAAGAGCTTTGCCCTATTTAAGACAGAATAATATTGATTAAGCTATATTACAAAGCTTGTCTTAGAACGAATATTCTAGTAAGAGATGTTTAATATTATTTCTAAATTTAACAAAGAAAGTAGAACCAATGCGTTTCTCTTTATCAATATCAAAAATTATTCGCACCCTTTTAGTAATCGGGCTAGTTGGATTTATCTCTGCTTGTGCTCGCACACCTACTAATAATGTTGATGGTGGCACACCGGGATCACAACAAGAATTTCTAGTAACAGTTGGTGATCGCATATTTTTTGATACTGGCAGTTCCGTTGTTGCAAATCTTGGACAAGAAACACTCAACAAACAAGCAGTTTGGCTTAATCAATATTCAAATTACAATATAATAATTGAAGGGCACGCTGATGAGCGTGGCACACGTGAATATAATATTGCACTTAGCGCAAGACGTGCGGCCGCAACAGTTAATTACCTAATTAGTCGTGGGGTTTCTGCTAATCGTATTAATTCAAAGGCTTATGGCAAAGAGCGCCCAGTTGCTGTTTGTAATGATATATCATGCTGGTCACAAAATCGACGTGCCGTTACTGTTATAAATTAGAGTGCATTAGTCTCTAGTTTTATTATAGTTTAAAATTTTTAACGCCAGTCTCTCTTTAACGTCAGTTTCATAGAGTCTGGCGTTTTTGCATTTAATGCTTTTTTTAAGCGCAATTATAGTATTTAGTATTTTCAATGCTAAATACTATCACCTCACGAAGCAATAGCGAGTGCGGTGCGCAGCAAAGCCAGCATAATTCAATTAGCATAATTGAATTTAGAAAATACTATAATGGTTAGACTTATTTTTAATCAAAACAAAAGGAGGAAAATATGATAAATTCTTTTTTGAATAATAGAGCTAAAAAAATATTAGCTTTATTATTTGGCCTAGGGCTGTTTATGGCTCTATTTGGCTTAGCCCAAAGTGCCAATGGTTCAAGCCCCAAAAATACCATTGACGCAGGTGCTATTGCGCAAATAAATGGCACATCAAGCAATGAAGTTAAGGTCAATGCGCCAATAGTTGTTGCGCAATCAGCGCGTAGCTTAGCAGCGCTTAATGTTAGAATTGTTCAACTTGAAGAGCAGGTGAGAATATTAACTGGGCAAGTTGAAGGATTGCAATTTCAAATGACACAAATGCAAACCTTTTTAGAACGGCAACAAGAGGATTATGAATTTCGTTTTGAACAACTTGAAGGCGGTGGTTTGGGAAAAACTAATGCGACACCTTTATCCGATGGCGATATGCCTATCGGGGAGGTGTCGCCAAATGAGACCCAAACACTTGATAATCAAGCACTTGAAGCGCCAACACACGACAATCAAGCAATAGGGCTTGAAAATTCAATACCGGGCCAACCGCTGGGCGTACTAGAGAACGAACAGGTTAACCTATCCTCAAAAGCTTTGGACTTAGACGCTCCTTTTGTTGAGATTGTCACAAAGGCAGATGCTAATGCACAATATGCAGCAGGATTTGAAGCAGTAAAACGTGGAGATTTTATATTTGCTGAAGAACAATTTAGACAATTTATTGCTCTCTTTCCAACCCACCCGCAAGCACCAGATGCTACCAGTTGGCTTGGAGAGGCGCTAATATTGCGAGGGGATTATCAAGAAGCTGCCGATATTTTATTAGGCGGATTTCAATCTTATTCAGGTTCAAAAAAAGCTCCTGAAATATTATTAAAACTAGGGCAGGCATTGGCTGGTGCTGGTGAAATTGCCACTGCATGTCGTACATTTGAAGAAGTAACTCTTCGCTACAAAGATATTTCAAACGAAATTAGAACTCGCTTGAGCAAGGAAATTAATAAAGCAAAATGCTAAATTTTGATGATTTATTATCTCCAATAAAAGCCTATAAAAAAATAGCCCTTGGTGTTTCAGGTGGCGCTGATAGTTTAGCTTTAATGCTAATAGTTGCAAAATGGGTCAGTAAAATAGATGAAACACCACAAGTTTTTGTCTATTCAGTCGATCATAAATTACGCCCCAATAGCGATAAAGAAGTTGCCTATGTAATTAAGCAAGCAAAAAAACTTGGCCTAAAAGCCAAAGCGCTAAGCTGGCAAGGTAAAAAGCCAACAACAGGGATACAAGAAAAAGCAAGAATTGCCCGCTATCAACTAATTAAACAAGCAATGAAACAAGATAAAGTCGAAATCTTATTAACTGGGCATCATGCCTATGACCAAGCAGAAACCATTTTAATGCGTATGGCGCATAGCTCTGGCATAAAAGGACTTGGCGGCATGAACAAGTTTTCTAAAGTTGAAGAGGTAAAAATATTTCGCCCCCTTCTTGAAATTTCACCAACACTTCTTCATGAAATAGTTGCTAATTCTGACTTAAGGGCAATAAATGATCCAAGTAATGAAAATAAAGATTTTGAGCGAATTCGCTGGCGAAAAATATTGCCCTCCCTTTTTGAACTTGGTTTAAATGAAAGGCAATTTTCAATTTTTTCAAAACGTATTAAGCGTGCAAATGAGGCGCTTGAAGAAAATTGTCTTATTAGTTTTGAAAAAATCATAACAATAGATATTTTGGGAATTTTACACATTGATAAGCAAGGTTTTAATAATCTTAGCCAAGAAATAAAAATCAGAACCTTGCAAAAAGCCATTAGATATATTGGCAATGATGCAAAGCCGTTTGCTTTAGCAAAGATTGAGCAATTATCAACAAAGATGCAAGACGCTGAAAATTTCAAAAAACTAACATTACATAAATGCAATATTGCTATTAAAGATAATTATTTTGAAATCTCTAAAGAATTATCTTATTTACCTAAAAAGGACATAATATTAAATGCAGGAGAGCAGGTTTTTTGGGACAATAGATTTATAATTGAAAACACATCGCCCAAGAAGAAAATAAATATATCTTCGTCAATAAATATTAATAGAGCTGACTTAAAAGACATGCCTAGTTTTATTACATCTTCACCAATGTCAAATATTAGATCCGCCCCCCTAATTCGGGATAATGAGAAAAATATCATTGCTCTTGGAACACATGTAATTGATAAGGATAAAACTATAGATTGTGTAATATTTTTACACAAAATGAGTTGAAATGTGAGAAGTAAATAAACTATAAGTAAAAAAAGTAATCATAAGCAAAATGTTCCCTTGTAACCTAGCGTTAGGCAACTTACATTCTGAACAAATCAACTCCCAATTATTTTTTAGCAATAGTGCTAAATTCAGGAAAAACTAGGAAAAACCAGGAAAAATAATGAACACTAATTTTAAGAATTTCGCTGTCTGGCTTATTATCCTTGTTATGCTACTAGGATTGTATCAAGTCTTTCAATCTTCGTCTGTCAATCAAGCAGCTAGCACTGAAAAAAATTATAGCCAATTTATAAATGATGTAGATACTGGCAATGTCACCTCAGTTACTATTATTGATAATCAATTAGTAGGAACTTTACGAGATGGTGGGCAATTTAAGACCCTGTTACCTGAAGGTGTTGATGTTGTTTCTCGCCTAGAATCACGTGGGGTGCAAATTAACATAGAAGAAAAAGAATCTAGTCCTTTTTGGGCAATCCTTCTAAGCTCATGGTTACCGTTTTTGGTTATTATTGGTGTTTGGTTTTTCTTTATTCGCCAAATGCAAGGTGGAAAAGGCGGCGCAATGGGTTTTGGCAAATCAAAAGCCAAACTGCTTACAAAATCTCAAGACAAAGTAACGTTTGACGATGTTGCAGGCATTGATGAAGCAAAACAAGATTTACAAGAAATTATTGAATTTTTACGTGATCCAAGCAAATTTCAACGCTTAGGTGGCAAAATGCCACATGGCGTTTTGTTAGTTGGCCCTCCGGGAACTGGTAAAACCCTATTAGCTCGCTCAGTTGCTGGTGAAGCTGATGTACCGTTTTTCTCAATTTCTGGCTCTGACTTTGTTGAAATGTTTGTAGGCGTTGGTGCTTCTCGTGTGCGTGATATGTTTGAGCAAGGCAAAAAGAATGCTCCTTGTATTATCTTTATTGATGAAATTGATGCAGTTGGTCGCCATCGTGGCGCAGGTTTGGGTGGTGGTAATGATGAGCGTGAGCAAACATTAAACCAACTACTTGTTGAAATGGATGGGTTTGAGACCAATGAAGGCGTTATTTTAATTGCTGCAACTAACCGACCAGATGTTCTTGATCCAGCGCTTTTGCGCCCCGGTCGTTTTGATAGGCAAGTTGTAGTATCTAATCCCGATATTATGGGACGAGAAAAAATCTTACAAGTTCACGTAAAAAATGTTCCCCTTGCACCAAATGTAGATCTTAAAATAGTTGCTCGTGGCACGCCCGGATTTTCTGGTGCTGACCTTGCAAACCTCGTTAATGAAGCGGCGCTTCTTGCAGCAAGAAGAGAAAAACGCATGGTAACAGCGCAAGAATTTGAAGATGCAAAAGATAAAGTTATGATGGGTGCTGAACGACGTACGCTTGCGATGAGCGAAGACGAAAAACGGGCAACCGCTTATCATGAAGGTGGTCATGCACTAGTTGCAATTAGTGTTCCAGCGGCACACCCAGTTCATAAAGCAACAATTATTCCTCGTGGGCGAGCGCTTGGCATGGTCATGCAATTACCCGAGCGTGATGAAATTTCTATGTCATACGAGCAAATGACATCTCGCCTAACTATTCTGATGGCTGGACGAGTAGCAGAAGAACTTATTTTTGGTAAAGATAAAATAACTTCAGGCGCTTCTTCAGATATTGATCAAGCAACACGCCTTGCACGTGCCATGATTACCCAATGGGGTTTTTCTGATAAATTAGGAAAAGTTGCTTATGGCGAAAACCAGCAAGAAGTTTTTCTTGGTCATTCAGTTACCCAATCAAAAAATGTATCAGAAGAAACCGCACGAATTATTGATGAAGAAGTACGCAAACTTGTTGATAATGCTTATAGTGAAGCCACAAGAATTTTGAAGAAACGCTCTAAAGATTTAAAAATCCTAGCCGAAGGACTATTGGAATATGAAACTCTTTCAGGTGATGAAATAGCCGCTCTACTTAAAGGTATAGCACCAACTCGTGATGATGATTTGGGCGCAAGCAAGGCCAGTGCAGTTCCAAAAGCAGGCCAAAAAGTTAATAAGGAAAGTGCTAATTCAAAGAAGCAAAAGAAAACTCCTGCCAAAAAAGCCAGCACTAAAAAAGCACCAGTTAAGAAGGCATCTGTAAAAACAACCATACCCAAAATAACTAAACCCAAAATAACTAAACCTAAGAAAAAATAATCTTATAAATAATTGATTTCGTAGAGGAATTAAAATGGCAAAGAAATATTTTGGCACCGATGGTATTCGTGGTCTTGCTAATGGAAAAAAGCTCACGCCAGACTTAGCCCTTAAAATTGGAATGGCCACAGGTTTAGCTTTTATGCGTGGCGATCATCGTAACCGTGTGGTTATTGGCAAAGATACTAGGCGCTCTGGTTATTTGATAGAAAACGCCCTTTCAGCAGGTTTTAATGCTGTTGGTATGGACGTTTATCGCCTAGGCCCAATGCCCACCCCTGCCGTTGCTATGTTAACCCGCTCTTTGCGTGCTGATTTAGGTGTGATGATTTCAGCTTCCCATAATCAGTTTGAAGATAATGGCATTAAATTATTTAGACCTGATGGAAATAAGCTTTGCGATAAGATTGAGCATGAAATTGAAGCTCTTATTGATTCTGATTTAGAAAAAAAATTAGTAACGGGACGTAAAATTGGACGTGTCAAACAAATTGACGAGGCTTGGACACGCTACTTAGAATATGCCAAGCGTACTTTGCCAAGATTTACAGAATTTACTGGCCTAAAAGTTGTTATAGATTGCGCTAATGGGGCGGCATATAAAGTTGCACCAGAAGCCCTAAAAGAGCTTGGTGCTAAAGTTTTCTCATTAGGAGTTACGCCAAACGGTTATAATATAAATGATGGCGTGGGATCAACTGCAACAAAAGCTGCTCAAGAATTAGTATTGCAAGAAAAAGCAGATATTGGCATTGCACTTGATGGTGATGCTGATCGGGTCATTATTATTGATGAAAAGGGGCAAATAGTAGATGGCGATCAGTTAATGGCGGCAATTACTCAGTTTTGGCATGAAAAAAACAAAGTTTTAGGTGGTGGCATTGCCGCAACTATTATGTCAAATCTTGGGCTAGAGCGCTTTATAACTGGGTTGGGCTTAGATTTTGAAAGAACCAAAGTTGGTGATCGTTATGTGTTAGAAGCAATGCGAAATAAAGGCTATAATATTGGTGGTGAGCAATCTGGCCATATAATTTTGTCAGATTTTTCAACTACTGGCGATGGTTTAGTTGCCGCATTGCAATTATTACATATTATGCAAGAAAAAAATATTCCCGTCTCGCAAATTTGTAACTGCTTTGAAAAAGTACCTCAATTACTAAGAAATATTAAATTTAATGGAGGCGAGCCGCTACAAAGCGAAAAAGTGCGCCAAGTAATATTAAAAAGCGAACAATCTTTAGGTGAAGCTGGACGCTTGGTAATCAGAAAATCAGGTACCGAGCCACTAATTCGCATTATGGGTCAGGGCGATAATGAGGCACAAATTGTGGCAATAGTTGACGATATAGAACAAGCAATAAGGTCTGTAAGTTAAAAGATTTTTTCTTTTTTTGCATGAATTCATTAAGAGAAAATTTTCTTTTATTAATGAATTCTAAATTCTCTACAGCGAATTAGTCATATTTTACAAAATATTAGGGTTAATTCTTTAGGTTAAGTCACTATTAAGAATGAGCAACTATGGTGAGCTTATTCTAATTGTTGTGTACTAACTTAAAGGAATTAAAAATGCGCAATCTGAAGGTAGTGGCTCTGGTAGCCGTATCCGCTTTATTAGCTGTCCCTGTTCAGGGCGCAGATCCAATGCAGTTTCCTGTAACTGAATATCCTGAAATTAATCTTGCACCTGCTGTTGATTATGGCTTAGGCGGCTCGTTCTATTTACGTGGAAGCGCTGCAATGAATGCTTGGTCTGCATCTGATGGGTCTATTTGTGCCTGTGTGACAACTTTTGATACTCCTGGTTATGGTTATTCTGTTGGTCTTGGCGTTGGCTATGAAACTGGAGATGGCCTTAGAGTTGATTTCACTGTTGATTATTTAGATAATCAAGGCCTCACCTCTACGACAGGGCATAAAGTTAATCTAAAATCTGCATTAGCTTTTGCGAATGTTTATTATGATTTTATGTTTGATGAATATGGCGCATCTGCAGAAGGCGGCATGGGTGTCTATGTTGGCGCTGGCATTGGTTTAGCTAAAAATTATTCAGAACTTTTAGATAATGGCGGAGTGCAAGTTGCTTGGGGCAAATCCCTTGAAGGAGCTGTAGCTGTGATGGCTGGTGTTTCTTATGATATGGGTGATGTAGTTGCTGATCTTGGTTATCGTGGAATATATATGAATAAAGTAATGAGCCAACCACCAGTTGACCCTCCACCATATATTATAAATAATAACTTCATTCACGAAGTACGTGGCACAGTTCGCTATCGCTTTAACTAAATAAAGTATATATAAAATATTTTACGGCGCTCCCTTTTGGAGCGCCTTTTTTATACAAAAAATTAACCCTCCTCTATAAAAAAATATCATTTTTCAAGCTTAAAGCTCTACAAAATATTGCTACAAAATAATATTCCTCTTGCTCAAGCCATATATATCAGTACATTCATCTAAAAATATATTTTGGAGACAAAAATGTTGAAATTAAAAAATTCGATTTGTGTCAATTCTTCACTAGAAAATACATAGAAATATTTGTCAAAAATCGATAATGTTGATTTATGGGTTCCCTCAATACAACAATCTTATTGCGAGGGTAATAAAACTCAAGGTGTTGACACAATCAGGATTTGTAAACTCGAGAAATTTGATATACGCGAGAAATTTGTTGAATGGGAGGAGGGTAAGAGTTTCAAATATGTTGCAACAGGCGCTCCATTAATAAAATCAGCTTCTAATCACTGGAGCATAAAACCTGTTGGAAATGAAACTCTTATAGTTTCTTACTCAGAAATTATCATGAAGGGAGGAATTTTTGGTCGCCTACTAGAACCACTTATTTTCCTAGCTACCAAAGTTGCATTCCCCAACGCCCTTGCTCCGCTAAAATATTATATTGAAACTGGCAAGCCTTATGCTGGTAACGTCAAAGACTTGCCAAAAGCTATAGCTTTTTGTTGATATTTTCAAAGTTAATTTGCCTCAAATAATCCTGTTTGCCCACTGCCCTGCTGGCCAATAAAGCCCTGTGGCACAACTATACCCAAATGCTTAAACGCCGTTGCACTTAACATCCGTCCACGAGGAGTACGCTGAATAAAACCTTGCTGCAATAAAAACGGCTCAACAATATCTTCAAGTGCATCCCTTGGCTCGCTTAGTGCAGCAGCAATAGTTTCAATACCAACAGGGCCTCCATTATAATGTTCAACAATTAATTCAAGATAACGCCTATCAAGCATATCTAACCCTTTTTCATCAACATCAAGACGCAATAGGGCTTTATCAGCAACCTCACGAGTAACTTCTTTTTCACCCTCAACTAAAGCAAAATCAGTAACACGGCGCAATAATCTTCCTGCAATACGTGGCGTGCCACGAGAGCGCCGAGCCACTTCAAGCGCCCCCTCTTCGCTCATATTCACACCCATTAATTTTGCCCCTCTTGAGACGATTTTTACCAATTCCTTTGGAGAATAAAAATTAAGACGAACTGGAATTCCAAACCTATCTCTTAAAGGTGTGGTCAATAATCCAGCACGAGTTGTTGCACCAACAAGAGTGAATTTGGCTAAATCTATCTTAACCGAGCGTGCCGCTGGCCCTTCGCCAATGATTAAATCAAGCTGAAAATCTTCCATTGCAGGATAAAGTATTTCTTCAACTGCTGGGGACAGGCGATGAATTTCATCAATGAATAATACATCTCGCTCTTCTAAATTGGTCAAAAGAGCCGCCAAATCGCCAGCCTTGGCAATTACGGGCCCTGAAGTTGAACGAAACCCAACCCCAAGTTCATTAGCAACAATTTGCGCTAAAGTTGTTTTACCTAAACCCGGAGGCCCGACAAATAACACATGATCAAGAGCCGCTTTTCTCTGTTTTGCCGCCTCAATAAACACCTGCAAATTCGCACGTGCACTTTCTTGCCCAACAAATTGATCAAAGCCAGAAGGGCGAAGCGCAACGTCTGCAACACCATCTCTTTCAGCCGATGAATCATTAAAATCACTCAAGAGCTTAACTCCTTAAGACCAAGACGAATGAGTTTTGCTACCTCAATTTCATCCCCCTCTTTTGCAACAATTTTTGCCAAAACAGAAGAGGCTTGCGCTGGCTGATAACCCAAATTGCTAAGCGCTGATACTGCATCAGAAATATTGCTTGGTGCGGAACCCTCACCTATTGCAGATTGTAGCCCCAAAGCTACATCATCAACCGATCCAATATCAGGAATTTTGCCCTTTAATTCACTAACAATTCTTTGCGCCAATT
This sequence comes from Devosiaceae bacterium, assembly GCA_021648585.1. Taxonomy (GTDB): domain Bacteria; phylum Pseudomonadota; class Alphaproteobacteria; order Rhizobiales; family Devosiaceae; genus S141-66. The sequence continues at coordinate 7,017 of JAKISM010000031.1, read as the reverse complement.
TAGGCCCCACCCCAGCAGGGCGGCTCATCATTACCTTGTCTTGTAATGCAATAGCAGAGCTTATTTCGCTTGGACTAAGAGTTGAAAGAATTGCCAAACCAACCTTTGCACCAACTCCTTGCACGCTTACGAGTGTGCTAAACCATGCTTTTTCACTTTGGCTTGCAAACCCATATAATTTAATAAAATCCTCACGCACCACCATCTCAATATACATCTCGGCCGCCTCGCCAATTTTTGGCAAAGCACTAAGCGAGCGAGATGAGCAATATGCTAAATAACAAACGCCCTGCACATCAAGCAAAACATAATCATCGCCATATTCTTCAATAATGCCTTTGAGTTTTGCAATCATGCTTGTTTTGCCCTTTTATCCATTGTGCGATGGTGCGCATGAGTGATAGCGATTGCCAAAGCATCTGCATCATCAGCACTAGAAAAATCCGCCGCTGGAAGCAAAGTTTTCACCATTAACTGCATCTGATTTTTATCCGCATGACCAGTGCCAACCACCGATTTTTTAACCAGATTAGCGGCATATTCACCAACTGGCAAACCCATTGACGCAGGGGTCATCAAAGCAATTCCCCTTGCCTGCCCAAGCTGCAAAGCCGAGCGAGCGCCAGCACTAACAAAAGTCTCCTCAACCGCTGCCTCATTGGGTTGATATTTTTCAATCAAAGCACAAATCGCCTGATATAAAAAGGTCAAGCGATTAGCCAGCGCATCATTAACTGGCGGCGTAATCACCCCGCAAGCAATATATGTCAGCCGATTACCAGAGCTCTCAATAATCCCCCAACCACAACGGCGCAATCCGGGATCTATGCCAATAATTCTAGTTGCTCGTTCATTCTTTTCCATATTTCTACCTATTCACATTTAGAACTATATAGCAAGGAAAAGGCGAACAAAAGGGAAACATGTTGATTTATCTTTGCTCAGACCTAGCAATCCAATCTACTCCTGCATAGGTAATGCAAATAATAAAGACCTCTCTTTTTGCATCATCGACATTAAAGGTAATAACGCCTTTTCTTGCTGTAGCAATGGCTCGACAGCCAAGAAAAATATCATCTCTGATTGTGCCAATATGTGGGGTATGAGCCAATTTTTTTATGCTGATTTCAATTTCCAATAATTTTTTTTCTGCAATAACAGACCCAGCATATTCTAGAAGCAAATCAACAATATCAAACAGATCTTGCTCTACTTCTTTGTGCCTGAATATTTTATAAGTCATTTAGATTGAGAAGATTGAAGCCGTGCTTTTGCTTTGATGAATAAAGCATCTTCCTCATTCATCTCAACCCATTCTTTACGCGGCGTTTGCATACGGCGTTTAATAGTATCACCCATAACCTTAAGCGCCACTTCACGCTCCGCCTCATCTTGCATAACCAACTCAATACCAGCCGCAACAACAGAACTAACCGAATTATAAACACCCTCTTTTGCCTTTTTATTAGCAAATTCATGATGGCGATCAGTAAAACTAACGCTGGTTTTTACAGTCATGGTAATTTCCTTTGGTGTTACTAAGTGTGACTATTAAGGTTGGGTTTGTCAATATATTAAATAAAATGCCTAACTTTTGGCAATTTATACCTTAAGTAAATATGCAAAAACCATTCAAAAGACTTATGAAATTTTTATCAAATTCCACTGTCAAGAAAAACCTTGTAAGAATCATGGATTCCTGCTAACGTGGTTAACGAATCGTAAAGCTTGGGCCAATTTATATGAATTATTAGAGGGCATTGGTATGGAAGGCGACAGAACATCAGAACGTGATCTAATCATTCCTGCGTTAGAAGTTTTGTTTGCGAGCGGTGGAAGCGATTATCTTGTTGAAACAAGGGTTCTAACAAGAGAGCTTAGAAAACGCATCAAACCAACTTTAGCTGATAAAGAGATGCTAAAAGGACGAAATGATGATCGACTAAGTCAGGTTATTAGAAATTTAGTAAGTCACCGAACCCTAGAAAAACAAGGATTGGCAATTTATCAAATTGATAAAATAGATAAACAAAAAGGTTATCAATTAACAAAAAAAGGAATTGAAATGCTTTGGCAAAATAAAAAAGAGGCTGAGCAAGAAGAAACAAACTTTGGTCAGCTTCGGTTGCCGTTGGAAGATTATTAAAAAAAAGACCAGTCAGTTGTAGCTGACTGGTCAAGAAATACCGATAGCAGAGTCAGTATAGACTACTGCCCACCGAGATTACACAATGCTATTATAGCATAATTTTGGCTGAGGGCAAATCACAATCTGCAGCGCCCAAAGGACGCTAACTATTATGACTAGACCAATAGGAACCATTGCCAAAACTGGGGGAATATGCCCTGAAAGCGGAGTGTGGAAGGTTGTTGGAACTCCAACAACTACTGCGCCTATAGCAAAAGGGAATCGCATTCCCCCCTACAAAGGCAAAGCGGTTAGTTGGAAATTAATTCAACTCGCATAACGCAAAACCAGAACTCCCTTTTCAGAAATGAAGAGGGGGTTCTATCCAGCTCGTCACTGTAGAGCTTGACCCGATAATCCATAAAAATGGTGCATTAATGGTATGGATACTCGTATCAAACACGAGTATGACGAGCAGGGGGGGGTCGGAAAATTCTCTCCATAGTCATACCGTTGAAAAACGGTATCCATTATACTCTTCAACAAGCACAATGATGCAATTTTGGGCAGATGTTTTCATGATTTGATATTCCATTTTCTAAATATGATATTTGTTGAGGGGGTAAATGGATGCCGTTTTTCAACGGCATGACGAAGGAGTATTTATTTCTGGCAATATAGCCAAATCAGAGAGTGAATTATATAGCTTTACAAGCAGGGCAAAAACAGTAAACCTTGATAAGTCCTGACTTTGCAATCACTTGAAATGATGATCCATGAATTTCGCTGAGGCCTTTAGCCAATTCCCTACCTCTACGCTTTTCTTGTTAGCCATAATCAGCATAATTGCAGGCATAGTGCGTGGATTTGCGGGTTTTGGTTCTGGTTTAATTTTAATGCCCGTTGCCAGCGCACTTATTGATCCTCGCCTTGCGGTGGTAATTTTTTTAATTACAGATTTTGTTGCAACCATGCCGCTTTTACCGCCAGCCATTCGCCGTGCTAATTGGGCAACTGTTTTACCCACCGCCATTGCCGCACTTGTCTTTGTGCCAGTTGGCGTATTTGCGCTGGTTAATAGTGATCCAATAATTGTGCGCTGGGGAATTTCAATTCTTACAATAGCAATGTTGTTTTTGCTAATTTCTGGCTGGAGATATAGAGGCAAACCACATTTGATAACGTCATTTGGAGTTGGCGCAACATCTGGATTTCTTAGCGGCATTGCACAAATTGGCGGCCCTCCCATTGTCACCTATTGGCTTTCTGGACCATTCTCCACCAGCACCATTCGTGCTAACTTAATTGTGTTTTTCTTCATTACTTCGCTAAGCAGCTTTGTGGCATATTTTTTCAATGATTTATTCACACCAAGCGTAATTGCAATCACTATAATAACCGTCCCAATTTACGCCCTAGCAATTTGGCTAGGTGCGCACCTTCATGGCAAAGCATCAGAAAAAACCTTTCGAATTGTCGCCTATATTCTCATTGCCATTGCAGCACTTACCAGCTTGCCAATATTAGATGGCATTTTGCGAACTGGATGATAGGGCAAACACTTTAATTGCTTCCCATTAAACCTCAAGTTTGAGAATTTGACAATTATCTGGCTGAATGCCCGTCAGCACTCGGATGAAATTACCGTGGGTTACAATCGCTGTAGAATTCAGTTGCACTTGCTTTGCCCATTCAACAAATGCCGCAGCCCGTTTTTCAAGAGAAACAAGCGGCTCTACACCAAAACCAAGATGGTTTTTCTCCCCATCATACCACCAAGGATCATCAAGATGTCCAAATTCTAGATGCCCCCAATTTCTTGCCAATATTTCTGGCCTCGTCCCCACATCCCCACTATGACATAATTGCTCACGCACCAGCGGATTAACACGCATGGGCAAAGAGCGCTCAAACAACAGATCAGCCGTTTGCAACGTACGGGTTAAAGGCGAAACAATAACATTTTTCAAAGAGAGTTCAGCAACCTCTGATCTCGCCTCAATAGCCTGCGCCTGTCCCAGTTTTGAAAGTGGTGCATCAAATATCATCGGATCAGGCATATCATCTTGATAGGCTGCATTAAACTCGGATTGAGCATGTCGAATAAGATAAATACTCATATTTTTACTCCGCCTCAATCTTTGCCATATCTTCATCGCTTATCTCAAAATTTGAATAGACATTTTGCACGTCGTCATCTTCTTCAAGTGTTTCGATCAGCATGAGCAAAGTTGCACCTTTTTCTGCATCTATCGGAGTACCATTATGCGGTTTGAAAATCGGCTTTACCGACTCAGCCTCTGCGCCAAGTTCTTTTGCTAAGCTAGTCGAAACCTCGCCAATATTTTCAAATGCGCAATATATTATATGTCCATCTTCGTCCGATATAACATCGTCCGCTCCAGCCTCAAGCGCCGCCATCATCACATCATCAGCATCGCCAACTTCAACGGATAGATAATTTCACCAATGCGATCAAACATAAATGAAACCGAATTTGTCTCCCCCAATGTGCCGCCATTTTTGCCAAAGGTTGAGCGCACATTAGATGCAGTGCGATTACGATTATCGGTAAGCGCCTCAACGATTACCGCAACACCACCCGGCCCATATCCCTCATAGCGCACTTCTTGATATTCATCACCATCGGTTGCGCTAGCTTTGTTAATCGCCCTATCAATATTATCTTTAGGCATAGATTGCCCTTTGGCGTTCTGTACGGCAAGACGAAGGCGTGAGTTCATCGCTGGGTCGGGCATTCCAGATTTTGCCGCAACGGTTATTTCTTTTGAGAGTTTAGAAAACAATTTTGAGCGCAAACCATCTTGGCGGCCTTTGCGGTGCATAATATTTTTAAACTTGGAATGTCCTGCCATGATTTTTCTCTTTTTGTGATATGCTTTGTTAGCTTATAAAAATTTGCTAGAGGTAAGTCAAAGGAAGAAAGAAAAATATAAATTAAGACTTTTATTATAACATCGTAAATGCCTGAAAAAGCAAACCAGCAACAAAGGCGCTTGCCAATGAAAGCGTAATATAGCTTATAAACACGGGAAAACGAGCCAGTGCCCAAACTGCCATTGCCGCAGGAATTGAAGTAACCCCTCCACCAATTAAAAACGCCATGCCAGCACCTGGCGCCATGCCTTGTTCTATCAATCCAGCAACTAATGGCAGCGCAGCATAGCCATTTAGATAGGCTGGAACACCCGCAACCGTTGCTAAAGCAATAGAAAGGAAATCTCCACCTCCAACCAATGCAACAATATTATCAGCAGGAATATAGGCGAGCATCAAGCTCTCTAAAAAGAAGGCAAAAGCTAACCATTTTCCTAAAAAGAACAGATTTGATTTTGCAGATTTAAGGAATTTTTCTATACGAGATTGCTCGCTCCAAAATTTCCAAACTGCTTTTTCAGGATTGCGAATATGCGAACTGCCGCATCCACCATCACCCACACCTGCACGAAGTGGGTTTTTTAATAGGCCATTAGTTTCTAGTGCTAAAATTGCAAATCCACCCATTATACCAATGATTGCCGCCATTATCAATTTAGCTATAGCAAATTCAAAGCCCAATGCGCCAATAGTCAAAACCATCATTGCGGGATCCATTAAAGGTGAGGCAAGCCAAAATGCCATCACTGCTGAAAGCGGCACACCCATGCCCAGCAAAGCGGCAATCAGCGGAATTACACCACATGAGCAAAAGGGCGATAATACGCCCATTAAAGCAGCAAAAATAATCATTTTTGCTTTATTGCCCTGAAAGGCCTTGGCAATTAAATTATCCGCCCCTGTGGCTTGTGCATAGGCAGTCATGCCAACTGATAATAGAATAAAAGGGCCAATCGAAACTAATGCTTTACCAACAAATAGCAATGAGGGGATAAACTGCTCTTGGTTAAATATTGCCAATAAAGCAAGCCCAAGCAGTAAAGCAAAAACCACCCTATCAAATTTTCTTAGTGCTACATAAAAACTCGCCAAAGGACTTATTCTCTTCATCTCACTCATTTCATTCTCCAAATATGATTTCTTAATTTCCAGTTTTATCGTAATAACAAATAAATTTAATCGATTTTTACATTACGAGCTTCAATATTTTGCGAGCAAGCATCAATGCAACATTCTTTAGCAAGATAATCTATCATTGCCTGCATTGCCTTAAAGTCAGCAGTGCAGATCAATTCAGTGCCATTGCGCTCCTGATGCGCCAAGCCAACTGCTACCAATTTTTGCAAATGATTTGTCAAAGTTGAACCAGCTAGATCTAAGGCATTTTGAATAGAGCCGACAGGCGATCCCTTTGTTCCAACTCGTACTAGATAGCGAAATACTCTTAGTCTAGTAGGATTGCCCAAAACCAGCATCTGCTTAGATATTTTTTCAAGCTCCATAAATTTCTTTCGCCTCCAAGCGCTTCTTTGGTTGGATTTCTTAAGGGGCTGTCCCAGATAACACATAAAAAGTGTGGTAATACCCCCATAATATATTATCACAAGAACTTAGTCAACCATATTACTGGAATATTAGAAGTAATGAAATTGTGACATTCTAGTATTAGTAATAGTGAATGGGCGGATAAGGTAAGAGATAATAGTGATACTCCTCTCTTTAAATCAGGTTTATTTGCCTATAAAATTTGCTATGACTAAGTTAGAGGGAAAATGAAATTAAAAAGCCAAAATGGGAAAAGAATAATGGCGGGGGTGCCGGGGACGGGAGCAAAGCGACCAACGGCGGCAGGTATAAAGAAAGACGAGGTTGTTCCACCTACGCTAAAGCTACGGCGGACAAGCGGGGTCGGGTAGCCTTAACAGTATGAGCGTGGAAAAAGAATAAACGGCGGGGGTGTCGGGGTCGGGAGCAAAGCGACCAACGGCGAC
>JAKISM010000030.1 GCA_021648585.1 Devosiaceae bacterium | reverse complement strand
GGAATGGCTCAAAAAATGACCATTCAGCATCTTCCATCAATAATCGCACCAAGACAGCCTCCTCGTAAAAGCTACCTTGAATCATATTTTAGGTGATTTGGGAATCCAGTTTGTCAACATGACCTAATCAGAATCCGCCCCGTGAATTTGGGGAACGAATGTCTGCTCATCCATTGGTGGCCTTACATAGCCCTGCTGGGCGGGGCGCGGGTCCATGATGATTTCTTCAGGGGTCAGATCCTCGTGGGCAATCTGCTCCAGAAGATGAGAAATGCAATTCAGGCGGGCATGCTTTTTAATATCGGAGGGAACCACGTACCAAGGGGATTGTTTGATATCCGTATGGGCAAACATTGCGTCTTTTGCTTTGGAATATTCCACCCACATTTTGCGTGATTCTAAATCCATGGGCGAGAGTTTCCAGCGTTTGGTCGGGGTTTTCAGGCGTTTTTGAAAACGCCGCTCCTGCTCCTCATCGCTAACCGAAAACCAGTATTTAATCACCTGAATTCCGGAACGAACCAGCATACGCTCGAACTCGGGCGCGGAACGCAAAAACTCCAGATATTCTTCCTCCGTGCAAAACCCCATAACCCTCTCGACACCGGCCCGATTATACCAAGAGCGATCAAAGATCACCATTTCCCCGTTTGTTGGCAGGTGGGAAACATAGCGTTGAAAATACCATTGACCTTTTTCGCGCTCGGTAGGAGCCGGAAGCGCCACAACCCGACAAATTCTTGGGCTTAATGGTTCGGTTATGCGCTTTATTACTCCGCCCTTCCCTGCCGCATCTCGTCCCTCAAAAATCACCACGACCCGATGTCCTTGCTGTTTTATCCATTCCTGCATTTTGACCAATTCTATTTGCAGGCGGGCCAGCTCTTTTTCATATTTCGAGTTAGATATCTTTTTGCCTCTGTTTTCCGCCACAACTGCGTCCTGTGCGACTTCCAATTCGTTATCCTCTTGATTATCAGCCATGCTTTCCCCCTTAAATAATGTTCCCTAGTGAAGCCTTGAAAAACAACCTTAAACCAAGGTTTTTAACGAACCACTTCAGCGAAGATGAAAATAAAAAATGAGGGTTCGTGCAATTGTTCAAATGATTGAAGTGCTTTGAAGATTTTTCTTCAAAGCACTTGCGAGCTTCAACGCGAGCCGTGGCCTATGCCGCGCCCTTTTCGGAGCATGAGCGAAGCGAATTAGCGCGAGATAAATGATTGGAGCGGGTGGAGGGAATCGAACCCTCGTATTCAGCTTGGAAGGCTGCTGCTCTACCATTGAGCTACACCCGCTTTGTTTGCTTTAAGAATGATGGTGGAGGAGGCTGGATTTGAACCAGCGTACGCTAAGCGAACGGATTTACAGTCCGTCTCCTTTAACCACTCGGACACTCCTCCAATATCATTCATTCGATAAATATAAATTATCAAAGCTAACCAGCGGTTTAATCTCAAGATGGGGGCGATTTGTCAATATAAAAATGACTTCCCTCAACAAATAATTTAGTGTAATCAAATTATTATAGAAATATCAATGATAGAGAAGCTTAGTGAAACTGCTTACAAATTCAACTTACCTCATCTGTATGATATTTTTACTCGCTTCCCCTGCCATTTCTCAAAATAATGGCCCAATATATAAAAGTCCATTCTCATCTAATTCAATTTGGAACAGAGTGATCGCTAAAGGCGCAACCTATCATGATGTTAGTGAGGCTATATGGGGCAAGCCATCACTTGCGCCAAACAGAGTAAGTGTAGAACAGGTGACAATTATTTATTATGATGAAACTCAGCCAATAGTGAATGTTGTTAAATCAAAGGGTTGGTATGTGCCAGGACGCGCTGACGCTTCTTCACAAGTGTTTTACACTACCAGAATTGCCCATAATGCAGGAATAGAGGTTCGCTACCCATCAACGGGAAATGCCTCATTTGTTATTATAAACAAAAAAACAAATATTGCGAGTGAAGGCTCTGCAGGTTGGCGAGAGCCAGGAGGTGACTTAATTACATTTTATAATGATAAGCGCATCCACAATATTAATCTATATGGCAATGGTTTATCAGGAACTTTGGGTTCTGGTTTGCCTGCCCTTGGTGGCTTACTTCGCCAAGGCGAGATTAATGATGAAATTAAACATTCTTTGGCCATTGCATTGAGTAGTAGAAACTATTCTAGAACTAATCAATTCATTGCCCCTGCATGGAGAGCAGATAGCTTTGCCTCAAGTATAATACACGGGTATTTTGGAAAAAATCCATATTATTCGATAGGAACATTACTTGCAATTCCATATAATATAGATATTAACCAAATAAAATGGAATACTAAACAGGGTTATATCATGGCCAAAGCAAATCAAAAATATGGGTGGTATATAATTGATTCAAATGATGGCGGTCTTGGTGATGACCAAATGAAGTTCAACATATCAAGAGAAACTGCAATTCATGATTTTGGGCTTGGAATAGATCCAAAAACTGATAAATTATATGTTAAAGAGCAAAAAATAGATGTTGTTGGTTTAGAGGCAGATGTAATTCAAATATTAAAACTTGTAATGGCAACAACAAAATAATATCTGCAAAGCAATTGAATAGTAATTAAGGCATGAACTAACTATGAGTAAAAATAAATTCCCCCCAAAAAGACGTGTAGCAAAAAAAGATGATGAACCGCTTTATATTTATGGACTGCATAGTGTTCGTGCTGCGCTAGATAATCCACAACGCAAAAAATTATGCCTACTTGTAACTCCTAACGCACTTTCTCGCCTAAATGAGAGTGGTGCTGTTGCAGGGATTAAAATTGAACAGGTTACACCAAGAGAACTTGATAGATTGCTTGGCAGTGAAGCCGTGCATCAAGGTGTTGCTTTGCAAGTTGAAGCGATTGAGAGATTAGAACTTGGTGCTATTAGGGGAGCAAAACTTGTCGTGGTTTTAGATCAAATCACTGATCCGCATAATGTTGGGGCAATTTTACGCACCGCTTGCGCCTTTGGTGCTGATGCGGTGATAAGCACTGCCCGCTATGCCCCTCGTGAAACTGGAGTTTTGGCAAAATCTGCATCTGGTGCGCTTGATCTGATCGCTTTTATCGAGGTGAACAATCTCGCTAAATCACTAGAAATTCTAAAATCTGACGGCATGAATATTCTAGGGTTTGATAGTGAGGCAAGTGAGCCGCTAACTCCAAACTTGCAATTTGATAGAGTGGCTATTGTGCTTGGATCTGAGGGTAAGGGCTTACGCCAGCGCACAAAAGAGGTTTGCAATAAAATGGTTCGCCTTGATATGATTGGTGAAATAAAAAGCCTTAATGTTTCAAATGCCGCAGCGATTGCTCTTTATGCGCTTAGTGCAAAATAAAACCCAACTGCTATGATTGTAAGCAGCTGGGCTATTTTCTCTCAATTAATATTGCAAAAGGAAGGGAATGCAATATTTGGGGGGATGTTTATGAGGGTGAATTGAGAGAGAATTCCTTATTATTGGCATATCCTATTTGATTAATAATCGTCATTATCATCGTCATCGTCATCATCACGATCATCATCGTTGTCGTTATCATCACGATCATCATAGTCATCGTCATCGTCATCATCGTTGTCGTAGTTATCATCACGATCATCATCGTCATCACCGCACTCGATTTCACCTTTGATGCTTGAGCCGTCTGGTTGCGTAAATTTTACATAATGCTCTGAGCCATTTGCTTTATCAGCGCAAAACTCAGTTAATACTGAAACTGGCAGTAGCTCATTGATATCCTGTGCTTTGATTGGCGCTGTTGAAACTAGCACCATTGCTAATACTGCTAGGGACGTTGTTATAGTGGTTTTCATAATAGTTCCTCTCATTCGTTGAAAAGCAGAAAATCTGCTGTGATTCGAACATATCAGAACAGAACTGACCAAACGGTGAGCGTATTGTCAGTGAATTGTCAGAAAAACTATGATAGAGTAGAAAAATGGATAGAAGGTTTTTTTTATTATTACTTGCCTCATTGATCACTCCGAGTGTAAATATCGTTAGTGCCTTGCCTGCCTATGCAAGTCCAGATGACGATTATGATGATGATGATGATGACGACGACGACGACGATGATGATGACGATGATGACCAAGAACAGGCTTTAGAAGCTCTTAAGGCTCAAGAAACAATTTCTCTAAAAGAAATGATACGGCTGTTTGAAGAAGAATATGATGGCAAAATTATTGATATTTCACTATATAGAAAACGTGCTAAGCTAATTTATCGTTTTAAGTATATTGATAATTCTGGTTATGTAAAAAAGGCGTATTTTAACGCTAACTCTGGTGAATTATTGGGCAAATAATATGCGTGCTTTAATAATAGAAGATGATGAAAAAATTGGTGCTTCAATTAGCACCGCTCTTGAGCTTGCTGGATTTTTAACTGTACTAGAAAAAGATGGCGAAGAAGGTTGGTTTCTTGGCTCTAGCGAGCCATTTGATGTTATTATTCTTGATTTAGGTCTTCCAACTCTTGATGGGCTTACAATTCTTAAACGCTGGCGCAAAGAAAATTGCATCACCCCTGTATTAATCCTTACTGCACGTGGCAACTGGGACGAGAGAGTTGAAGGAATAGATAGTGGTGCTGATGATTATCTTGTCAAACCATATCGCTCAGAAGAATTAGTTGCACGTGTTAGATCGCTTGTTAGGCGCTCAACTGGTCATGCCGCCCCTAATATCGAGGTTGGCGATATTGTGCTTGATACAAGGCAAATGCGAGTATCCAGAGACGGACAACCAATCCCCCTCACCCCACAAGAATATAGACTTGTGTCTTATTTAATGCACAATAATAATCGTGTGGTAGATCAAATGGAATTAACGGAGCATCTTTATTCGCAAGATTTTGAGCGTGATTCTAATTCAATTGAAGTGCTTGTTGGGCGCACTAGAAGAAAATTAGGCAAAAACTCAATTAAAACTCGGCGCGGCTTTGGCTATATAATGGAAGATGAGAATGAATAAGTTTAAGGCTAAATTGTGAAGCCTATCTCTTTACGCCCAAACTCATTGCGTCTAAGGCTTTTTGCAGCTTCTGCAACCTCAATAATAATAGCACTTATTATTGCTGGCTTTGTAATATCATCACTTTTTGCTTCTCATATTGAGAGTTCCTTAAAATCTGACCTGTCAAACCAGTTCGACAGATTAATAGCACAAATTGATCCTGAAATTGACGTTCCAACATTAAAAGCACCATTAGCGGATCCTCGCTTTCAAATACCTTATGGCGATATATATTGGCAAATAACAGATGCTAAAACTAACGCACGCTCAAGATCACGCTCAATGTGGGATCAAGAATTTAATCTTGAAGACAAGACATTATTTGATAGAAAATTAAATATTGCCAATATAATTGACCCTGAAGGAACTCTTGCCATTGCGTTTATTCAGCGATTGCAATTTGAAAAAAAGGACGGCTCTTTTATAGAACTTGATATAATTCTTGCAGAGGACTTGAACAATTTTTATAAGGCCACAAAACAGTTTCGTTTTGATCTATTACGTGCGCTAGCAATTTTAGCTGTTGCCCTTTCCATTGCTGCTTGGGTGCAAATTGCTCTAGGACTAGCCCCACTTTCAAAAATTAAGCAAGATATTAGCGCCATTCGAACTGGTAGCAAAAGCCGAATGAATGATAATCATCCACCCGAAGTAATGCCATTAATTGATGAAGTAAACGAATTGCTAGATACACAAGATAAATCTATTTCTTTTGCTAGAACAAGGGCGAGCAACCTAGCGCATGGGTTAAAAACTGCGCTTACAGTCCTTAATTCTGAAATTGAAAATATACGCAAATCTGGCAATCAGGAGAGTGCAAAAATTATTGCACAAAATACTAATGACATGTCGGCAATTATAGATCACCAATTACGCCTATCACGCCTTAAAACCCGCTCAAAAGCCGATCATTTTGCAACTCCTTTATTAAAACACCTAAATCGTGTGGTTAACACGCTCAAGAAAACCCCAAAGGGCACTAAAATAGAATGGCATATTGATATAAGCGGCAAAATTGAGGTTGATTTAGACGAGCCAGACCTACTTGAATTACTAGGAATAATAATTGAAAACGCAACACAATGGGCAAATAGCAATATTCATATTCAGGCAAATGTTGAACAAAAACATATCAATTTGATAATTGAAGATGATGGTAAGGGGTTAAGCGAGAAACAACTTAATTTACTCGGCAAACGTGGTTTGCGTTTAGATAGCAAAGGCTCTGGCACGGGCATTGGTATTTCGATTGCTAATGAAATAGTTATAATGAATTCAGGAAAATTGAATTTTGAAAAATCAAACAAAGGCGGATTAAAGGTTCTTATTCAAATCCCTATATAGCGTCACTGGCGAGATGTAAGGCAGCCAATGTAGTGTTAGCATAGAAAAAGAATAAACGGCGGCAAGAATAAATGCAAGATAGAATAAACTTCAATTATACTAATCTCTTTTTTGCAAACGCTCTGCCTGAATGCGACTTCAAATATTTTTCAAAATCATAAGCCTTTTGTTTATCTATAAAAGCATGATAAGATACTAATTCCCACGGCTTGTATTTTGCAGTATGTTTTGAGCTTCCAGAATTATGCTCTGCAAGTCTTTGTTTCAAATTGGAAGTAGCTCCTGTATATTCTTGCTCTGGAAAGTCAATACTTCTGATAATATAAACATAATGCATTATGATTTTCTCAAATAGTCCATGCTTCGCTCTATGAGCTACGCAGGACACTGCTTCGTCCTAACGCTCTACTTTTGTGGCTGCGCCACGCATAGCCCGTAAGGGCGAAGCGTGGTGCCGGCAGAGAGACTCGAACTCCCGACCCTCTGATTACAAATCAGATGCTCTACCAACTGAGCTATACCGGCAACCTAAAAAGCTTGCTATCACCCGCTTTAGATAAGTTCAAGGGGCAAAGATAAATAATTATTAGAAATCCTTATCTTCGTGCACTCCTGCACTGGTATCAAAGGGTTAAGCGTGCTAATTATTCTATTAGTTTTATTTTGGAGTTATGAATTGTCACAAAACCCAGCAAAGAAAATAGCCTTTTTGGCTAGTAATGCACCAGAAGCACAAAAAGCTGTTAAAAAATTCACTAAAAAGTTTGCAGGTGTTGGCATTGAGCAAGCTGATATTGTTGTGGCGCTTGGTGGTGATGGCTTTATGCTAGAAAGTCTGCATAAAGCTATGGAATATAAAATTCCTGTTTATGGCATGAATTGTGGCTCTATTGGCTTTTTGATGAATGATTTTTATAAGGGTGATTTAATTGAGCGGCTTAAACTTGCTCGGCCAAAAGATATATACCCACTTTTCATGAAGGTAAAAGATGCAAATAATAAGACCCATCATGCTTTAGCGCTTAATGAAGTTTCTCTATTTCGCTCGACCTATCAAGCTGCAAAAATTAAAATAATTGTTGATGGCAAGGTTAGACTAAAAGAATTGATATCTGATGGCGTGCTGTTATCTACCCCTGCGGGATCAACCGCATATAATCTTTCAGCACACGGACCAATATTGCCTATTGATGCCCCTCTATTAGCACTAACCCCAATTTCTCCATTTCGCCCTAGAAGATGGAGGGGAGCAATTTTGCATAATAATGCAAAAGTTATCTTCAAAACACTTGAAGCAAATAAACGCCCAATAAGTGCGGTTGCTGATAATGTTGAGTTTGAAAATGTGCTAAGTGTTGAGGTTTTTGAGGATCGATCAAAAAAAGTAACCCTATTATTTGATCCCGGTCACGGCTTAGAAGAAAGAGTTCTTAACGAACAGTTTTTAATCTAATTGTGGGCAGTGCTTAAGTGTAATCTCGCTTGTTAATTTGAAAAAACCTTGTAAAATTCATTCATTCTGAATATTTTGGGGTAGATAATTTGAATGATAAAAATTTAGCAAACAAGCCCAATCTGCCTGGCAGATTATTAGAAACTATCGAGCCAGATACGAAACTGTTTGATAAAATCATTTATTTGCAACTTGGCAAAGGAGCTATTCATCCAATTGATAAGGCTGATCGCCAAGTTGATAACCTGTCAATGGATTTTGAAAAGTGGCTAGAGGACGATATTAATGAGCTTTTATCATGTTGGAATAAGTTAAAAAGCCATGATGATGATCCAAAGTCATTCTCTTCGTTTAATAAAGCAGTACATCTGATTAAGGGCAATGCAGGCGTCCTTAATAATGATGAGGCGGGTCATTTCGCGGCCACTTTATCACGACTAATTGAGCGCACCTGCTATCTAAAGGAACATCTTGAAGCTATAGAATTATTGGTTCAGGCAATAGGTCTTTGCACAAAAAGCAAACATAAGAGCACAAAAAATATTGAAGAAATCAAACAAGGGTTTGAAGTAATAATAAATAAGAAAATTGCGCAAATATGACTTAAGCGGCTGGCAGCGCCAATGCTTGTTCGCTATCACCTGATGGCAATGGAAGTTGCTTATTACTTTTTTCTCCTGTTGCAAATGCAGGCATAACACCAGCAGCAGCGCTACGAGCAAGCAAGATATTTTGCTCATTAAGATAAGAAAAAGCATCTTCTAATTCTAACGCAATACCGCCATCATGCTCATCTAGCAATTCATTAATCAAACAAGTTACAACTAGGTGACGTGCTGATAAATCATCGGCCAAATCAACATTTCGTGCATAGGATATTAATCTAGCTAACAGGTTGCGAATAGCCATATTCAGACCGCTTTTTGAGAAAAGCGCATTAAGAGAAGCTCTTGAGCCAGAATTTAACAAGGTGAATATTTTTTCTTGTGGGATATTGGTAAGCACCGCAACACATTGTGCAAAAAACAAAACATCACCACTCACCACACTATGCAATAATATTCTAGCATTGACCTGATTTTTATCGATCATTTCAAGAGCATAATCGCTTAATCCCAAACAAGCTTCGCTTTCACCAATAGATGTTAGAGCCGAATTTGTTAGATCACGCATAAGACGATTTAATGGTCTTTGTGCAATAGTTCCCTTAACAAGCCTAGAGTTAGTTAGATCAGAGCAAACTTTTTCAATTAATAAAAACCTAGAAGATCCGGGTAACTCATCTCGTGCAAAAAGCGCATCACGGATTTTAGCATTATCACCCAAATCATCAGTAATTCTTGCGAGAACATTAGGAGCAATATCAACATCTTCTCGCCAAAGAACTTTAAGAGAAATATCAATATTATTATTTTCAAGCAAAGCGTGCGCAACTCGCTGGGTTAGTTCAGGACGATCAGCAATACAATCAAGCATTGCAATATCTTGGCTTTTAACAACCCCCATAAGATCTGCATCAACTAAAATCGGAGAATATTGCGCCACCGCTCGAGAAATTATCGGCACATCATGTAAGAGTGACAAAATAACAGGGCGTGGGGCATGTTTTGAATGTAATAACCCATAAGCAAGAGCCGCACGAACCTTTACCGAATTATCCTCTAAAAAAGAAATTAAAGAAGCATAAAGCGCTGCATATTCATCGATTGAACCATTATGCTCGACAAATGACAAAGATGCTAAATGAGCAGCTTGTGAGCGCACTTCACTATCCAAATTTTGTGAAAGCTCTAAGAATTGTTCGTACAATACCATTATATCCCTTAATTATAAACCTGCGCCTAAATGCGTCTTTGAAAGCACTTTAGGTTGCAAGGCTTAATAATTTGTTCACTATGAATAAAGAAAATTATTTGGCGTAGAGCTGCACAAAGAACGCACCATTATTAACATTCTCTGCTCTGTCTGAAATTAACGAACGGGGCTCATTATTGGTATTTGTTGTGAACATATTTTGAAATGAAATATCTCGCTCAATAATTAACGGAGCTTGCTGATTATTATCAATTTTAATAGCAACATCTTTGTTTGCAAGCTGTTGCGCACTAAACTCACTTGCAACAACACTAGCTTGATGCTTGGCTACGAGAGATAAATATACCTGTTTTATGGTTCTTGGCTCATTGTTGGAATAAAAAATCGAGCGATTTGCCTTGGCAGCATTTGGGAAAAGATTTGCGGCTATTTGATCTGGGTTTTTTAATCCAGCCTCAAACATTTTTTCAGCACCCTTAGCACCCAAAAAATGTGCAATATAAAGCTCCCCAGCACTTGGTCGCCGCCCAAACCTATTTTCAAGATACTCACCATTATTACGAGTAAAAGCTGCGGCAAGATCTGCGGCAATTTGCGGGTCTTTTCTTAGTTCCAAAATCTCATGGCGCAATTTTTTATTTTCTACATTAAAGACACCATTTTCATCACGCTTAATAGCATTTGCATAATTTTCATATCCAAGCCTCGCCCCTTCTGACTTCATAGTTTCAAACCATGTTGCTTCAATAAATTGGAAAAGACCAGTAGCAGAAGATGTGCTAGCTTTTGCTTTTGGGTTTAGGGAGCTTTCACGCACAGCAGTTTGCACCAAATAATCAAAATCCACATCGGATTTTTGTCCAGCACTATTTATCACTTGTGCTAAAGCAGGAGAAATTTGAATTGGTTGCATTGACATTTTAATGACCTTAAACTCTATGTTAATCAATGCTAAACTAAGGTTAAATTTTCGTTAATTTTGCCAGTATGTAACAACATCTTTTAGGTTTGGCCTATCTCTATCTTCTAATGTTTTACATGGAGTTCCAATATGAATAAAGGCAACAAATTCCTCGCCATTTTTTGCACCCAACATTTCTTTTGCTCTTTGGTCATAAGAAAACCACCGAGAAACCCAATGAGTGCCAAAACCTAGCGCATTTGCGCCATGCACAAGATTTAGAGCCACAGCCGCCGCAGAAAGCACTTGCTCAGATTGTGGGATTTTCTCGTGTTTGATGGGCGAGCTTAAAACGCCAATAGTTAGAGGAGCTGGTAAAAATTGATTTCGCTCAACTTCTAATTTTTCTTCATCTATATTTGGGTTATTTTCCTTAGCAATTAGCGCCAAATTTTCCCCAATTTTTATGCGCTTATCCCCTTTATAAATAATCAAACGCCAAGGAGATAATTTTCCATGATCAGGAACTCTAGTTGCAATTTCTAATATTTCCTTTAATTCGCTTTCACTTGGGCCCGGATTTTGCAAAAATGGAAGGGGTACAGAGCGACGTTTTTTCAAATAATCTATTAATTGTGCGTTACGTGACATAATTTACCTTTTTTGTTTATATTTACTCAACTATAGTATTTTTGCTTTCCTACTCATTTAGTACAAGTTAATAGAACATATGCAAAAAAAATTGATATCCTATATTATTCTCTTTATCTTATCATTTATCTTACCACTTAATAGTGTGTTAGCTCAAGATACCGCGCCAATTCCACAACCACCCCCAAATCGAGAAATAATCCCTGAGCAAACACCTATACCACTAATTGCGCAGCCTGATGATAGTAGCATTTTTCAAAATGATGATGGCTTCGGAAAAAATCTTAAACTTTTTGCAAAATTATCTGAAAATGGTGCAATTTTGCAAAGTGGGGTTAACTGGCGCATTTTTGATGCCAGCGAAATTGAAAATGGTCAAATGTCACTCCTATTTAAGTCTGAACGAGCTGCTGCAAATTTTAACTTGAAAATGGGCGACTATTTAATTCATGCAGCATATGGCAATGCTCAGGTTAGTGAAACAATTACCATTAATTCTCCTGCCACAAAAACCTTAATATTTGAAGCAGGTGCATTACGCTTAAAGGCGGCAATTACTGGCGATATACCAATTATTCCCTCTAATCTTAAATTTGAAATATCAGCCAATGATGGCGAAATAAACGGCAAAAGAATTATCGCAGAAAATGTCCGCCCTAATGATATTATTTATCTAAATGCTGGAACTTATAATGTTACCTCATATTTTGGCAATGTTAATGCAAAAGTACAGGCAGATTTACGGGTTGAAGTGGGGCAAATTACTGATGCTACATTATATCATGATGCCAGCAAAATAAGCTTTCGCCTTGCTTCTGAGCCAAATGGCAAGGCAATAGCCGATGTTGAATGGAGCGTAAAAGAGCAGGACGGAGAAATTGTCTACACAAATCTTGGAGCTTTCCCCTCAACAATTCTAAAGGAAGGTGATTATGCCGTAATCGCTAAGATTGGGAAAAATGTCTATAATCGAGATTTTCAGGTTAAACCATCAGCCCCACGCGAAGTTGAATTACTTACTTCGCTCTATTAAATAGCTATATTAGAACATCTGTTTGCAACAAAATATTTATTACAATCTTTTGGCAACAACCCATGCAACAGGAACAGCAACAACAAAGCTAGCAACTGCGCCCCAAAGCAACGAATTAATATTAAACAAGCCTAATTGCGGCGCACTAAGTGCAACAATCATAAACACCAACAAAAGCACTGGCATAGCCATCACATAAAGTGCAAAAAATTTCCAATTCATTTTAATCTCCCCTAAAATCTAAAGTATAAAGCCTAAATCTCAAAATCTAAAGCCCTAAAGATAGAACTTTAAAGCAATTATATAATAAAATATTGATCTATCTCAAATCAGGTGGTGTTGCTTCTTGAATAATTTCCTTTATTGCTTCTTTGGCATTTTTTACGCTTTGCCCTTGCGAGCCCAAACGACGGATTGAAACCGTGCCCTCTTCTGCCTCTCGTTTACCAACCACAAAAATTGCTGGCACTTTAGCGTGTGAATGTTCTCGTACTTTATAATTGATCTTTTCGCTTCTTAAATCGCTTATGGCTCTTATTCCTTGCGCCTTTAATTTCTCGACTATACTTAAAGCATAATCATCAATGTCTGAAACAATAGGCGCAACGACAACTTGTGTTGGAGCAAGCCACATAGGCATTCTACCTGCATGATTTTCTATTAAAATGCCAATAAATCGCTCAAGCGAGCCTAAAATTGCTCGGTGCAACATTACAGGGCGCTGGCGAGAGCTATCCTTATCAATATAAGAAGCGTCAAGGCGCTCAGGTAGCACAAAATCAAGCTGCAATGTGCCACACTGCCACGTGCGCCCAATAGCATCTTTTAGGTGGAACTCTAATTTAGGCCCATAAAAAGCCCCCTCACCTTCAACAATAGTGAACTCTCGCCCCGTAGCACTAAGCGCATCGATTAGCGATTTTTCAGCCAAATCCCACACTTCGTCAGTTCCTGCACGAACATCTGGACGTGTTGCCACTAGAATTTTAACTTCGTTAAATCCAAGTTCTTGATAAATAGAATCAAGTAATTCGCAAAATTGTTCAGTTTCAGATTGCACCTGCTCTTTTGTACAAAAAATATGCCCATCATCTTGTGTCATTTGCCTAACACGCATCAGACCATGCAAAGCACCATGCGCTTCATTGCGATGGCAACAGCCAAATTCTGCATAGCGAAGCGGCAAATCACGATAAGATTTTATACCCTGATTAAATATTTGCACATGGGCAGGGCAATTCATGGGCTTAAGCGCCATTAATTTTGCTTCCCCTGAAATTACAGGCGCATCATCTTCAAGTGAAGGCACTTCATCGGGCACAACAAACATATTCTCTCTAAATTTTGCCCAATGCCCTGATTTTTCCCATAATTTCACGTCCATTAGTTCAGGAGTTTTTATTTCCTTATAATCAGATGCGCTAACTTTGCGTCTAATATATTGCTCCATCGCATTATAAATCACAAAACCATTTGGATGCCAAAAAACACTGCCCTGCGCTTCTTCTTGAAAATGGAATAGATCTAGTTCACGACCCAATTTGCGGTGATCTCGCTTTTCAGCTTCCTCAACCATGTGCAAATATTCATCTAATTGCTTTTGGTTTGCCCATGCCGTGCCATAAATGCGAGAAAGCACCGCATTGTTGCTATCTCCTCGCCAATAAGCGCCAGCAACTTTGGTTAGCTTAAAAGCTTGGCCAACATCTTTTGTTGTGCGCATATGTGGGCCAAGACAAAGATCAAACCATTGCCCTTGTTTATAAATATTTAGGTTTTCGCCCTCAGCGATAGCATCAATCAATTCAATTTTATATTCTTCGCCTTTAGCCGCAAATACTTTCTTTGCTTCCTCACGTGACCAAACTTCTTTAGTAAAACTTGCACCACGCTGAATAATTTGGCTCATTTTCTTTTCAATGTTACGCAAATCTTCTGTTGAGAAAGGCTCATCACGAGCAAAATCATAATAAAAGCCATTTTCAATCACTGGGCCAATGGTAACTTGCGTTAAGGGCCATAATTCTTGCACGGCTTCTGCCAAAACATGCGCACAATCATGGCGAATTAATTCAAGCGCCGCTTCATCGTCACGCATGACAAATTCAACCAACGCCCCATCATTTAGCGCTTCGCTCAAATCAGAAAGTTTACCATCAATTTTTATAGCAACGGTTTTTTTTGCCAAAGACTTAGAAATTGCACCAACTATTTGCGCCCCAGTTGTCCCCTCCTCATACTCACGAGTTGCACCATCAGGAAATTTTATACTAATCATAGACTTACTCTCAAAATTGGAATCAAAATATTATATGCTCATTAACACCAGATTAAAATTATTTCCAGCGCCCATATCTCCATGGAAGATAGAATTTACTGTCTTTAGGTAAGTTTTCAGGCACGGGGTCAAATCCATCAGTACCACTTGGGCGACATCTAACAACTCTTGCCAACCCCATCCAGCCACCTTTCCAAAAACCAAATTTCCAAATAGCGTCTTTGGTATATTCTGAACAAGAAGGCAAATGGCGGCAATTTCGCCCAGCAAAGGCTGAAAGCGTGTAGCGATATATTTGAATTAGCAGAACCGCAATCACTTTGAATGGAAAATCAATGGCTTTGCCTAATATTTTAAGAAATTGCTTCATTATCTTTCTTTATTTCATCAAAACAGGCAATAATTGCTTCAAACACTAAAAGAGTAGAGGTGTGCCTTGCTGGATAGGATTTTACTGGTTGTAAATATTGCAAGTCTGACCATTTACCGCTTGGTGGCGCTCCGTCATGCTTAAGCATTGCCACCATTTCATCTCTTAAATTGCGTAACTTTTTCTCGCTAGAGCCAATTATATTTTTTGCGATGATTGAGGCAGAAGTCTGCCCCAATGCACAAGCTGAAACTTTGTGTGAATAATCACTAACCACGCCATTTTGTAGCTTCAAACTAACCTCAACCACTGATCCACAAATTTTAGAATTTTTTTTAACTCTTGCGTCAAATTCCTTGAGCGGCTCAATATTTTCTAATTGAGAAGCTATCTGTAATATTTTACTTGAATAAAGTTCTGAGAGTTCCACGATTATTTCTCATTTGCTTGCGAATTTCATATAGTTCTCTATATAATGGATTATCAACGCCCTGCCAGCACTTTCGTATTTATTTTTGGGGCATAATTAACAGGAGATGCATTATGGATGTGAAACTGCCAGATTTTGATGCAAAATCCAAAAAAATTGCAAGGGTTTTGCGAAAACCAAGCGAAAAGCAAATGCAAGAAGCGGTTAAAACGCTGATTGCATATGCAGGCGATGATCCAACACGTGAGGGCGTGATTGATAGTCCTAAACGTGTAGCAAAAGCATATAGCGAGCTTTTTGCTGGATATGAGCAAGACCCCAAACAGATATTAAGCAAGACTTTTCAAGATATTAGCGATTATAATGATATTGTTCTTTTGCGTGATATTGCGTTTTATTCACATTGCGAACATCACCTCGTACCGTTTTTTGGCAAGGTTCATATTGCATATTTACCCAATGAGGGCATTGTTGGCCTATCAAAATTAGCAAGGTTAGTTGAGATTTATGCACGCCGCTTGCAAACGCAAGAGAACCTAACAGCGCAAATTATTGAAGCATTAAATACTTATCTTGAGCCTCGTGGTGCTGCCATAATGGTTGAGGCGGAGCATATGTGCATGTCTATGCGTGGCGTTAGAGCGCCTGGAGCTACAACTTTAACGCAAAAATTTACAGGCATATTTGCAGAAGAAAAAAGCGAGCGTGAACGGTTTTTTGCGCTAGTTAATGGAGCTAGATAGCATGGCTATTAAATTCTTTGATGCCAAAACCCTATCAAAAGCTCAGCTTGAGAGCGGCAAACAATTCGCTCCCAAATTTGATGAGAATGGCTTGGTGAGCGCTATTGCGCAAGATTATAAAAGCGGTGAAATCCTTATGCTGGCGCACATGAATGAACAAGCGCTTAGCCTAACCCTTGAAACTAATGAAGTGCATTATTTTTCTCGCTCACGGCAAAAGATATGGAAAAAGGGCGAGATTTCAGGCGAAGTGCAAAAATTAATAAAAATGCAAGTTGATTGCGACCAAGATGCTATTTTGCTCAAAGTTGAGCAATTAGGCATTGGTGCAGCCTGTCATACGGGTCGCAAAAGCTGCTTTTTTCGCTCTGTTGAAATTAATGGGGAAGAAACTTCTCTAAAGCTCACTGGTGGCGAGCAATTATTTGATCCTAAGGATAAATATTAGGCTTTACTCTCAAACAGTGGTGCAATGAATAGGCCAAGTAAAAATCCTCCAATATGCGCCTGCCATGCGATATTTATTTCTGCAATCCCAAAAATTCCAACAAGTGGAATGGCGGCATTTATTGCTAGCCAGACTATGGTGAAATATCTTGTAGTTCGATTGCTCCACATTTCAGCAAAACTAGCCAGCGTGCGCCCCAAAACTATTACTTCACTAGTTTCGGGGTGTTTTGCAACTTGAATGGGCTGAAACATAAAGCGAATAGCAACTCCTGTTAACCCTGCTATGCCGCCCGATGCGCCAACCAATAGGCTAAGTTCTGGCAAAGTTACTAACGCAAATAACAAAGCTCCAGCTGCAGCGCTTAAGAAAAAAATCAGCAAAAAAGCGCTTACGCCATAGCGGCGAGCAACAGGCGTGCCAAAAATCATTAGCCATGCGCTATTAATGAATAAATGCTCCCAGCCAGCATGTAGCAACGCATGGGTAAAAACTGTCCATGTTAAGGCAAGTGATCCTAGGGGAAATTGTTCGGGGGCAATGAAACGAGTAGGAATAAAGCCAAAATAGATAATAAGTAGCTGTTTAATATTCTCATTTGGGAAAAACGAGGTAAATATTTGTGGTAACCAAATTATTATCAACAGAGCGATAATTATATTTGGTAAATTAAAAATAGGCTGTTTTGCAGCGTTTCTTGTATTTTCATCTTCATTTTCCATGTCTCTAGCCTACTTTCTTTTGCTATTATCCACATATACTCATCAGCGTTAACCTTAATAAAAGATTAAGGGCGATTTTTATACTCAATTTTGCAATTATCTTTCTAGTTGCTTGGAGCAAAATGTCTAAGCATTTTATTTGCAATTTGTGCAGGAAATCAT
>JAKISM010000029.1 GCA_021648585.1 Devosiaceae bacterium | reverse complement strand
CTCCCGTGCCAATTTTGGATCTAGCGCATCTCTTAAACCATCGCCCAATAGGTTTATACAAATTACAATAAACATAATTGTTAGGCCGGGAAGAATTGCTAACATTGGGTAGAGCAAGAAAAATGATTGCGCTTCTTGCAACATTAGACCAAGTGAAGTTTGCGGGGGCTGTGTACCAAGCCCAAGATAAGAAAGCCCAGCCTCTGCCAAAATTCCAAGTGATAATTGTACGCTGGCTTGCACAATAATTAGTGAGGCAATATTTGGAAAAATATGCCTAAAAGCAATTTCTAATGTTCCCATACCACTAAGCCTAGCTGCATCAATATAATCAAGCATTTTAATGCTTAAAGCTCCGCCTCGTGCCACTCGTGCAAAAACTGGAATATTAAAAATCCCAATAGCAATCATGGCGTTAATTGCTGAAGGGCCAAAAATCGTTGTGATAATTATTGCCGAAATAATTGCTGGAAAGGCAAACAAAAAATCATTGGTGCGACTTAAAATAGCGTCAAGCCATCCGCCATAAGAAGCGGCAATAAGACCAAGTGGCACGCCAATTAGCAGACCTATAAGAACCGCAATAATTGCTACAATGAAGCTAGTGAGCGCCCCTGACATTAAAAGTGAGAGCATATCTCGTCCATAAAAATCAGTGCCTAAAATATGGCTAAAACTAATGGGGGCAAAACGATTATAAATATCAAGGTTTGCAATATCAAACGGTGTCCAAAAAATTGAAATAAGCGCAATTATAAAAAATATAATAGTGCCAAAAAAGCCAATTCTAAAACTCAAATGGCTAAAGGCTTTTTCAATTAATCCTATTGGCTTTTTCTCGCTCATATTTTATTCCTTGAGCGAAGGCGTGGATCAATTATTTGATAAAGCAAGTCAACAATGAGCATAATTGTAATAACCGCAAAAACTAGCACAATAAGCGCTCCTCGCACCAAGACTAAATCTCTCTCAGAAATGGCGGTAAAAATAAGTTTTCCTAATCCGGGTAGATAAAAAACATTTTCAATAATTATTGTGCCAGCAATAAGAAAAGCAAATTGCAAACCTAAAATTGTCATTACTGGCAATAAAGCATTGCGCACCCCATGCCGCCATATTGCCTGAGAATTAGTCAGCCCTTTGGCTCGTGCTGTTCGAATATAATCAGCATTTGCTACATCAACTAACGCGGTGCGCATTATTCTAGCTAAAATTGCCGCTTGCGGTAATGCAAGCGCAATGCTTGGTAAAACCAATGATTTTATTGCGCCAAAGATACTCTCGTCCCAACTAATAAAACCACCAGTTGAAAACCAGCCAAGCGTTACCGCAAATAATAAAACTAATAACATGCCAAACCAAAAATTTGGAATGGCAATGCCAATTTGCGCCAATAGCATTAAAAAACTGTCGCTTTTTTTGCCCCTATTTTGCGCTGCAATAATACCAATAGGCACGCCTATTATTATGGCAATTATCATAGCAAAAATTGCTAGAGGGAAAGAAACTAATATACGTTCAAAAATAAGCGAAGTTACTGGCAAATCTTGGGTTAAAGAAATGCCTAAATCTCCCTTAAGGAGGGCAAAGAACCAATTAAAAAACCTCTCCCAAAGCGGCAGGTTAAGCCCCATTTGCTCTCGTAAAACCGCAATGCTTTGCTCTGTTGCGCTAATGCCAAGAATAAATCTTGCTGGATCACCCGGCAAAATATCAAGCAATAAAAAGATGGCCAATGAGGCAACAAATAATGTTGCCGCAAAAGCAATTAATCGGCTTAATATAGTGCCAAACATATTATTTCCACTAATTTATAAAGGCAATAGTGCTTAAATCATTACCCTCTATTGGAGCATTTGCCCACATGCCTTCAATATCTGCACGCCAAACGCCAACTTTTGCAAGCTGGAACAGATAAGTGTTTACAGCATGGCGAGCCAAGAAGTCTTGTGCATAAATTGCTAAAGCACGACGTGCGCCTTCGTCTGTTGTTTGCCCTAATTGCTCCATCACAGCACGAAAATCTTCACTATCAAATTGGAAATAATAATCGGGATTAGCGTAAATTCCAATATCAAATGGCTCAACATGAGAAACAATAGTTAGATCATAATCTTTCTTGGTGAAAGTCTCATCAATCCATTGTGCCCATTCAACATTTATAAGTTCTAGCTCAATGCCAATTTCACGAAATTGCGAGGCAATGATTTGTCCAGAACGCCGAGCATAGGGGGCTGGTGGTAATTTTAATGTTGCCTTAAAACCGTTTGGATATCCAGCCTCAGTGAGTAGTTCTTTAGCTTTTTCTAAATCAAGCGGATATGTATTTACCTTATCAATAAAATATGGGTGATGGGGTGCAAAATGCGAGCCAATAGGCGTGCCATAACCAAATACTGCACCTTCAATAATTTCGTTTCTATCAATAGCATGTGCCATTGCTTGACGAACTCTTATATCATTAAATGGTGCTTTTTTATTATTGGTGGCTAAAACAGTTTCGCCCTCAGTTGTGCCAACCAGCACATTAAATCTGTTATCTTTTGTAAATATTTCTAAAGCTTCAGGGGCTGGAAACATTGGAAAACCATCAAGATCACCAGCCAGCATTGCGGCAATGGCGGTGTTTGGATCTGAAATAAACACAAATGTCGCTTTATCTATACTAACCTCATCGCCAACATAATTTTCTGTTGCCTCAAGCACAATTTTTGCGCCCTTATTCCATGAAATAAACTTATATGGGCCTGTGCCTATTGGGTTAGTTTTATTATTATCTGCGCTTTCAGGGGCAACAATAATTGCGTCCCCTCGCCCAATATTAAACAAGAAATCACCCGAAGGACGTTTTAGCAAAATAGCAATAGAATTAGCATCAATTGCTCTTATTTCTTCAATTATTTCAAAAATTGCCTTTTGCGCATTAACACTATCATCCCCCATTGCACGCTGAAAACTAAACACCACATCATCAGCATCAAAATCTGTGCCATCATGAAATTTAACACCCTGCTTTAGATTAAAAACATAAGTTAAATTATCGTTTGAAATTTCCCAAGAAGTAGCAAGAGATGGCTGCACTCCGCCATTTTCATCAATGCGAGTTAGCCCTTCAAAAATATTTGCATAAACCACTTCATCAATCGCTGCGGCCGCCCCTGCACTTGGGTCAAGATGAGGCGGCTCAAGCACCATGCCCAATTTTATTTCAGTGTTTTGCGCATAAGAATAACTAGTTGAAAGAATAAGAATAGAAAGAATAGCAAATGCTAATTTCTTGCTTTTTTGCATATAATTTTTGAACATGTTTTGCTCCTAATGAAAAAGGTTTAACCTCTTATAATCAATTTTTTTAATAATGGGAGTCATATTTTGCATCGCTTATTTGCAATTTATTTAGCCTTCATCTCTCTTGTTAAGAGAATTACGGGAATAATCCCGACAATCATAATGATAAGTGAGGCAACACTTGCTTGCTCAATACGCCCTCTAGAGGCTAAATCATGAATATAGATAGATAGGGTTTCAATGCCAAACGGGCGCAACATTAGGGTTGCCGATAATTCTTTAAGAGTGTCAATAAAAACTAAAAGTCCTGCGGCAAGAATTGCAGGGCGCATAAGGGGCAATAATATTTTTGTAAATGTTGCAAATCTTCCTTTGCCATAGAGATAGGCCGCCTTATCTAAATTTGGTGAGATTTTCTCAAACCCACTACTTATTGTCCCCTCTGCAATAGCCATGAAGCGCACACAATAGGCATAAATAAGAATTATTGCCGAGCCTGAAATTAGCAAGCCAGTTGAAAAGCCAAACCAGCTTCGCATATAAAAATCAATAAAATTATCAAACCGAGCCAGCGGAATAAAAATTCCTAAAGCAATGATAGTTCCAGGGATTGCATAACCAATCGAGGCTAGACGCACTAAGAATTTAATTAATTTACCCTGCTTTATACGAAGAGCATAACTTAACATTATAGCAATTAACACGGTAATGATTGCCGCTAGGCTTGCCAAACTAATCGAGGTAAGGGTTGCGCCCAGCAATGATGGATCAAACCCTCGTCTTAATGATCTTAGGGCAAAGAAACCTAACACAGATACTGGCACACCAAATCCAAGTGCAACAGGGAATAGACAGGCAATGAATGCGCCCCATTTTTTTAAGCCATAAAGCTTTTGCGCACTAAATGGCCCAGCACAGGAGCTTTTTCCAACTTCACTATATTTTTGCCCACGCCTTGCTAAGCGCTCAATAATAATCAGCAATAAAACAATGAACAATAATACTAAGGCAATTTGCGCCGCCCCTGCAAAATCACCCTGATTTATCCAAATAGAAAAAATAGATAGGGTTAGCGTTTTAACCCCCAAATATTCCATTGCCCCAATATCATTTATTGCCTCCATCATTACTAAAATAATACCAAGCGCTAATGCAGGTCTTGCGAGGGGTAGTAAAATTTTTGTTAGGATTTTTTGTTGGCTAGCGCCCAAAACTTCGCCAGCTTCTATTGCCCTTCTGCCTTGTAGGTAAAATAAAGCCCTAACTAAAAGATAAACATAAGGATAAAGAACTAAAGAAAGCACAAAAATCGCACCCCCCAATGAGCGAATATCAGGAAAATAATAATCTCTTGGCGAACTAAAGCCAAAACTCTCACGTAACAGGCTTTGAATTGGGCCTGTAAAACTCAAAAATTCAACAAAGGCATAGGCGCTAATATAGGTAGGAACAGCAAGCGGTAATACTAATGCCCAAGCAAATATTTTTCTAAAAGGGAAATCAAAAAAACTAACAAGCCAAGCACTAAGCGAGCCTATAATGCCGGTTAATATCGCAATGCCAATAAGCAATAATATAGTCGTTAGAGTTGCGCTTGGTAGGATTGTTGTTGTTATGTGTTTTATAGAATCAAGATTACCACCAAGCGCAACAATTATTAATGTGAAAATTGGTAGAGCAACTAGCAGTGCCACCATCACTACCATAATCGCATAATAGTCAATTTGAAATAATGACGAGAAGGCAGGCATAGTTTGCCACCATGATTTTTGCTTGCCTTCTGCCATTAAATTTTTCTGCCTCACGGGCGCACCGCAATTAGCTTTTCTAATTGCTGCCCTCCGGCGGGGCGGCGCACTAGCGCCGAAGTCCTCAGCCATAAATGGCTTCGTCCTTTTTTCCCCATGAAAAGCCAAATGTGCAATTTAATCATCAAAAGCAATCCTATCGACTAACTTCGACGCTTCAGCGGCATTTTGAGCAATGGTTTCAAGTGAGATATTATCTGGGTTCATTTCACCAAAACTTTTTACAATTTCAGATAATTTGCTACCTGACAGAACTGGATATTCAAATACTTGTTCTGCATATATCTCCTGCCCCTTAGCGCTTGCAAGAAACTCCATTAAAGCCAGCGCATTTTCACTGTTTGGCGCATATTTTGCCATCGCCATACCAGAAATATCGACATGCACTCCACGCCCATCATTATTTGGGAATAGTATTTTAACAGACGCTTCCCAATCTTTTTGTTCTGGATTTTCTTCGTTAGTACGCATTTTCCCTGCATAGTAAGTATGGCCTATGGCAATATCACATTCACCCGAATAAACACCTTTAACTTGCGCCCGATCATTACCAACTGGAGAGCGTGCGAGATTGGCTTTTACACCCGTTAGCCATGTAGTAGCTTTATCAATTCCCTCATTAGAAATGATTGAAGAAATAAGCGCAATATTATAGGTATTTTGTCCCGAACGAGAGCAAATACGACCCTTCCATTTAGGATCAGCGAGTTCTGCATAAGTGATTGAGTTTTGCGAAACTCTTTCTTTGGAGGCAAACACAACTCTTGCGCGTGTAGTTAAACCAAACCAATGGCCTTCTGAACCACGATATGCTTTAGGTATATTACTAGCAATTATATCTCTCGTTACGGCTTGAGTTACCCCACCTTCTTTCATGCCTATTAGGCGTGTTACACTAACGCTTAGAATAACATCAGCTGGTGAATTTACACCCTCCGCCTTAAGACGTTCAAGCACGCCTTTGCCAAGATAAAGTACTTTTGTTTTAATGCCAGTTTGTTTGGTAAAACCATCAAGTACTGGTGCTATAAGTTCGGGTTGGCGATAGGAGTAAATATTTACGGTGTTTTCTTGTGCAAAGGTGGGAGCAACAACTGCCAAAATCCCTAATGCACTAATAGTTACGCTAATATAACGTTTTATGTTTTTCATTTTGTTTCCTTATCTAAGATTCAAGGTCTTAGGTGGCAAAATAGTTTTGGCTTACTTGAAATAGTCTGTCAAGAACTAAAATGAAATCAATATGTTAGAATGATGTTGCAGTTTAGAGGTGTTCTAAATAAATTTAGAATTATAAAATAAAAACAAGTATTTAATATTTTCAAAATCTATTTTATAGCCATATTGGCGGGAATAATTAATGAGGATAGAGTTCCAGCATTATTAGTTTGATCAATTTCTAGGGAAACAGAATTTACTTCTAATAAAGAACGAGTAAGGGCTAGACCCATGTTAGAAATGTTTGCTTTACGTGAGCCTCTGTCTTTATCAATATTTTCACTAAACAATACAAAGCTCTTATTATAATCACTTTCACTGCTACCAGTATCTCGCACATAAATATTTATGCTATCATCAATCTCACAATTTGCTGAAACTATTATTTGACCGCCAACTGGAGTTTGCTCAATAGCATTTGCCAAAAGGTGTAATATCGCTTGCTCTAAAGTTTTTCTATCGGCTATTATTTTTGGTAGTTTTAATGAAATTGCCGAGCGAATAAGAACACGAGAAAAATTGGCATGAGAGCGAATTCGCAATAGACAGGTTTCTAATAATTCACCTAAATCAATAGTTTCTAAATTAGTAATATATGCCTTATTATTT
This sequence comes from Devosiaceae bacterium, assembly GCA_021648585.1. Classification (GTDB taxonomy): domain Bacteria; phylum Pseudomonadota; class Alphaproteobacteria; order Rhizobiales; family Devosiaceae; genus S141-66. The sequence continues at coordinate 12,143 of JAKISM010000029.1, read as the reverse complement.
AATAGGGCATATTCTTCTAGCTCACTAATTATTGCTAAAATATCTTGCCCTGATAGATTGATATCTTTTGCATAATCTATGTAGCGCTGCTGGTCTTTTGCGCCAAAATAACTTGAATGAATTAGTTCAGAAAAACCAATAATAGAGGTCAATGGCTCTCTTAAGGCGTGGCTAATATTTTTAATAATATCAAGATCAATATTTTTTTTATCTTCATTGTCGATATTTGGTGCCGTAATATTTATTCTTCTAATTAAGCCCAAATACCCTGTTACTATTCCAGCTCTGCCCTCACTAAAAAGTAATATTTCAATATTTGGATCAATGGCTTTTAATTTAATAGTTGGGCGTTCAGCAAAAGCAAAGCGAGCGGGTTTTTCTAAAAATTGTTGTAATTTTTCTACCTCCCTATCGCCAACCATAAGGCTTAGAGGATATTTTTTTAAATCATCATCGATACGATCTAAAATTTTAGGTGTATTTGCGCAATGTTCAATCAAAGTCCCGTTTCTGGATGCACGAAAAACTCCACTTTTTTCAAGTTTAGATAGAGATTTAGCAAATTCAAAAACCATATTATTTGAGATGCTTTTTTCTGCATCATTATTAGTATTTTCCTGCTCAACTTCTTGATTTTTATTAGCTGAAAGCATTAGTGCTGACGAACCATTCCAAATGATTGATTGCAAACGTGCATTTATTGCAACTTTTTCTCCATCTAAACGCACAAGGTGTGTAACTGGCCCTACGGGTTCACTTTGCTCTTCTGGTTTCACAAAAATGTCACCAAGCGGGGTTTTTTTCAAACTTGCAACATCTAAATGCCCTAATAAATCAGCCATAGAACGATTACTAAATAGTATTTCAGAATCACGAAAAATCAATAGAGCGAGCGAAAGTCTATTTAATATTTGTTTTTCCTCTGGCATATTTACCAGCGAGCTACTTTTTGAGGTTCTCTTATTATCTATGTTCAAAGAAGTGATATTAGAATTCAAATTCTCTAAGTTTGGCAAAGTTGAGTTATCTATGTTTTTATCCCCGCCTATTCTATTATTTAACACTCGTGATAATTCAGCAAAATTATATTTAGAATCGTCTTGCTCAGCATCCTCATTTATCTGTTGTTTTTCATTTGAAACATTAGTTTCAAATCCCTCTCCAATAATGCGATAAAGAGTATTTTGCTGTGGGTTATTTATTTCATCTTGAGTATTTTCATTTTCACTCTCAGCAAGGGATTTGGGTAATTCTAGATGTGCATTTTGCGCTAAAACCTCATCATCTTGCTCATCCAAAGGAGTGAAAAGCTCCTCATCAGCTGCTAATTGATCTAATAGCGATGTTAGGTCTTTATGAACGGGGCTCTCTTGTCGTTCATCTGCTTTTTGCACGTCTAATTGCTCAGTTTTTTCTTGCTTTATATTATTTTTAGGAAAGATAAGTAAATTCTCTTGGCGCTCAGACAAAAAGATATTTGTTACATTTTCATCAAAGCCTTCTAAAAAATCTATTGCTCTTTTATCAAATAATTCTAATTCGCTTTTTGTCCCCATAATGGGATTACCAATTTTATTGAGTAAAATAAACCCGCTCTTATCTGCAAACAAGTTTTCAACTAATGTTTTATTTTTGGCTATTTCTTGCAAAATTTCTTTTGCGATTTCATCAACACCAACAATTAAAATATATTGTGCACCATCTATTTGCATAGGAATATAAGTGGCGGTAAGTGAGATATTATTTTTACCTGCAATAAAACTTACTCGTGATAAAGATTTACGTCCCATTGATCCTAATTCAAACAAATGTTTGATTTGCCCTTCTTTTGGCAGGATATTATTATCAATCTTAACATTTGAATATCTTTGTTCAGCGCCAAAAAGCCTTGCTGCTGGATTGCTCCATAGCAGTTTTTCTCCTTTAATAGAGCAAAACCATGCAGGTCGATTATCGCCTAAATAAGCAATAATTCTAGCTCCTTGATTGCTTTTTAACCACTCAATACCCATTTTACCTGCAAATATTGACTTAATTGTGCCAAAATAGAACAATTTCTAATAAGTCTTAACCTTATCTTAATATATGTTGTTGGGCGTTGGGTCTATATGAAGCTACGATTTGGCTTAAGCAATTAGTTTAATGGTTAAGATGCAAATATTGTTTTTCTCAAACATCACTTTTAGTCTTGTCATAATTGATAAGTAGCCTTATGTATTTGGCGGCTAAACATTGTTTGGTCAAGTGCCGCCTTAGCTCAGTTGGTTAGAGCGCTAGAATGTGGATCTAGAGGTCCCCCGTTCAATTCGGGGAGGCGGTACCATTATGTATCTCACGGCTCGCACCGCATTAGCCATGACGCGCAAGGCGCTATGTCTAATGCTGAGCCTCCGATGGGGCGGCGCTAGCGCCGGCGAGCCCAAAGCTCGCTCTACTGATAGCTCGCTATACTGATAGATTGAGTAAGTTGCCTCTTTATTCTTGTCGCCGTTGGTCGCTTTGCTCCCGACCCCGACCCCGACACCCCCGCCGTTTATTCTTTTTCCATACTGAACGACCACTAGGGCCTTTCTCCGCTCACGCCGCTTGAGCTGGCTAGCTACATCACTATTACTTTTGCGCCAACTCTTGCACGATTATATAGATCAATAACATCTTCATTTAATAGACGGATACAGCCAGAGGATACGTTTCTTCCGATAGACCAAACTTCACTTGTGCCATGCAGGCGATAAAGCGTTGAGCCTATATACAGCGCTCTTGCGCCAAGTGGGTTATCTATGCCGCCGGGCATATAAGCTGGTAATTCTGGTTGGCGTTTTCGCATTGCCGCAGGTGGTGTCCAGCCGGGCCATTTTCTTTTTGCAGTTATTCTATGCGTGCCGCTCCAGCCAAAACCCTCACGACCAACCCCAATTCCATAGCGCATGGCTTTGCCATTTCTTAGCACCAAATATAGATATTTTTGTGAGGTCTCTACAATTATAGTGCCGACTCGCTGACTGGTATTATAGGGCACTACTTGGCGAATAAATTTAGGGTTTACTGAGTTTTTTAGCTGTAGCGCCAAGCCATTTGTTGGGGTGCTTTTGGTTAAGCTCATACCAACTGGGGGTGGGTAATAAATCTTTTTACCCCCTGCAAATGCCGCACTAGAAAAAGCTAGAACAAGCACAATAATAGAAAATATTTTTAGAAAAGCACTAAAGACAAATGATAGATTAAACATGACATACTCACAAACTTATTGTCAAAAACCAAAATAGAAAAATTACTATGTTGACTTTAGTGTTACAATAATTGGAAAATATGGCGTGAACAAAGATGGTAAAACTTTTACCAATCAATATGGTTGAGAGAAAGTAAAGAGACATAATGGAACAGCTTGATAGCCAAGAAAATACAGATAAGCCAAGATGTAATTGGGGTAATAGTGATGCGCAATATCGTGCCTATCATGATAATGAATGGGGTTGGCCAGTAGATAATGATATTAGATTGTTCGAAAAAGCTTGCCTTGAAGGTTTTCAATCTGGGCTTTCTTGGCTAACTATTTTGCGAAAAAGAGAAGGTTTTCGCCTCGCCTTTGCAGGTTTTGAATTTGAAAGAATTGCAAAATTCGACGAAAAAGATGTTGAAAGATTATTACAAAACGCTGATATAGTGCGCCATCGTGGTAAAATAGAAGCCACAATTAATAATGCCAGCGTTGCTATTAAGCTGGTTGATGAATTTGGCTCATTAGCGAAATATTTTTGGCAGTTCGAACCAAACCCTAGCGAGCGCCCCAATGATTATTCTTGGGAAACATTAAAAGCTATGGCGCAAACAGATAATTCAAAGAACCTAGCAAAAGACCTTAAAGGCCGTGGTTGGAAATTTTTTGGCCCAACTACAGCTTATGCCTTCATGCAGGCGATGGGCTTGGTCAATGATCATATTGAAACTTGCTTTTGTCGTGAACAAATTGAAGAGGCTAGAGAGAAATTTGAGCGCCCATAGTTTTGTTTTTTAGCTTTATGTTTGCAATGTAGGAGATTTCAAACTTATTCCTCTTCCAGCATAATTTTATATGCCGCATGACAAGTTGTGCAATTTATCAATATATTGCCAAGCGCACTAGCCACAGTTTGAATATCGCCATCAGTTTTTGCGAGGCCTGCCAATTCATCAAATGCCTTATGCGTATCCATGCCCATTGTCTTAAATTCAAGCGGTAATTTAGCAATTAAAGAAGGTGGTGGATTTTCATCTCTTAGGCCAACATTTTCAGCCGCCACAACAATAGCTTCCATATCATTTTCACCAAGTGCTACGGTAATTATTTGCACATTTTCTAAAAATTTACGCATATCACCAAGCATCATATTACGTTCAGCATCATTAATAATAATCGCCGTACGCCCATCTTCACTTTTAAGAGTTGAGCCTTTAATTAAGAACATATAGATCATTGCACCAATAATAATGATAAGAATAATATTTAATATCCAGCTTAGTTTTTGCATTTGTTTTCCTTATAATTTCAAAACCAGCAATATAGTATTATTTGCACATTGCATATTAGTTTGATAAATTAATATCATGCACAACACAATTCTTGAAAAATGGCAATATAAAGCCAAAAAAAATAGCAAAAATATCGTGATACCAGATGGTTGTCGGGATATATTATTTTGGGCAAGTAAAGGACAAACTCCTCGCTGCACAATCACTTCACTTGATGAGAAAAGCTATTTTGCTGCAATTAACGCTGGTGATTATTTGCAAGGGTTTAGGCTAAAGGCAGGCACAATAATTAAACAACAACAATTATTTTCATCATTAAAGGGGCTTGAATGTGAGCATGAGCATAGAAATTTCTGAGAGGATTGAAAATTTCACTTCCCTATGCCCAAATGTAAAAGAAGCCTTAGCTTGTTTAGCTTCTGATGTAATTAGAATTAGCGAAGTAGCTAAGCTTTTAGGGGTTAGCACACGAACTTTACAAAGATTATTAAAATCGCAAACAGGTCGTACCCCAGCTGCTTGGTTATCATTGGCTAGAGTTAGAAAAACCGCAAGAATTATAGGGGGTTCGGTTAATCTGGCTCAAAGTGCGATTATGTGCGGTTATTCTGATCAAGCTCATATGAATCGTGAATTTAAGCGTTGGCTAAATATTACGCCAGCAAAAATAAATTCTCACCCTGAAATATTAAGACAATTAGATAATTTGGCCTATAATTAAATTGCTACTTGTTTAACGAAATATTCAACCTGCTTTTCTTTTATATCGCTTATAGTTTTTAGTTTTAGATGGCGGCGATATTTGCCTTTGCCCTCAAGTAAAGCATTTTCATCTGCAAGCTGAGAGCCGTTTGTGAATTCAAAGGAAACGTGTTTTTTACTAACAAAAATTCCACCAAAATCTTCATTATTTTTTGTAAACATAATGCCACCATATATAATGCGCTCAGTAATATCTTTGTTAAGCGAAAAGGTAATTTTGCGACATTGTTGTAAAATTTGATATTTCTCATCATCAATATCTCTTATGTCATCAAGAAATTTTTGTACCTGTTCATTTTTTGATAGGTTCATATTATTATCCAATGGGGGTGCAAATTTCTATTAAAAATCCATTTTCATCTGACACATAAGCAATGGTTTGACCCCAATCCATTTTGCTAGGCTTTGAAATTAATTTTGCACCAGCTTTAATTGCCCTATTAACCCCTGCCTCAACATCATCAGTTTCAAAAGCTATTTCAAAACTTGGCGCACCAGCATCTGCTGGTTTTGGAGTTTTGCCAAGCTGGCGCATAAGTTCAAGCGAAGAAAAAGCAAGAATAGTGTTGCCCGTGTCCAATTCGCCATAATCACCGCTTTCATGTAACATTTTTTGCTTAGCACCAAACGCCGCAACATAAAAATCAAGTGCTGATTTTACATCTTTAACATAAAGAATTGTATATCGAAATTTCATTTCTAACTCCTGTTTTAGAAAATTTAGCAAATTATCTAAGATATTTCGCTTTGCTCAATATGACATCTTTTAATAACACTAAGCTATTTCTAGATGTCACTCTGAGCGTAGCGAAGAGTCTTAAATAATCTAAAACTACAATATCTTTATGCCCCAATATTGAATATTTGCGACATTTATTTACGAATTATTTCAGGCCTTCCGGGTACCTGACAAAGCGGCATAATTTCGATCATATTAATATTAATATGGTCTGGTTGATTTGCGATAAACCAAACATTATTAGCAATGTCCTCAGGTAAAATTGGCTCAAGCCCTTCATAAAAACTCTCATTAACATCATCATCGCCATAAGTGCGAACCTTCATAAATTCAGACTTTGCCATACCAGGTGCTAATTCGGTTACACGGATATCTGAGCCTGCTAGATCAGTGCGCAAATTATAAGAAAATTGAGAAACAAAGGCTTTGGTTGCACCATAAGTATTACCTCCCGGATAAGCATTTCGTGCAGCAACTGAGCCAATATTTATAATTGAAGCCCCACGCCCTGCTTGCTTTAATAATGGTATCATTTCTTGCGTAGTTAAAATCAAACCCATAATATTAGTTTCAACCATAATTCGCCAATCATCAATTTTTATGTCTGGGATTGATCCTAAACCAAGCGCTAAGCCACCATTATTGAGCAGGCAATCTATTGGCTTAAACTCATTTGGAAGATTATCTATAGCATTTTTAATCGAAGCATGATCTGTGAGATCCATTTGTGCGATATGTACTTTGTCTTTGCCTAAAGCATTCTGCAACTTCTCAAGTCGCTCTAAACGTCGGCCAGTTGCTACTACTTTCCAGCCATTTTTTGCAAAAAGCCTTGCCGTTGCTTCTCCGAAACCGGCGGTTGCGCCAGTGATAAAAATAATTTTTTGTGTCATTATAATATCCATTTAATTAGAAAATAAGCTTCAAATAAAAATTCTTGCAATTAAAATAGCAATTAAAATTAAACAAACAAGCCCTGTCATAGAAGCACGAAGGCGGGCATAGAATTGCGGAACTCCAGAAGACCAAATATCCCATGCGCCTTGCAGAGCAAAACCAATAGTTAAAACTATAAGGCCAAAATCATGTGGCATTAATAGAATAAAAAACCCAACTGCTGAGCCAAGCATTCCAACAATGAAAATAAGATCAGAGCCAGCGCCTCCTTGTAAACGTATTCCCCAACGCACCCCACCAAGAAAAGATAATATAAGAACGCCAAAGCCAATTATTGCAGATTCAAAAATTGCTTTATCAATAGGTAACAAGTTGGGATTAATCGTTACAATAAATGCGAGCACAAACGGCAATAGCCCAAAAACTCCTGCTAATGTAACAATGCGAGACCAAAAGGGGGGGATATGTGTCATAATATTTTCCAAATTAACGGCGGAACGCTACTCCACCAAGCCAGCCAGTGAATAATGCCAAAAGAACTGTAAAAACACCATAGAGAAAAGGAGATTTTTTTGCAGACGTTCCTAAAAGCCTTTCAAACCCCGTTTTTCGCACAGAAAACCCTTCCGAGCGCTTATGTATTATTTCTCCCCCTTTGAACAAATATGTTGTTGCAAGAAAACTCCCAACAGGTACATCAGAGGGCAATTCTAAATTTATTGAATAAAGACTATTTGAATGAAATTTTACTCCATTTTCATTAATGCCAAAAAGTCCTTTTTCTTTCATTAGGCGAACAAGTTCATTGCTAAATATTTTTTGCTCCCCCTCGCCCTTAGTGCTAGCTACAAGAGGTTGCATTATTGGCAATAACCCAGCTTCCGCTAATATCTCACTTGATGCAAAATTTTCTGGTTTTTCGCTGCTCAATAACCAATAATAAGATGGTAATTTCTCAAAAATTAATTGCTCACTATTAAGCCAAATACCAAAGTTATAAGTCTTTTTTCTCACCACCCGATTAATAGCTGGCCCTTGAATAATAACAGCAATAGAAAATGGCCCTTCAACATATTGTTTTTTAGCGCCTATATCTGGCTCAATATTTCCAAAAATCGTTAATGTTTCGCCAGTAAATCCCTGATCGATTAAAATTTCTCTATCTGATAGGGCGCTAATAGTTCTTTGTGACAAAGCCATGTTCGAGGAAAAACCAAATAGTAAAAAAGCAAAAATTATGGATTTAATTGCTCTCATTTTACTAACTCCGAAAGGCTTATAATTGAGGTTGAAAAAATATCCTCAGGAGTAAAGAAAAGTAAGAACGCAAATCTAATTGCTACAGCTAAAACTATAAGTGCTAACATTGCTCGTAATTGATCGCCACGCATTATCTTGCCAACTGATGCCCCAAATTGTGCACCTACAACCCCGCCAACCATTAGACAAAAAGCTAATAATACATCAACAGAATAATTGTTCATAGCGTGTAAAATCACAGAGGCTGCCATAATAGCTATTACTTGCACCAAAGCAGTGCCAATCACTACCGATCCGGGAACTCGCAAAATATAAATTAAAGCAGGAACTAGAATAAACCCGCCGCCAATGCCCAATAATGCGCCTAAAAAACCTATTGAAGAGCCAATGATTAAAACAGGTATTACTGAGACATAAAGGTTTGAACGCTTAAAGCGAATTCTTAAAGGCAAGCCATGCACCCAATTATGCTGACCCGGCAGTTTCATTGGTAGGTCTTTACCCATTTTATGCCGCCACAAGGAGCGTATTGCCTCATTGAGCATAATTAATCCAATGAAGCCTAAAAATACTAGATAACCAACTGAAATAACTAAATCGATTTGGCCAGCATTTCTTAGAGCTGAAAAAGTATAGACCCCTAAAAATGCACCTATTACTCCTGATAATACGAGATAAAGCGCAAGGTGAAAATCTATTAAATTACGGCGCATATAACTTAGAGCGCCAGAGGTTGAAGCTGCTACAACTTGCCCGCTAACAGATGCCACTGCAACGGGAGCTGGAATGCCAGAAAAAATTAATAATGGAGTGAGCAAAAACCCTCCCCCCACTCCAAACATTCCAGACAAAAACCCAACCGCACCGCCAATTCCAATAAGGAAAAATATATTAAGCGAGAGTTCAGCTATTGGAAGATAAATTTGCAATGAAATTACCTAAATAAAAATGAAATATAATATAGCAATAAGCCTGTCTTTATGCGCTCGTCAACTTAAGGGCAAAATAAAGCGTCAAAAATATTTGCTCTGGCCTTAGTTTTATATAATTAAACAGGTTGCGATCCAAGTACTGCAAGTAAGCGTGGGTTAACCGCTCCAGAAAGTGACATGCCTGTTGCCTTTTCAAATTCTTTAATTGCGGCTTTTGTACGAGGCCCCATTAAACCATCTGGCTCTCCAATATCAAAACCAAGGCGCTTAAGTGCGGTTTGTACTTTTTCTACCACATTAGCACTTTTAATTGTTGGGCCGGGATTAAAATCTTTTGCCCATGTGCCTATTGGTGCAAAATTAGCTTTTAGATCAATCTCTTCTCTTTCCCAGCTATCTAACTTTGCTTGTACTTGCATAACAATATCAGAATTAAGCGAACGGGCTACATCATCTTTAGCTTTTAGCGCATCTTTGTCACCATTTTTAGCAGCTAATGAAAACCAGAAATAGGCAGTTTCTAAATCTTGTTTTACCCCAAGACCACGAGCGTGTAACATACCAAGATTAAACTGACTATCGGTTAGTCCATATTTTGCCGCACGCTCAAACCATTCTATTGCTTGCAAGAATTTTTGCTCGCCAAGTTCACCCCCCGCATAAAGAGAAGCAAGATTATGCATTGCCATTCTATTGCCAGCTTCTGCTGAACGAAAATACCACAATTTGGCTTGCTCATAGTTTTTTTCAACCCCTTTGCCACTTTCATAAAGTCCACCAAGGCGTAAGCTAGCTGGAGCAAATCCATTGGCTGCGGCACGCTCAAACCAAATTGCTGCGCTTGCAAAATCTTGTGTAAGCGCTTTGCCCTCACCATAAATTGCTCCTACTTCAAATTGCGCACGAGAATCGCCATTAGCTGCTGCTTCTCTTAGAGCAAGGGGACCAATTTTTTCATTTGGCAATTCTAAGGCAGTTGCTAATGGAGTAAAATCCTTGATGAATTTACTTGTGTCAATTTCTATTAATTCATCTGTAATATTTGTTAGGTTAGCCGTTTTTTCACCAATTTGTGTTTCGCTTAGATTTTCTTGAGTTGAACTAGAAGTTAGGGACAAGGGTATTGCTTGATTAATAATGCGCACTTGGGAAATTGGCAATTCATCAATTGGGCCAATAGCGCCAGTGCTTGTATTGTCAATCATCGGATTTGGCGCAGCGCTAGTATCTAATGATATATTATCTTGAGTTTCTTCTTTAGGTATTATGGCGCTTATAGGCTCTTCAATAATTGCAGGTTTTTCAATATCATTATTTGTAGCTAATTGAGGATTATCAGAAACATCACTACGTTTAGTTAGTAAGTTTAGTGACAAAACAATTACTACAACTAGTGCACTGGCTAGTAAAAATGACCTGCGATATTTAAAAATAAAGCTCTCTTTATTTGGTGTTTTATCTTGCTTTAGCGCTTCATTTTGTTCGCTAGGCATTTCTTCTAATGTAGCATTTGCAGGTTTAGTCTTGTCCTTATTATTTTTTGTTAATCGCTTAAGCAAAGAAATAGGATTTACTATTGAATTGCCTTTATCAGTTTGCGATGATTTATCGTTTTTTTCATTAACATCATTTTCTTTTTGAGTATTATTTTGTGTTTGCTTTTTTGTCTTATTTATAGCGTTTGAGAGATTATCGCTCTTAAAACGAGAAAGTCCTTTGGCAATAAAAGATTGTTTCTCTTCAACCTGTAATGGCTTGTTTTGTAACATAGAAGCACGTCTTGCAGCTTCAATGAATGTATTTTTGCTACTGTTTTTTACTGGCTGATTAGCAAAATTATTAATACTTATTTGTTTTATCTCTTGGCGCTCTGGTGCAACCTCTATTGCCTCATCATCAAATGATGAAGATGGCGCTTGCGCAAAAATTGAACTTGGTTTAGCGGGCTTCTCATTTGCCAAATTATCTTTTGCGATAACTGCTTTGTCAGCTACTGGTGCTTGAGGGGTTATTGGGGTTTGAGGAGGTTTTTCTTGTATGTCTTGTTTTTTATCGAATTGAATTGCATTATCATCAAAGCGTTGTTCATTGCTCTCTTTATCAAAACCATCATGAATTATACTATCAAATTCTTTTGTAAGATCATGCCCTAACTCTTCTTCATTATCATCAGAAAAATCATATTCATTATCAATGAGTGGGATATTTTGTGCTTGATGCTGGTTGCTAGATAATTGCTCTGATTGTCCATTATCTACACTTGCTTTGTAATCTACATTTGCTTCGTAATTATTTTCATCATTATTTATTAAATGACTTTCATCTGCATTTTGCTCTACTTGAGCTATTGTGTTTTCGTGAGTAGTTTCTTGCAGGCTATTTTGAAAATTTTCTTGTATCCTACTTTTATCATCACCCCTTTGATCAATATCTTGTAAAAAGCTCCTCCTAATATCCTCAAGCGCATCTTCAACATTTTGTGCGCTGGCATTAACCAGCGAATTGTTAAGTTTACTTTGTAGAGTTTTTGAAGTCTGCTCGTTTTTTAAGGGCGCTGGTTGAGAAACTACTTCTTCTTTACTTATGCTTTTTTTAGTTATGCTTATGCTTGCTTCACTAGTTGTTGCTTCAAGTTTTGCAAGCCTATCATCGAGCTGCTCAATGCCATATTGCACATTGTTAAGGTTTTCATCACTTGCTTGATCATCAAATGCTTTTGATAATTGTGATATTGCTACAGAAATTTCTTTTAATTGGGTAGGATTAGCAACATCATTATTAAAGTCTGATTGAGTTGAGGGAATTGCTACATTAGTTCTTTTTGTAATAATATCTAATTGTTCATTAGTTTGATTGCTATTTGAAATTAACTCTTGGACTTGTCCCTCTAGTCGTTCAATAGATTTTTTGCTTGGGGTTTCTTTAATATTATCACTTAATTCTTTAATCCGCATTTCTAATTTTGAAAAATTTGGATCAAGCGCTTGGCTAATATTCTCATAAAGTGCCAAAAGCTCAATTTGCAACTCACCAATAGCTTCATC
>JAKISM010000028.1 GCA_021648585.1 Devosiaceae bacterium | reverse complement strand
ACAAAACTTCTAAAGAGATTGCACGTAAGCTAGATATTAGCTATCGCACAGTAGAAGCGCATAAATCTAATATGTTACTCAAAATGGGTTTGCATAGCACATTAGATATTTATCGAGTGCTTTATGTTTTATCCAATGAAGATTGAAAATAAGTCATAACAATAAATTGCTATAAATTCTTCGTGGTCATAATCAAAATGGTTTATGTAATAATGCTTATGATCTCGGAGTTTTTTAATATGAAAAAATTCCTCCGCCTAGATTTGGATTTGCAAGTGTAAAGTTCCAAAAATGAATTACCTCATTTAACGGGACACGTCATATTGCATCATCGATTTCTCTTGCAAATATAAAAGTTACCTTTATAATTTAGAAAAGTTATATTTGTATTTGCAACAAAGAGCGCATTATGAAACATATCAACAGACATATAAAAAACAAACTTTTAGCAGCTTTAGAAGTTAGCCCTATTGTTTTTCTAAACGGCCCTCGTCAGGCAGGTAAAACTACGCTTGTTCAAGGGCTTTCTAAAAAAGATTTCCCAGCAGAATATGTTACTTTTGATAGTGTAACTCAAATGGCTGCAGCTGCTAATGCACCAGAAAACTACCTATTAGAACGTGAGGGCGCTTTAATTATTGATGAGGTTCAGCTTGTACCTGAAATTTTTCGTGCGCTTAAAATTGTTGTTGATGAGTTAAGGCAGGAACAATCAGAAAAATTAAAGGGGCGTTTTTTATTAACGGGCTCAGCTAATATTATGTCCTTACCCAAACTCTCTAATCCATTGGTTGGTCGTATGAATGTGCTTACGCTTTATCCGATTTCAAGCGCAGAAGCACTGGGGGGATCTGGCAATTTCATAGAAAGGCTTTTTAACAGTGATTTTGAGCAAGATAAGGGCAAGCGAAAATTAACAGATGTCATACGCCTTGCAACCTTCCCTGAAATTTCAGGAGCACAGGTGCATGAGCGCACAAATTGGTTTGATGGTTATCTGACAACCATTTTGCAAAGAGATGTGCGAGCGTTGGCTAAAATTGAGAAATTAAGCTCCTTGCCAAACTTATTACGCATTCTTGCTAGTCGTGCTGGAGGGCTTGTCAATGACGCAGATATAGCCCGTGATGCAGGGCTAAATGCGGTTACCTCAAGAAACTATAAAACACTATTAAAAATGCTATTCCTAACTTTTGAGCTTATGCCTTGGTATCGCAATATTGGCAAACGGTTGGTGAAGTCTCCTAAGGATTATATGATAGATAGTTTGCTATTGTGTCACCTTTTGCAATATGAATTAGATGATTTAGAAAAAAATAGACCTGAGCTTTTTGGGCATGTGCTAGAAAATTTTGTTGCAACCGAATTACTCAAGCTTATGACAATTCGTAATGATAGGCTTGGTTTATTTCATTTTAGAACCAGCGATAATAAAGAAGTTGATTTTATACTAGAAAAACCAAATGGTCAGCTGGTTGGTGTTGAAGTTAAAAAACGTGACAGCGTTGATAAATCAGATTTCAAAGGATTAAAGGCACTACAAGAACTTACGGGTGATGATTTTATCTGTGGCATTGTTTTATATCGTGGGCGTGATGTTGTTCCTTTCGGCAAAAATCTATGGGCGGTGCCTATGTCTAATTTATGGAGTTAATATTTCACCTGTTTTTTGATGTGAATTTATGGGGCTGCCCCAGGTAAATATATCTATGATCGAGTCAAGCAAGTGTCTTTCTAGGAGTTTCAAAATTATTTGAAAACTCTGGAAAGCATAGCGTTCTATTAAGAACACAAAAATTAAACATGCTGGAATCCAACTTATCCTGCTAGTTGTTTATGAATTTCTTTTTTCATTTAATATTGTCATAAAATCATATAGGCTCGTAGCTATTACCTCATATTGCGATGGAAATTTATCTTTTCCTGCATAAATTACAAATTTTTTTGTGGCTGTATATCTGCGCAAGCTTCATGAAAACCGCGTCCAAGAGAAAAAGATGTTCCCTTTTTAATTTCAATAGCCCATTTCTCATTAACACCAAATTCTAAAACAAGATCAATTTCAGCTCCGCCGGCCGTTCTATAATAATAAGCCCGTACGCGCGGCGGCAAAACTGACATGATATTTTCAATCACAAACCCTTCCCAGCTCTTTCCTACAATAGGGTGTCCTAGAAGATCATTATAAGAGCGAATATTAAGCAAAGCATGTGTAATACCGCTATCTCGCACATAAATTCTGGGCGATTTAACAAGACGCTTTTTTATATTAGCCGTATATGGTTGAACTTTTCGAATAAGAAGTAAATCGACCAATAAATCAATATAACGAGCTATACTCACACTTGAAACTTCAATATTAGCGGCTAATTTTGATGCATTAATATTTGTTCCCTGACTATGTGCCAGCATCGTCCAAAACCGCTCTAACGTCTCCGCAGGAATGCGTGGCCCTAATTGAGGAATGTCGCGCTCCAAATACGTTTTGATAAAGCTATAACGCCAATTCAAACTCGTATCATCACTTCCTATAAGCAAAGAATCAGGGAAACCGCCCCTAAGCCAAAATTAGATTTGTTGGTAATTTTAAGTCTAGATAATAATTACAAAAAACAGTGCATAACCTATCCTGCTATACAAAACTCTAAACATGATTTTTGTAGCCAATTGAAATATAACGATTAAATCACTTAAAAAGTTAAAATAAGGGGACTTATATTCCGACAGGTAAAGGCTGGTTGTATCTTGCCACAGTTATTGATCTTTATTCCAGAAAAGTTATTGGCTGGTCAATGAGTAATCGCATGCAGGCAAGTCTTTTGTTACAACTCTTTGTTAATGCTGTCTGGCAGCGTAAACCTGTTAAAGGGTTGATATAGCATACTGATCGTGGCAGCCAATATGTCTCAAAAAATCATAGAGATATATCAAGGTACTTTACAATCAAAACAGAATTCATTTTGCTAATGATTTCGTATCACCAGTGGGTTTTGAAAAAATTCAGAACGTCACATAAAAATTGTCCCGCTAACTGTTGCCAAATCAAGTATCACTTGTTGGCGATATCGCTTGATATAATCTATCTGAAACCAAACAACCCAATTACTGTCTAATTATCAAACAGGCATCCGTAATATGATGCATAAAAAATCTTTTATAACTCAAAAAATAGTGTTATTGTGAGTTATAAAAAGGAATCTTATAACTCATGAAATGGAATTGGCAACAAAATGAATGGCCGAAATTTCGGTATGATTCTGCTATTTTAAGCGAGTTAGAGAGCCGTTTTTTACGGCAATCGGGTATGCTTCAAGGTACATTGAAACATATTGGTGAAGATGACAAACTGCACCTTACAATTGATTTGATGAGTACAGAAGCCATATATACTTCAGAGATTGAGGGTGAAATTCTCGATCGGGATTCGGTTCAATCTTCCATTCGGCGCAATTTTGGTCTTGATACGGATAACCAGCGCATACCGCCAGCCGAGCAAGGCATTGCACAAATGATGGTTGATTTATACCAGACATATAATGAGCCGCTATCACATTCAAAACTGTTCACCTGGCACAAAATGCTGACCAGTGGACGGCGTGACTTAACAGATATAGGTCGTTACCGTACGCATGAAGATGCGATGCAAGTCGTTTCTGGTGCAATTCATGATCCTAAAGTTCACTTTGAGGCACCGCCTTCAAGAGATATGAAAGATGAAATGAACCAATTTATAGATTGGTTCAATGGAAGTGCACCAAATGCTGCAAACCCACTACCAGCTTTGACACGTGCTGGAATAGCGCATCTCTATTTTGTTTGCGTCCATCCGTTCGAAGATGGTAATGGTCGTATCGGCAGAGCAATTTCTGAAATGGCGCTTTCACAAAGTTTAGGACATCCAACTTTGCTGGCATTGTCTTATACAATTCAAAGAGCAAGAAAGGCTTATTATCAAAACTTAGAGCACAGCAACAAGGATTTGGAAATATCTGACTGGCTTTTGTACTTCTCTAAAACTGTTTTAGATGCACAGGACTATTCACAGAAATTGATTGATTTCTTGATTGCCAAGATACGCCTATATGATCGTCTTAGAGGTCAACTGAATGATCGTCAGGACAAAGCCTTGGCACGTATGTTCAGAGAGGGACTTGAAGGTTTCAAAGGCGGACTTAGTGCTGACAATTATATCAGCATTACCGATACGTCACGGGCAACCGCCACCAGAGACTTACAAGATTTAGTTGAAAAGGGTGCTTTTGTACGCACAGGTGAGCGCAAACATACACGGTACTGGCTTAATATCGATGTCGTGGCAAAGGCTGAATAGCTGGTTGGTTTGCTCACATTCTGACCAATGTGAGACTGTATGAGTTTATGTGATAATACCCTGAAAATCTTGCTACCTCAAATCCCTTGAACTCATAACTATAGCGTATTTCTTCACCATCTTCATTTCTCCTTGTTTCCAATTGTAACAAACAAAGTGTTTATAAATCTAGGAGCATATCAGTTTAGTAAATTTACGTATGCAACCTGCCTTTTTACTCACGGCTGCTTTCTAAATATGGACAAAGCCAAAAGTTAGTTCGGCGATAATAGCGTAGAGTTTATTCAGCAAACATAATAACCCATATTTTTTCTCGCGATTATTTATTGGAAAAGATAGCAGTTTCAAATATCATCAAAAATGAAATAATGTAATAACTATATTTTTGCTATACATTCTGCTATACAAAATGCTAAACATGATTTTTGTAACTAATTGAAATATAAGGATTAAATCGCCTAAAAATTTCAAATAAGCAGACTGTCTCTCCGCCATTAAAAAGCCGTCCTTTTTGGGGCGGTTTTTTAATGCGGTAGGGCATTGGAAAGAATTCTTTGGGTTTGAAAACAAGCTTAGCGAGGCACGAGCTTAGCGGTTTCGATGAGGAGCATAAGCGACGACATAACACAAGCTTAGCGAGGCACGAGCTTAGCAGTTTCGGTGAAGGGCTTTATCCCTGACATAATCCCTGTCTCGAAATTAGTTTAAGTCTTTGGGAAGACAAGCAGAGACAAAAAACTCTTTAGCTAAAAAGACTTCATAAACTCCAAAATCATCCCTCGCCACGCAATTCAACTCGGCGGATTTTTCCTGAAATTGTTTTGGGTAATTGCTTCACAAAATGCACAATGCGTGGATATTTATAGGGTGCGGTGTGTTTTTTGCAAAAATTTTGAATGTCAATTTTTAGCTCATCATTTGGCTCGCTCCCTTGAGTGAGAATAATATAGGCAACGACAATTTGCCCTCTTTTTTCGTCTGGCTCACCAATAACTGCGCTTTCTGCCACTGCTGGATGTTCAAGTAATGAGCTTTCAACTTCAAATGGGCTGATGCGATAGCCAGAAGAATTTATTAAATCATCGGCTCGACCAACAAACCAAAAATACCCGTCCTCGTCTTTTGTTGCTGTATCGCCAGTATAATACCAGCCATTACGAAATGAAGTTCTATCTGGTTCGCCCCCAGTATAATAACCATCAAAAAGCCCTGGAGGCCAAGGATCGGTAATTTTCATGGCGATATTCCCAATTTCGCCAATCGGTAAAATATCGCCCTTTTCATTTACAATCTCTATTTCAAAACCCGGAACTGGCTTGCCCATAGAGCCAAGTTTAACTGGTTGATCTGGGAAGTTTGCAATAATATTTATGGTTTCCGTTTGTCCGTAACCATCACCGATCATAGTGCCAGTTTCTTTTTTCCAGTAGCGAATAACTTCAGGGTTTAATGGCTCACCTGCACCGATTGAGCGTTTAATTGAACTTAGATCAAACGAAGTTAGATCCATTTGGGCGAACATGCGATATATTGTTGGCGGCGCACAAAAAACATTTACTCCTAGTTTTTCTATTAGTTTGAGATGCAATTCGGCATCAAAGCCTGTACCATCAAAAAGCACTACGGTTGCGCCCATTAAAAATTGCGGGAATAACATGCCCCACGCAGCTTTTGCCCAACCTGTATCGGTCAGCGTCCAATGAATATCTTTATCTGTTAAATCCATCCAAAAAAGCGCCGTTGCCGCATGGGCAAGCCCATAGGCAAAATCACGAGGCACCATTTTTTGCATGCCAGTTGTACCAGAAGTGAAATATCCCATCATTATTTCATCAGCTTTGGTAGGAGTGCGGTTTTTTTCGTCTATTTCATCGCTGGCACTAGCGCACATTTCTTGCGATGAAACCCAACCCTCACGTGCCGCCCCAAGCACAATGAAATGTTTTAGCGTTGGACATTGAGAGCGCACCGCATCTATATTATCGCAATGTTCAGGCGTTACGATTACGCTTGTTGCTTTGGTATAGTTTATTCGATAGGCGATATCTTTGCCAGTTAAAAGATTAGTACCCGGCATTGAGATAACGCCAATTTTCATGCAGCCAAAAAGTGCGTCATACCATTGTGGAACACGCCCTGAGACTAAACATGCAAATTCCCCTTTTTTAAGACCAAGCGAGCGCAAGCCATTGGCAAATCTATTGGAGCGTAATGATAGGTCGCTATATGTTAAGCTAGTGATTTTCTCACCATCACCCGATACTGCTAAAACGGCTATTTTATCATTATTTTTAGCACGATGATCAATTACATCATAAGCAAAATTAAACGTTTCTGGGCAGCTAAATTTATAATTTTTTATAGCGCTATTATAAGCTCTATCTACATTCAAAAATTCAAACATCTTTCCCTCCCTCAAGGTTCATTAAGAGCTAAAAGCCCCTCCTAAATATTAAATGTAACATATGATGCTTTGTTATTTACAGTAGAAAATAGGGGTTTTGCGCCAATTAACATGTAATGTACGCCAAATTTGATATCAGCAAGCGTATAAATTTTAATTCAAATAAGAATTGCTCTGAGAATTGGTTTTGCAAGCCTCAATATAATCACGTGGGGATTGTCCAAAATGATATTTGAACCCTCTATTAAAGTTTGAAATATCCCTAAAACCAGCACTTAGTGCTATCTCTGATATTCGTATTTTTTCGCTCCAATTATTGCTTAAGCGATCGGCCACTAATTGAAATCTTTTTGCCCGCATAAGTTTAGCAAAGCTGGTTTCGTTTTCTTGGAAAACACGTTGTAATTGCCGAGATGACATGCACATTTTGTTGGCCAGCCAGCCAAGTGAAAGTTCTTCACGTGTTAAATTATTATCGATAATATGAATTGCATATTCAAAACGTTGTTTATTTCCGCCCCAACGTGAAGCATCACCTATTGCATTTTTTTTAGAAAAGGCTAGCTGAATCATATTTAACAATAGATCACTACTGGCTTTACGCACATTTTTATTGTTTTCTTCACCAAGTGAAAAACTTAGCATTTGTTGTTGAATGGCTCGTGCCATCGGATGTTTGAAGGAAAGCCGCTCTCCAATTTGTACCGAGCCATCACATGCCGCTAAAAATAATTGTCGTGGCATATGTAGCGATATTATTCTCCCGCCAGTTTCTTCAAAGCCTAATTCACCTTCTTTTGTAGAATCTAATAATAGGGCATCGCCTACACCAAGCGTAGTGCGATAATCATTATGATCTACATTTAATTTTCCAGCAATTTGCGTGATGAAGAAAATATGTTCGCTTTCATCTTTTCTTATGCCGCTGCGATCTCGTTTAATTGAGCGTATATTGCCCGATACATCAGCAACTTCAAGATGGTCAAATTGGCGCACTTTTACCCGCCCACTTACATGGCGTTGCTGCCTTCTGGCAACACCATTATAGTGTTTACACACTTGCCCTAGATCATCGTTCCAGCGTTCAAACTCGACAAGGTTGGCCAATTTCTTAAAGCTCCTTTATATTTCGCTCATTTGCTCACTCTTTTATATGTTACCTAAACTTTAGGTCTCTCGATTAAAAGAATGGCAAATAGAAAACAAAAAACCACCCTCCACAGCTAGTTTTTGCTTATTGAAATTTCAAGTTTTAACACTATCAGAAAAATAATTTAGTGCAACTATTAATAACTATATCTAAATCACTTAAGAATGATTTAGATATAGTGGTTATTTCGCTCACGTCTATTTCTTGCTACGCAAGAGCCTACACGAGGTGCGGCGCATAAGCGCCGGGCGCTCTTCGCACCTTATAGCCTAATCAAAATTATTTGATTAGGCTATATTATAAAACCAGAACACTTCTTGCGACAAGGGCACTTCTTGCGACAAGGGCACTTCTTGCGAAATGCCCTTGAGAAATATTATTGCATAATTTAATAGGTTTTGAAACTAATACGATATTACTTGAATATCCGTATATTCTTCTAAGCCCTCTTGCGCAAATTCGGTGCCTTGACCAGAACATTTCACGCCGCCAAATGGAGCATCAGGTTGTAGCGCCAAATGTTTATTGACCCAAACTGTGCCTGTTTCCATTCTCAGTGCGATATCACGAGCTTTTTGAATATCTCTAGCCCACACTGAACCACCTAAACCCCATTGGCTATCATTGGCCTTTGCTATCACATCATCAATATCGCTATATTTAATGATTGGTAGGGCAGGACCAAATTGCTCTTCATAGACTAGCGGATCACTATCATCTAGATCTGCAATAATTGTTGGCGGGTAGAACAATCCTTCACCGGGACTTCCACCCAAAAGAACACGACCTTTGGTTTTTGCGTCTTCAACAAGGCGGCAAACTTTATCGAACTGCATTTTATTTTGCATTGGGCCAAGAATAGATTCTTCGTTCATTCCATTACCTACAACTACATTTTTGGTGTAATTGACCAATTCAGTACAAACATCATCATATACATCTTCATGCACATAAAGTCTTTTAATCGCCGCACAGGTCTGGCCATTATTAACAAAGCCACCCCAAAACAATCCCTCAGCAATGGTTTTTGCATCAACATCAGGCAATACGATGCCAGCATCATTGCCGCCCATTTCTAGGGTTAGGCGTTTCATGGTTTCAGCAGAATTGACCATTACTTTTTTGCCAGTTTCGGTTGAGCCAGTAAATACGATTTTACGAATATCATCATGTGCGCTCATTTCAGAGCCAAGATTTACCGATTTATCATCACCGCTAATGCAATTAAGAACACCTTTTGGCAGTACTTCATTAAGCAATGATACTAGCTTTAGAGTAGTAAGTGGCGTGTAGGGTGATGGTTTAATTATTATAGTATTTCCCGTACAAATTGCTGGCACAACATGCCAAGCCAAAATAAGAATTGGGAAATTCCATGGGGTGATTGAACCAACTACACCAAGCGGCTTGCGGTGTAATTCTACCGTGCCTTCATTATTGTCTTGAATGGTTTTCATCGGCAATGATAATGTTGCGGTGTGTCCGGCCCATGCACCAGCTGCACCAATTTCCCAACGTGAGCCTAGTCCATTTAGAGGTTTACCTTGCTCAAGTGTTAATAATTTGGCTAGATCTTCTGCATTGTCATTTATTACTTTTGCAACTGCTACACAAAGCGCTTGGCGCTCTTCAATGGGCATTGCTGATAGGCTTTTAAACGCAACACTTGCTGCCTCAACTGCGGCATCTAAATGTTCTTTTGTTGCGTTTGGCGCATGGCCAACCACTTCACCCGTTGCAGGATTTAGAATTTCAAAGCTATCTTCTGTAGTTACAGCTTCTCCATTAATTGTCATACTATACATTTGTTTTCCTCCCAGAAACCATTTCTTGCCTTTGAAATTTTCAAAAGCTTTATCTGTAAGCAATGCCTAAATATGCGTTTTTTGCAAAATTTAGACATTTTCACTCAATAAGAGGTTAGGCTGGCTTTATTGTTTTGTCTCGGGATTTTGCGCCATGCCAATGTGCATTTTCCGCCAAAAAGCTGTATATAGAGTATAAAACAGGGCGCTTAGATATTTAGGGGATATAAACGGCACTATCTTTTAGGCAGCGCAATACAAATATTGATCTTGTTTGCCTGATGCCAGAAATATTGCTTAATTTATTGGTCAAAAATTCTTCATATCCACGAGTACCAGAAACAGCAACTTTAAGTAAATAATCATGCTCACCACTAGTTAGAAAAACTTCTAATACCTCATCAAGCTCGCCTATTTTTTTACCAAATTCAGTAAGCGCATTTTGATCGTGCCGCTCAAGCGAAACCTCAACTAACACGATTTCGGTTGCACCCAATTTATATTGATTAAGATTTGCCGAATATCCCTCTATATATCCGTCCGCTTCTAAGCGTCTTACTCGTTGCCAGCATGGGCTGGTTGACAGGCCAACTTGTTCAGCTAAATCCGCCATAGAGATTTTTGCGTTTTTCACTAAGTGCTTAAGAATTTTTTTGTCTATTTGATCAATGATTTTTTCTTTAATATTTTTCATTTGAAGCATTCAATTTTGCAAATTCATAATTTCAAAGCATATTTAACTGAAAAACCAGCATATTGGAAGCAAAATCAACATGTTTTTCTTATGAAATATTGTTATTGTGCATCATATTGATTTAATAGTGAGGGAATGATTTTGAGCGAGCCTATTAAACCCCTATCTTTACATGTGCCCGAACCGGGTTGTCGTCCGGGAGATGAGCCTGATTTTTCAGATTTTGAAATCCCCAAAGCTGGGCAAACCCGTATGCCAGAAATTGATGCAGAGCCGCAAGATATGCGTGATATGGCTTTTTCAATCATTCGTGTTCTTAATAAGAGAGGTGAGGCGGTTGGTCCTTGGGCGCAATATCTTGATGTTGATAGATTAAAACAAGGTCTAGAGCACATGATGATTTTGCGTGCTCTTGATAATAGAATGATGAGCGCTCAGAGGCAGGGAAAAACCAGTTTTTATTTGCAATCTTTGGGCGAGGAAGCAGTGGCGTGTGCCTCTCAAATGGCTTTGCAAAAAGGGGATATGAATTTTCCTACATATCGACAAGCTGGTCTATTAATTGCCAATGATTATCCGCTAGAAATGATGATAAACCAAATATATTCCAATAAAGAAGATCCGCTAAAGGGTCGTCAGTTACCAGTATTTTATTCTGCCAAAGAATATGGGTTTTTCTCTATTTCGGGAAATCTTGGCACGCAATATTCGCAAGCCGTTGGTTGGGCGATGGCATCTGCCATTTCTGGTGATAATAAAATTGCCTCTGCTTGGATTGGCGATGGCTCGACTTCTGAAAGCGATTTTCATGCAGCACTGGTTTTTGCTTCGACCTATCAAGCGCCAGTCATTCTTAATGTAGTAAATAATCAATGGGCAATTTCAACATTTCAGGGTTTTGCAAGCGGGAATGCGCCAACTTTTGCCGCCCGTGGGCACGGGTTTGGTATTCCCTCATTATTGGTTGATGGTAATGATTATCTAGCAGTTTACGCAGTAGCAAGTTGGGCAGCAGAACGTGCCCGTCGTGGTTTTGGCCCCTGTTTAATTGAGCATGTAACCTATCGTGCTGGTGCGCATAGCTCGAGCGATGATCCTTCTGCCTATCGACCAGCAGGTGAGGGGGCTATTTGGCCATTGGGCGATCCTATCGAGCGGCTTAAAAATCATTTAATAGCGCTTGATGCTTGGTCAGAAGAGCGCCATGAACAAAAAAGCGCGCAGGTTTTAGATCAGGTAAAGCAAGCGCAAAAAGCCTCTGAAGCGATTGGCACACTAACATCAGGGGCGCACGCATCGGCACGCAATATTTTTGAAGATGTTTATGAAACCATGCCCCCTCATTTAGTTAAACAACGTCAAGAAGCGGGGTGCTAAAATGAAACGCATGACAATGATAGAAGCGATAAGAAGCGCCCATGATGTTGCGATGGAAAAAGATGAAAAAGTGGTGGTGTTTGGCGAAGATGTTGGGTTTTTTGGCGGGGTGTTTCGATGCACTGCTGGCTTGCAAGAAAAATATGGCAAAAGCCGATGTTTTGATACGCCAATTAGCGAACTTGGCATTGTTGGAACGGCGGTTGGCATGGCAGCCTATGGTCTCAAGCCAGTTGTAGAAATTCAATTTGCTGATTATTTTTATCCCGCTTATGATCAAATTGCCAGCGAAGCGGCTCGCTTGCGTCATCGCTCGGCTGGGCAGTTTACCTGTCCATTGGTTATTCGAATGCCAACAGGAGGTGGAATTTTTGGCGGGCAAACTCACTCTCAAAGCCCTGAAGCTTTGTTCACTCATGTTGCTGGTCTAAAAACTGTAATTCCATCAAATCCAAAAGATGCAAAGGGATTGTTATTGGCTGCAATAGAAGACCCTGACCCAGTTATATTTTTAGAGCCAAAACGGCTTTATAATGGCCCCTTTGATGGGCATCATGATAGGCCAGTTACCTCGTGGAAAAAACAGGAGGAAAGCGATGTTGATGAAGGATATTATACAATTCCCTTAGGCAAGGCTCGCATTGTGCAACAGGGATCTGATATAACTATTTTAGCTTATGGCACTATGGTTCATGTAGCTCAAGCTGCTACTAAGCAGGCAAATATTGATGCCGAAATAATTGATCTTCGCACATTGCTGCCATTGGATATAAAAACAATAGAAAAATCGGTTAAAAAAACTGGGCGTTGTGTGGTGGTGCATGAAGCAACGAAAACTTCGGGGTTTGGTGCCGAGCTTTGTGCCATTGTGCAAGAATTATGCTTCTATCATCTCGAAGCACCTATTGCTCGCATTACAGGTTGGGACACGCCTTATCCTCATGCTCAAGAGTGGGATTATTTTCCGGGACCAAAGAGATTGGCAAAAGCTCTATTAAATACAATGGAGACCAAATAATGGGAATTTTAACTATTATTTTGCCCGATATTGGTGAAGGAATTGCTGAAGCTGAAATTACTGAGTGGAATATTGCGATTGGTGATATTATCAAGGAAGATGATATTTTAGGCGTTGTAATGACTGACAAAGCTGCAGTTGAAGTGCCAGCAATAGTGAGCGGAAAAATTATATCGCTTGGTGGTGAGGTTGGTGAGTTTATTGCGATTGGTGCTACATTTGTAACGCTAGAAATTTTGGGTGAGGAAAATGAAACAAAGAACGATGAACAGGTTGAACAATCAAGCGTAGTTCCTCAAAATCAATCTATAGTGAGCCAACACTCAACTAAGGAAAAAGTCAAAGCCGCACCTTCGGTTCGCAAACGAGCGCTAAATGCAAATATTGATTTGCAACAACTTGTTGGCACAGGCCCTAATGAGCGAATTACTCAATATGATTTAGATAATTTTTTGGCAGGCAGTTCGCATTTTCAAAAAAATACACAAACTGAAAATAAACACATAAAACAGATTAAAATTACTGGTATGCGGCGCATAATCGCCGAAAAAATGAGCCTCTCGAAATCTAAAATTCCGCATATTACAATAATTGAAGAAATTAATGTCGATATGTTAGAGGTTTTGCGTGCTAGATTAAATAAGCAATATGCTGATCAGCGCATAAAACTAACCCCGCTTGCTTTTATAATGCGTGCCATTGTAAGGGCGGTTGCTATGTACCCACAAATTAATGCGATTTTTGATGATGAGGGTGAGGTTATTTATCAACATAAAAATGTTCATTTAGGCATCGCCACGCAAACGAGCGCTGGCTTATCTGTGCCAGTGGTAAAAAATGCGCAAACATTAAATATATGGGATTGCGCTAAGCAAATGTCTCACTTGGCAAACTTAGCAAAAAAAGGCAAAGCAACTCGTGATGAATTAAGCGGCTCGACAATAACAATCAGCTCGCTAGGGCATTTAGGAGCAATAGCTACCACCCCAATTATTAATCACCCCGAAGTCGCTATTGTCGGGGTCAATAAAATTGCTATTCGCCCAATGTGGGACGGCCAGCAATTTTTGCCAAAAAAAATGATGAATATATCTTGCTCGTTTGATCATCGAGTGATTGATGGTTTTGACGCGGCTCAATTTGTGCAGGAGTTGAAGTCTTTGTTGGAAGCTCCAAATGGCTTGATTTGATACTATCTCGGAGGCCATTTGGTAACTATCACCCCAATGTCGTAGCAATGATGCGCCGCATGTTTTGCGAAAACTCTTCCGCTGACTTTGCAATTAAAAACAAACCTTTGGACGCAAATTTAAGGACAAAAACCTTGTTTTGCGCAGATGCGATGTTCTTTGCCAAGTCACATTCCAAGATGAATTTTGCAACCAAACTTGTGAACTCTTCTTCGCTTGTGGAAGTTGAGCGGCTTTTTGAGGCAATGGCTAAATCCATTATTTCTGCGCCGTGCCCCGTGCCAGAACTAAGGGAAACATAGTTACCCACCCAAATATCATAGACCATCACAAGCGTTTCCAATGGCTTTTCTTTTGGTGCGCTTAAAACAGTGCGCACGTGTTGGAGCATTTCCGCCGTCGAGGTTTCCACCACCCAACCAAACACCGCTTCTTTTGAGCCAAAGCGGTTGTAGATCGACTGGCGTGACAGGCCTGCTGCACGGGCTATGTCTGCCATCGATGTTTTTTTGAATCCGTAACGAGCAAAGATCGTTAGTATTTCGTGGGCGATTTGTGCGTCGGTCATTTTACTACCTTGACATTTAATGTCGATGATGTAAACATAATAACAACACCTTTCGCTTAATGTAACATCAAACCAACGGAACGAAAACCCATGCCAACAGCTTTATTTAACTCTGGTTTCAAAAACTGGACCCCCGACCAACTTCCTGATCTTTCTGGTAAGACATATGTAATCACTGGCGCAAATTCAGGGATTGGCTTTGAAGCGGCCAGACATCTTGGAAAGGCTGGCGCCGATATTGTTATGGTGTGCCGCACACCTGCCAAGGCAAAACCCGCCCAGCTAGCACTTGCCAACGAGATTAAGGGAAAAGTTGATCTGGTTCAGATGGATCTCTCCGATTTGAGTTCTGTGCGCAAGGGCGCTGTAGAGGTGCGTAAAATCTGTGGGAAAATTGACGGACTGATCAATAATGCAGGCATTATGCAAACACCGCAGAGCAAAACAGTTGATGGCTTTGATCTGCAAATGGCGTCCAATCACCTTGGGCATTTTCTTTTGAGTGGCCTTTTGCTTGATCTTGTAGAAATTGCTGAGGGGCGGATTGTTGTTGTTTCCTCCATTGCGCATAAATATAAAGCGCTCAACCTTGATAATTTTATGTCCGATATAAAATACAGCGCAACGGATGCCTATATTCAAAGCAAGTTGGCCAATCTGATGTTCGCTATTGAATTGGACCGGCGATTGCAGGCTGGCGGTAGCAAGGCCATTTGCATTGCCTGCCATCCGGGATTTTCAAATACTCAGTTGCAAAGTACTGGGCCCAAAGGTTTGCTCAAAATCCTGTATAAGGCGATGGCCCCCTTGATGGCCCAGCCATCTGCAAAGGGTTCTATTCCTACTGTTTTGGCAGCGGCAGGTAATGAGGCAAAACGCGGGGGATATTACGGTCCGCAACGCTTGTCTGAGGCACGTGGTGGGGTAGGTGACGCTATTGTGGTAGATCATGCACGAGATGAGGACAAGCAAGCAAAGCTTTGGAACATGAGTGAGGAGCTTGTTGGTTTTGAGTGGAGAATTCCAGCACTGAAAGGCGTGTAGGATTTGATGGGTATAACCAATGTTGAATTACCATCAACCATCTCCAAACCTTCATAACAAGTCGCCATAATAAGAATAGCAATGTCAACACGACCTAAAACCTGTTGCAAAACCTATCTAGGTGGCATACGAAACGCACCATCAAGGCGGATTATTTCGCCATTTAGCATTTGATTTTCGCAAATATGCACTACTAGAGAGCCATATTCTGAAGGCTCGCCTAACCGTGTTGGGAAAGGTATTTGTGCGCCTAATGCGTCTTGCACTTCTTGAGGAAGGTTTTCAACCATCGGGGTTTTGAAAATACCGGGAGCAATAGCCATTACACGAATACCAAGCGAAGCCAGATCTCTTGCCATTGGTAATGTCATGCCAACAATGCCACCCTTTGATGCGGCATAAGCGACTTGTCCTATTTGTCCCTCATAAGCTGCAACTGATGCAGTATTGATTATAACGCCCCTTTCGCCCGATGTTAGCGCTTCAAGTTCGCTCATGCCTTTTGCGGCTTGTGATGAAGAATTAAAAGAGCCAATTAGATTTACGCCAATAGTTTTGGCAAAAATTTCAGGATCGTGTGCAACGCCGCGTGAAACAGTTTTTGTAGCTGGTGCAATGCCTGCACAATTTACTAAAATTCGCTCTTGCCCAAATTTTTTACGAGCCGCAATAAAACCCTTTGCAACGCTTTTTGCATCAGAAACATCAACCGCTACAAAAAAACCGCCTATCTCATTTGCTAATTTTGTACCTGCTTCAACATTAAGATCAAAAATGCTGACCTTAACTCCTTTTGAGGCTAGCGCTTTTGCACTTGCCGCCCCAAGCCCTGAAGCCCCGCCACTAACTATTGCTGATATTGTTTTATCAAAGTGCATTATTACATCCTTTCATTATCCTGCCATTTCAATAGCCATTGCCGTGCCTTCTCCGCCACCAATACATAAAGATGCAATGCCAATAATCTTATCATTTTGTTTAAGTGCATTTAATAAAGTGACCAAAATTCGTGCGCCAGAAGCCCCGATTGGGTGTCCAAGAGCGCACGCTCCACCATAGATATTTAACACATTATGATCCATACCAATTTCTGCCATCGCTGCCATTGGCACAACTGCAAACGCCTCGTTCACTTCCCATAAATCAACATCTGCAACTTTTAAGCCAGTTGATTTCATCAACTTTTGCATTGCAGGAACAGGCGCTGTTGCAAACCAATTTGGCTCGTGCGCATGCGATGCGTGGCCAAGAATACGGGCGTGAATTTTTAGCCCCTGTGCTTTAGCATCACTTTGGCGCATTAAAACTAATGCCGCTGCACCATCGGAAATTGAAGAAGCGTTGGCAGCAGTTATTGTACCGCCATCTTTGAAGGCAGCTTTAAGGTGAGGGATTTTTTCAGGCCGTGCTAAAGATGGGCTTTCGTCTTCAGAAATGATAATTTCACCCTTGCGTGTTTTTACAGTAAAGGGTGTGATTTCCTTTTCAAACGCACCAGATTTTTGTGCTTGTTTGGCACGAGCCAGCGAGGTCAATGCAAAATCATCTTGTTCCTTGCGGCTTAGTGCATATTTTGTAGCGCAATCTTCAGCGAATGCGCCCATAAGCCGACCCTTTTCATAGGCATCTTCTAGACCATCAAAAAACATATGATCGAGCGCTTGAGCGTGTCCCATGCGAGCGCCATTGCGCATTTTTGGTAATAAATATGGCGCATTGCTCATGCTCTCCATACCACCAGCAATAAGAATAGAGCCATTATTTGCCAAAAGCTGATCATGTGCCATCATCACGGTTTTCATGCCAGAGCCGCACATTTTGTTAATCGTCACGGCAGGCGTATTTTTGCTAAGACCTGCGGCGAAACCAGCTTGGCGTGCTGGCGCTTGACCTTGCCCAGCAGGAAGCACGCAGCCCATCAATAATTCATCGATTTGATTAGCTTCAATCTTGCTATCCTTTAGAGCAGCAGCGATTGCCGATCCGCCTAATTGAGCGGCGCTGACCTGATTAAAAGCACCCTGAAATGCACCAATAGGCATGCGCCCCATACCAACAATAACGATTGGATCTGACATTATTTATTCCTACTTATGTTTGAAATTTGGCTTGCGCTTTTCAGAAAAAGCTTCCATGCCCTCTTTTTGATCTTCTGTAGCAAAGAGCGGATAAAACACACGATGCTCATAATGTAGCCCCTCGCTAAGCGTGGTTTCAAATGCACGATTTACTGCTTCTTTTGCTGTAAATACTGAAGGTCTTGAAAATGAAGCAATGATCTTTGCCGCTTTTAATGTTTGTTCGAACAAATCTTCATTGGCAAATATTCGGGCAACTAGGCCTGAACTTTCTGCCTCTTCTGCGTCCATCATGCGGCCAGTTAATATCATGTCCATTGCTTTAGATTTGCCAATGGCACGAGTTAGACGTTGCGAGCCGCCCATGCCCGGAATTACTCCGAGTTTGATTTCTGGTTGGCCAAATTTAGCAGACTTAGAGGCAAATATCATATCGCACATCATTGCAAGTTCACACCCACCACCAAGCGCATATCCAGATACGGCAGCAATGATTGGCGTGCGACAATTCAAAATTGTATTATGCCGTCCAAAAAAATCTGACATTAACATTTCAATATAGCTTTGATTTGCCATTTCTTTAACATCGGCACCAGCGGCAAAAGCCTTGTCTGATCCAGTAATTACAATACAGCCAATTTCGCTATCATTTGCTAATTCATCAATTTGCTTGGCAAGAATGCTTAATAATTCAGAATTTAATGCATTTAATGCATCAGGCCGATTTAGCGTAAGAATTGCCACTCGATCCTGTTTTTCTAAAAGCACAATATCATTCATTAGGTTTTCTCCTCAATATTTCTTGTCTGTAAAAATCTTATCATGCCTGAAAAATCAACACCATCATTTCCTGCATCAACCATTTGTTGGTATAGTTTTTGTGCATGTTCTCCTAAAGGCGTTGCTGATTTTACTTCACTTGCTGCCTGTTGCGAAAGAGTTAAATCTTTTAACATTAGGGCTGCGGCAAAACCAGCTTTATAATCATTATCTGCTGGGCTTTTTGGCCCAACATCTGGAACAGGGCAATAGGCATTAACCGACCAACATGAGCCAGATGAGGTTGACATAACATCAAATAAAGCCGCTTGCGAAAGCCCAAGCCTATCAGCTAATAAAAATGCTTCGCATGTCCCTATCATAGAAATTCCAAGCAACATATTGTTGCAAATTTTTGCTGATTGTCCTGCTCCGCCATCTCCGCAATGTACCGATTTTTGACCCATAATATCAAAATATGGCTCTCCCATCTTAAATGCTGTTCTAGTGCCGCCTACCATGAAGGTTAGAGTGCCACCTTGTGCGCCACCAACTCCGCCCGATACGGGAGCATCAAGACAATGAATATTAGCTTTTTTTGCTAATTCATGTAGGTTCTTTGCTGAACTTACATCAATCGTTGAACAATCAATTAATAGGCTTTCTGGTTTCATTGCGCCAAGAACCTCTTTAGCAACGCTGGTAGCAATCGCCCCATTTGGTAACATAAGAATAGTAATATCTGCGCCTTGAACGGCATCAATATTATGTTTTGCTAATTCTATTCCCAAATTTTTGGCGCTATCTTGTGCTGCTGGCACAACATCAAACCCCAATATTTCATGCCCCGCTTTTTGTAGGTTTAACGCCATTGGCGCACCCATATTTCCTAAGCCAATAAAAGCAATTTTAGCCATTTTATTTCCTCCAAATTCCCTTAAATTTTCTGTTGCCATTCATCTTTGCCAAGAGGGGCAAGAATATCACGCACCATTTCTGGCGTTACTTGTTCAAGTGTTGCGGGTTGCCATTTTGGTTTTCGATCTTTGTCAATAACCGCTGCCCGCACCCCTTCATAAAATTCTGTGCCCAATAGCGCTTTATGTGCAAAGCGATATTCAGTTTGCAAACACTCAATTAGCGAAAGATTTTTAGCGTTATTTATTGCTGCAAAAGCCGCCGCAACTGATAGGGGGCAACTTCTTCTAATAGCTTTAAGAGTTTTCATTGCCCACTCATCATTATTTTCAGACATTTTTTCTAGCTGTGAAACAATTTCTAAAACCGAGTTTTTTCCAAATGCTAAATCAATTTTACTTTGTAGATTTTTGAGCAGCCCTTCTTCAGGAATAGTGCTAAATTTCTCTATCGCCGCTTTAGG
>JAKISM010000027.1 GCA_021648585.1 Devosiaceae bacterium | reverse complement strand
TACCAAAAAATGGAAATGTTGCAGATCCCGGTTTAAGATCTGTTGCTCCGGGAAGTGGGGTAAGTAACATGCCGCCAGTTTCGGTCTGCCAATAATTATCAATAATTTGACATTGCTCATTACCAACGATTTTATAATACCACTCCCACGCTTGCGGGTTTATCGGCTCGCCGGCGGTTGCTAGAATTTTTAGTGAAGAGCGATCTGTCTTGGTTACATATTCATCGCCCATCGCCATTAAGGCTCGAATTGCGGTTGGCGCGGTGAAAAATTGAGTGACCTTATATTTGTCAATAATTTGCCAAAAGCGAGAAGCATCAGGATAGTTTGGTACTCCCTCATACATGATGGTAGTTGCGCCATTTGAAAGGGGGGCATAAAGCGTAAATGAATGGCCAGTAATCCAGCCTAAATCCGCTCCACACCAATAAATATCGCCCTGTTGATAATCAAATATCACTTCAAATGCGAGGTTTATATAGGTGAGGTAGCCGCCACTTGTATGCACAACGCCTTTTGGTTTGCCTGTTGAGCCAGAAGTATAAAGAACAAAAAGCGGCTCTTCTGCATTCATGGGTTCAGCTTCGCATTGATCTGAAATATCTTTGCTGATTTCATGCCAAAAGACATCACGCCCTTCATGCCATTCTATCTCAGAGCCAGTATGTTTAACTACCAAAGTGGTTTTTAGAATTGGTGCTAGTTTTGCGGCTGCATCTACGTTTTTCTTTAATGGAATTTTTTTGCCACCACGCCGACCTTCATCAGATGTTATCACTATATTTGATTGGCAATCATTAATGCGACCAGCCAAACTATCAGGTGAAAAGCCCGCAAAAACTACTGAGTGGACTGCGCCAATTCGAGCGCATGCGAGCATAGCAAAAGCTGCTTCTGGTATCATAGGCAAATAAATAGTTACTCTATCACCTTTTTTCACACCAAGTTTTTTTAGGGTATTTGCCCATTTATTTACTTCTAAATGTAATTGGGCATAGGAAAAGGTGCGCTGTCTTTCATTGGGCTCATCAGACTCCCAAATAAGCGCAATTTGATCTGCTTTTGTTGCTAAATGTCTATCAATGCAGCTAATGGTTACGTTTAGCTCGCCGTCCTCAAACCACTTAATATTTACAGGGTCAAAACTAGCATTTTTAATTATTGTGGGCTTTTTTATCCAATCAATGCGCTTTGCTTGTTCTCCCCAAAATTTATTTGGATCAGAAATAGATTGGGCGTACATTTTTTTATAAAGCGCACTATCTATATAGGCGTTGTTTTTCCAAACATCTGGTACTTTGTAGAGTTTTTCACTCACAGTTTTTACCTTTTAAATGGCTAAATATTCATGCATTAGTTCTTCGTTTTCTAGCATCTCTTTAGCGGTGCCAGTGAAAACAATTTCTCCTGTATCAAGAATTGCAGCTCTATCGCTAAGGCGTAAAGCAGCTACTGCGTTTTGCTCGACAATAATAGTTGTGATGCCGAGTTTTTTTATGGAGAGTAGGATTTTTTCAATTTCTTGCACAATGACAGGAGCTAATCCTTCATAAGGTTCATCAAGTAATAATAATTTTACATCACGAGATAGGGCACGTGCTACGGCAAGCATTTGTTGCTCGCCTCCTGAAAGAGTAGTTCCCTCTTGTTTACGACGTTCACCTAAACGTGGAAAATGGTCATAAACTTGCTCAAGCGTCCAGCCGTGCCCCGGAGCGACTTGTGCTAAAGTAAGGTTTTCTTCAACTGTTAGCCCTTGAATAATCCGTCTATCTTCAGGGACGAGTTGTACACCAGCAAGTGCGGCTTCATGGGCTTTCATTTCGTGTAAAGCTTGTCCATTAAGCCAAATTTCGCCAGATTTTACTTCTGGGTCATCGGCTCTAGCTATGGAGCGTAAAGTTGAACTCTTCCCAGCGCCATTGCGCCCTAAAAGAGCAAGGATTTCTCCCTCTTTTACATCAAAAGAAACACCCTGAACAATGTAACTTTCACCGTAATATGCGTGTACATTATTAATTGAGAAAAACTTTTCTTCAGTTTGATTTTCATCTGTTTGGCTCATTATGACGCTTCTCCCAGATAGGCTTTTTTAACAATTGTACTGGCACGCATTTCATCGGGCGTGCCTTCTGCAATAATTCGCCCGCCAGCGAGAACAGAAACTTTGTCGGCAAGAGAAAAAACCACGTGCATATCATGTTCAATAATAACGATTGTCATGCCTGTTGCCTTAATATCTTTAAGTAGATCAATCGTTGTGTTGGTATCGTGGCGGGACATGCCAGCGGTTGGCTCGTCCAATAGTAAAATGCGTGGCTGCTGAATGAGGCACATTGCAAGTTCTAATCGACGCTTATGACCACGCGATAAAGACCCTGCATGTTCCTCCATTTTATCGTCTAATCCAAATTCTGTGAGGATTTTAACGGCTCTTTGATTTATTTCTTTTTCGCTTTCAAGTGATTTTGAAAATCTTAGCTTAAAAGCACCATCACGTTTTGCAAAGGCTGACACCATGACATTATCTATAACTGAAAGATCGATAAATATTTCAGGAGTTTGAAAAACTCGTGCAACGCCCATTTGATTAATTTCATGCGGTTTTTTGCCCGTTAAAACTTCACCATCAAGCACGACAGCACCACGTGTAGGGGGGAGCAAGCCAACGATTATGTTCAATAATGTTGATTTGCCAGCGCCGTTTGGTCCGATAATTGCGTGGGTTTTAGCTTCTTCAATCGATAGATCAACATCAGATAGAGCATGTAAACCACCAAATGTTTTATGCACATCTGCAACATGGAGAACGACGTTTTCACTAGCTTTAGCCATTAGCCTTCTCCTTTTTCACTATCAGATGATTGCTTTTCACTATCAGATGTTTGTTTGGGTTTTTTGTCTTTGTTATTTTTAAACATTGTGCCTATTCGGCGTGCACCTTCCATAATGCCACCTGGTAAGAATACCACAACTAATACAAACATTAGACCAAGCGTTAAGTGCCAACCTTCACCAACAAATTTAGATGAGATTGTCACCACGATGTCTTCAAAACCATCGGGTAAGAAGGCGAAGAAACCATGCAACACGCTTTCATTCCATGCTGAAAAAATATTTTCGAAATATTTAATAAGCCAAGCACCAATCACCGGGCCAATCAATGTACCAACACCACCAAGAATAGTCATCAAGACCAATTCACCAGAGGCAGTCCATTGCATACGCTCAGCGCCTGCAAGAGGATCGGTAATGGAAAGTAAGCCACCTGCAACACCTGCATAAATTCCTGAAATAACAAACACGGTTAACATATAGGGTTTGGTATTAAAGCCTGTGTAATTCATGCGGTTTTCGTTAGACTTTATTCCTTTAAGCATCATGCCAAAAGGCGACGAGGTAATTTTTTGTGCAATAAAAAACCCAATTAATAGAATAATGGCGGTGAAATAAAAACCAGAATAACCACTCATCGATATCCCAAAAAGGTTAGAGGTTGGCAAAGAGCTACCACGTTCAATAAACATTAAATCTATTGCTCTTGGGTCTTGCAAAGTAAGTTGCAACCCAGTTTCACCGTGAGTTATCGGGCTTAGAACGGAATAAGCTAATTTGTAACTCATCTGAGCAAAGGCAAGGGTTAGGATTGAGAAATAAATCCCAGAACGTCTAAGGGATATATAACCAATTGCTAAAGCAAATATGCCAGAGAATAATATAGCAAAGGATAGTGCCAAAACTGGGTTCATTGATAATAGTTTGAACGACCAGACCGCTGCGTACGATCCGACTCCTAAAAAGGCAGCATGACCAAAACTTAAATATCCAGTTAGTCCAAACAACAAATTATAACCAACGGCAAGCAGGGCATAGATTGCAAATTTTTGTAATAGAGCTGGGTAAGAAGCGCCAAACGGGGTTAGCCAAATCGGCATGGTTAGAACTACTATTGCAAATAGCACAAATGTGATGGCATCTTTTTTTGGAATATTAAACATATTAATTCTCCATCACGCCACGTTTGCCAAGTAAACCACGAGGGCGAACTAACAAAATAATAACAGCAATTAAATAGATAATGATTTGATCAATGCCGGGAATAATGTCTTTAACTTCGGTCATTGAAGCAAGAGATTGTACTACTCCAAGCATAAAGCCAGCTAGTACTGCCCCTGGTAATGATCCCATTCCACCAACCACAACAACGATGAATGAAAGAACCAAAAAGTCCATGCCAAGTGTATAATCTGGTGGTAGGATCGGAGTGTACATAACGCCTGCCAAACCTGCAACTACTGCGGCAATGCCAAACATGATGGTAAATCTTTTATCGATATTTATCCCTAGCATGGAAACAGTTTCTCTGTCGCTCATACCTGCGCGCACCACCAAACCAAAGGTGGTAAATCTGAGGAAGGCAAATACCGCCGCGATTACTCCAAGTGAGAAGAATAAATATACAAGTCGCCATTTCGGATAGGTGATTACGTTTTCTGCCATTCCTACCATTACTCCAAGATCAGCAGCTCCCATGAAAATCTGTGGTATGGGCTGAGGATTTGGGTTGGCGCCAAAAAATGCCTTGAC
Organism: Devosiaceae bacterium; assembly: GCA_021648585.1. Taxonomy (GTDB): domain Bacteria; phylum Pseudomonadota; class Alphaproteobacteria; order Rhizobiales; family Devosiaceae; genus S141-66. The sequence continues at coordinate 15,604 of JAKISM010000027.1, read as the reverse complement.
GATTTCTTGCAAAACAATCGCCAAACCAAATGTTACAAGAATTTGCTCGGCATGCGGGCGTTTATAAAAATGCTTAATAATTCCTCGCTCCATAGCAATGCCAATAAACAGCATAACAGGGATGGCCAGCAGTAAGGAGAATGGCACAGAATATTCAATTAAAACATTGCCAAAATCGCCAAACCATTGCTGGGCATAAGGCGTGCGAATTTCTAGTGGTGTTCCCCATGGGCTTAATTCGGTTTTGCTTAATACAATTTGCTCGAGGGTGATAATTTTTTTGAAGGTAACGGCGCAAAAAGCACCAAGCATGAATAATGCACCATGGGCAAAATTAACAACGCCCAAAGTGCCAAAAACTAGGGTAAGACCTAATGCGATAAGTGCATAAGCACCACCTTTATCCAAACCGTTTAAGACCTGTAATATTATCGCATCCATTTTGATACCCCCTAAAAAATTACAATGTTATATTTCACACTATCGGGGCAATTAATATCGCCCCGATAATTATTAGTCTTAGGATTAGTTTTTAAGAAACTTCGTATGGTCCGAGTTCGCCACCAAAGATAGAAGCATCATACTCAACTTGAGCACGAGGAACTTCTTGCACAACTTCAAGTAGATCAAATTGTGAAGTTGGGTTAGCATTACCACGCACCACAAGAACATCTTTGAAGCACTGGTGATCTTCGGCACGATATTCAGTTGCACCATTACCCATGCCATCAAACTTATGACCTTCAAGCGCCTTAATAACTTCAGGCGGATAAAGAGTGCCAGCACGCTCACATGCATCAGCATAAAGCAATGTTTGCACATAACATGTATGAGCAGCCATTGATGGCGGGAAGCCATATTCAGCACCAAATGATTTAACAAAGGCTTTTGAACCTTCGTCTTGTAATGACCAGTTCCAGTTGGCTGAACCTAGAATACCTTTAATATTCTCACCAGCACCCTGCGCCATAAGACGAGAGAATAATGGCACAACAATTTCAATATTTTTACCATTAGCTTGGCGATCTCTAAGACCAAACTGAATAGACTGTGTCAATGAATTGACCATGTCTTTACCATAGTGGTTCAAAATAATAACATCAGCACCAGAGTTTAAAATTGGTGTAATATATTGAGAAAAGTCACCTTGCCCAACAGGCGTAAGTACGGTTTTTTCAGTTCTCCAACCAATAGCTTCGGTCGCATCTTTAATCGCTCTTTGTTGCGTATAACCCCAGTTATAATCAGATGTTAAGTGATAAGCTACACGATCAGAGCCATATTCGTCCTTAAGCACAGGAGCGAGTGCAGCACCAGTCATATAGGTATTAAAGAAATGCCTAAAGCCATAACGCTTTTTATCTTTACCTGTTGTGTCATCAGAGTGAGTGAGACCTGCCATAAAGATTGTGCCCATTTCTTGGCAAAGCGCTTGCACAGCAACCGCCACACCAGAAGATGATCCACCAGTAATAATTAAAGCACCATCACGTTCAATCATACGACGAGCACTATCACGTGCCGCATCTGATTTGGTTTGAGTATCACCAGTAACATAAGTAACTTTTTGGCCTAGAATACCGTTACCTTTAAGATTTGATGGCTGCATAGTATTTAGCATGCCGCCATCACCTTCACCGTTTAGATGTTTAACGGCAAGCGTATAGGCACGCAATTCGTCAGCACCCTCATCAGAATAGGGGCCAGTTTGTGGAACATTAAAGCCAAGAATAACATCACCACCTTTAGGGTCGTTACGGAACTCTTGCGCCCATGCGCCTTTAGTGAAAATTGTTGGTGCTACACCAGCAGTAATAATACCAGCCGTTGCTCCCTTTAGCACTTTACGACGATTAACGCCGTTTTTAATATTGCTCATTATTTTCCTCCTTTAGGAATGATGAGGCGTACATCATTTATGACGCAATCCTCCAGAAGTAATCTTATTATTAGTTTGAAAATGATTGCAATAGAGCATTGTAATTATTATAAAATCTTGTAAATAATTGAACTATGCTTTAGTTATTTTTGTAAATTATTTGACAAGGTGAAATTAACATGCGTGCCCCAATAGGCTTTAGAATACGTAACCAACGGAAAATATTGAATATTTCTCAGGTTAATTTGGCTAAAATAATCGGCATATCGCCAAGCTATCTTAACCTGATTGAAGCATCAAAGCGTGATGTGGGGGGACTTTTACTACAAAAAATTGCTAAAGCGCTAGAAATGGAGCTTCATCTTTTAAGTGGAGAGGGTGAGCAAAGGCTTATTTCAGATATTGAGGAATTGCTTGCTGATGCAATTATTAAAGGATTTGATTTAAGCGCAAAAGAAATAAGAGAATTTGTTGCACAATTTCCAGACTTGGCTGCTGTTTTAATCAGAATATATCGCTCCTATATTGATGCAAATGCTAATATTGAGGCCTATGTTAACCGTTTAGAATCTGATCCGCTTTTTTCTGAATTATTGCACCAAGTGCTTAGTAAAATAACAGCAATCCACTCTAGTGCTGAAATTTTGCAAAATGTTGCTGATCTTTCTGATGAGGAAGAAAAGAAATTTTTACGATCCATTGGGCAATATTCAAATAACCTATCTGATGTAGCGCAAAACCTAATTGGGCATTTTGACCAAAGCACACAATTACGCAAAACTATTACTCCAGTTCGTGAACTTGATGATTTAATTATTGCTGAGAAAAATTATTTCCCAGTGCTTGAGGATAGGGCGCAGGTTTTACACAAAGAAATAGTTAAAGATGCAGTGATGAATGAAGCTGCCCTTCGTTATAGTTTGAAGGAAAGATTTGGCATAAAAGTTGAAGAGGCTTGGTTAGCAGATAATCACGAAAAGAATTTTTTTAGGCATCATTATTTTGATGAAGAAAAGAAAATTATGTTTTTTCAAGGCTCAACTAGATCGGCAACTCGGCAATTTCAATTAGCAAGTCTTTATGGTCGCTTAGCGGAAGAGGATTTATTAAATGCTTTAGCAAATGATAAAAGATTAACTTCTTATAGCGCTAAAAATCTAGCACTTAGGTCTTTCTCTAATTATTTAGCTAGCGCTATAATATTTCCATATGAGCAGATTTTAGATGATGCAAATAAAAGCAATTATGATATTGATTATTTAGTGCAAAAATATGCAACAAGTTTTGAGCAAGTGGCGCACCGTCTTGTAACCTTAAGAAAAAAGGATAATTCAGGAATTGCTTTTGGGTTTTTACGATCAGACCCTGCTGGGCGGCTAACCAAACATTTTCCGCTTGAGGGGTTGTTATTACCTAGTTCTGGCCATGCTTGCCCCTTGTGGGCAATATATAAGGCCTTTCAAACAGCCTCTCAAACAGTTCGTCAGATTGTAAGATTTTCAGATGGTTCTCGTTATTTATTCATTGCAAAAACTGTTACTAAGCGCTTAGCGACTTTTAAGGAACAACAGTTTTATTCATCTGTAATGTTGGCGTGCAAAATATCAGATGCTAAACGTACAATTTATGCCCGTGGTTTAGACCTTGATGATGAAAAAGCTGATATATTGGTTGGGGCAGCTTGCCGCTTATGCGTGTTAGATGATTGTGTTCATCGTCAAGAAGAAGCGCTTTATCCAAATCAAATGATGTAATGAAATAAATCACTTGGTTCTGTTGCTTGTTTGCTGTTTAATTGGTTTTAGGTAAAAGGAGGGGGCTTTTGAGCGTTGATGTTCTTATAGCAGAAGATGAGCCGGGGATTTTGGAATCCTTGGAATTTATTCTTAAACGTGCTGGTTTTTCAGTTAGTTCTGTAACTGATGGCGAGGCGGCGCTTGAAATTATTAAAATCCTAAAACCTAAAATGATGGTTTTAGATGTTATGTTGCCTAAATTATCTGGTTTTGAAGTGTTAAAACGCTTGCGTGCTAATGAGCAAACTAGAAATTTACCAGTGCTAATTTTAACCGCTAAAGGGCAAAGGCAAGATAAAAAGCAGGCAGAAGAATTTGGTGCTAATGCTTTTATTACAAAACCCTATGCCAATGATGATGTTGTTGATGGGGTTAGGCAATTATTGAATTTAGCTGGTTTTTATGATCAACAAAATAAAGAAGCTGATAATGAGCAATCGTAGAAAAATAGAAAATGGAGCGTTAGCACTTTCTATCTTTGGGGCAATTTTAATTGTCCCGCCATTGCTAAATGTTTTTAATGTTGAGGTGCTAATATTTGGTGCGCCACTTATAATTATTTATCTATTTTCGCTTTGGATATTACTAATCATTGCGACTTTTTTTCTCTCAAGACATCTCTCCGATAGCCCAACTTTAGAGCAGAATAATGATAGTTTTGAAGCTGATGATATTGAAGGCGAGAATTAATGTTATCAGCTAATTTTGTAATATTTATAGCTGTTGCCTATATATTTCTATTATTTATTTTGGCATATTTTAGCGATAGAAGCCAAAAAATGGGTAAGAAGAGTTTTCTTAATTCACCCTTAGTTTATACGCTTTCAATTTCGGTTTATTGTACTTCTTGGACATTTTATGGTGCGGTTGGCTCAGCTGCTCGTAATGGATTAGAATTTTTAGCAATATATCTTGGTCCAACTCTTGTCTTTGTTGGGTGGTGGTTTATTTTGCGAAAACTTGTTCGGGTGGGGCGAGAGCAACGAATAACTTCTATCGCGGATCTTTTATCGTCAAGATTTGGTAAATCAAATAGGCTTGGTGTGCTGGTTACACTAATAGCGGTGATTGGCACTACGCCATATATTGCTCTGCAATTAAAAGCCATAACTAATTCTATTCAGGTGATTTCAGCTAGTGGTAATTCAAGTGCAATATCTGGGTTTGGTGATGGAACATTAGCACTTGGTATTGCCGCTTTAATGGCGCTATTTACTATCTTTTTTGGAACAAGAAATGTTGATGCCAATGAGCAACATCATGGCGTTGTGGCAGCGATTGCATTTGAGGCGATTGTAAAATTAGTGGCGTTTATTGCGGTTGGTATTTTTGTTGTGTTTTTCGTTGGCGGCGGAGTTGGCAACATTTTTGCAAAAGCCAATGAAGCTGGAATAGATATATATAGGGCGGATAGTTTTGGCCCACGCTGGATTGCAATATTATTTCTCTCGGCGGCGGCAATTTTGTGTTTACCACGCCAGTTTCAAATAACGGTTGTTGAAAATGCGAACGAGGGACATTTAAGAACTGCTGGTTGGGCGTTTCCTGCTTATTTATTTTTGATGAGCTTGTTCACTATTCCAATAGCGCTTTATGGCTTAACAGCACTGCCAGAAGGCTCTAACCCTGATATGTTTGTGCTTACTTTGCCTTTAGCTGAGGGCAATACATTATTAGCATTATTTGCGTTTATTGGTGGGTTTTCTAGTGCAACATCAATGATTATTATCGCAACTATTGCGCTCTCAATTATGATTTCAAATCATATTGTGATGCCAATTGCACTTAGGAGTTCAGAAAATCTAGGTACAGAAGATGGGCGTGGAGTTACAAGATTGTTACTCACATCAAGGCGAGTTTCTATTATCTTTGTATTGTTTTTAGGGTTCTTATATTTTTGGTTTTCTGGCAATTCTGATGCGCTAGCTTCGATGGGTTTAATTGCGTTTGCAGGGGTGGCGCAATTTTTACCTTCAATGATTGCTGCGCTTTATTGGCGAGAGGCGAGCGTTAACGGTGCAATTTGGGCAACATTTATCGGGTTTTTAGTTTGGGCATGGACGTTGTTTTTGCCAAGCTTTGAAAACTCAAGCCAAGCGGTTGCTAATCTTATTTCTGAGGGGCCTTTTGGCTTAGAATTTTTACGACCGCAAGCTCTATTTGGTATGAGTAATATGGATCCGCTGGTTCATTCAGTTTTTTGGTCTGTTTTGTTAAATGTTGTAACTTTAATTGTGGTTTCTTTATTTACCAAACAATCAAGCCTAGAGAGAATTCAGGCAAATATGTTTGTTGATGTTTTTTCGCTTAAAAAAACAGGCCAAGCGGAATTAGTTAGAGGTTCTGCTACTGCCAATGATTTAATGTTTGTGGCGCAAAGGGTTTTGGGGGGTAAAAGAGCCTATGAAATATTTGAAGGATTTGCCAAACAAAGTGGCGTTAAACGAGAGGAGTTAATCGTTACTTCTGAATTTATTTCACGTCTTGAAAAAGAGTTGGCAGGAACTATTGGGGCGGCATCGGCGCATGTGGTGCTTTCAAAGGTTTTATCTGGTGGTGAAGTATCACTTGAAGAAGTGATGCAAATTGCTGATGAAACCCAACAAGTAATTGAATATTCGCAACGATTAGAGCAAACAACAAAAAAACTAAGAGCAACGGCAAAAGAGCTAAAACAAGCAAATGAAAGTCTAACGCAATTAGACAAACAAAAAGATGATTTTCTGTCAAAAGTTAGCCATGAGGTGAGAACGCCTATGACTTCTATTCGCTCGTTTTCAGAAATATTGCTGACCCATGATGATATAGGTGATGAGCAGCGCAATAAATTTGTTTCAACAATTAATCAAGAAAGCAAGCGATTGACTAATTTGCTTGATGAAATTCTTGACCTTAATGCGCTTGAAAAGGGCGAGAGAATTTGGGTAAATCGCTTGGTGAATGGTGAAGAAATATTGGAGAGGACTATTAATATTTGTAGTCCGATAGCTATGCAAAAAAATGTGTTGCTCAAGAGAGGAGCAAAAGCTAGCAATGATAATATTAATGCTGAGCCTGATCGATTGGCGCAAGTCTATATTAATATTATCACCAATGCGATTAAATATAATGATGCTAAAGATCCGATTATTACTATATCATCTATGTCAAAAGCAGGGTTTTATATTGTTGATATAGCTGATAATGGTTCTGGAATTGCAAAACAAGATGCCGAATTAATCTTTGAGAAATTCTCTCGTGGGCGACGAACTCAGGGTGGTGATGACGGAGGATTAGGGCTTGGATTGGCAATTTCTCGTGAGATTATTGATAAAATGAGCGGTAGCTTGGAATTAATAGAGACTAATAATAGTGGCGCATGTTTTCGTGTGAAAATACCACTAACAAAGGAGGAATAACTAATGAAATTTTCTGCATTATTAAGTGAAAAAAATGAGGAGGGTAGGGTTATCTCATCAATTAAAATGCTTGATGAGAGTGATTTGCCTAAGGGAAATGTTTTAGTAAAAGTTGAATGGGCGGGGCTAAATTATAAAGATGGTCTTTGTCTAAATGGCGCTGGTGGTTTGGTGCGCAATTATCCGCATGTGGCAGGTATTGATTTTGCAGGAATGGTGCAATCAAGTTCTGATGAGCGTTATAAAAAAGGCGATAAGGTAATTCTTACTGGTTGGCGAGTTGGCGAAAACCGCTTTGGCGGATACGCTGAATTGGCAAGAGTTGAGGGTGATTATTTAGTGCCATTGCCTAAGAGCATGTCAACACGTGATGCTATGGTGATTGGCACGGCTGGCCTTACGGCGCAATTAGCTATTTCTCGTCTAAAAGAAAATGGGCTTAAATCTAGTAGCGGTGAAATATTAGTAACTGGTGCGGGGGGTGGAGTTGGCTCTATTGCTACATTATTATTGGCTAATGAAAATTATGAAGTGGTTGGCGTTACTGGTAGAGAAGAAACTAAAGCTATGTTAAAAATGCTTGGCGTAAGCGCTATTATGGATCGCTCAGAAATAGCTGAACCTAGCAAGCGAGTGCTTGAAAGCGAAAGATGGGCAGGGGTGATTGATAGTGCTGGTGGGGAAAGTTTAGGCAATATTCTCAAGGCAGTTAAATCTGGTGCTGGTGTTGCGCTAATTGGGCTGGCAGGCGGGGTGACATGGAACGCTTCGGTCATTCCATTTATCATTCGGGGCGTAAATCTATATGGTATTGATAGCGTTATGGCGCCATTTGAAAAACGCCAAAAAGCATGGAAAAATCTAGCGCAAAATTTTGACCAAGATAAATACGCACCCCTAGTTAGCGAGGTGACGCTTGAGCAATTACCTGAATATGGCAAGCGCATATTAAAGGGCGAAATTATGGGTCGAGTGATAGTGCAACCTTAAGATTATTCTTCTTTAACCCATTTTAATATTGGTTTTCTTGCCGCTAATGTTTCATCAATACGATTGCGTGGCGCTCGCATTGGTGCATTTGTAAAACGCTCAACATTGCCTACTTTTGCGTCTTTTGCCAGCTCAAGCATTTTTTGGCAAAAATTATCAAGCGAATATTTAGATTCAGATTCGGTTGGCTCGATTAACATTGCCCCCTGTACCACCAATGGGAAATACATGGTCATAGGGTGGAAGCCCTCATCAATCATTGCTTTGGCAAAATCAAGCGTTGTTACGCCCGTTCCTGCTAAAAAACTATCATCAAACAATACTTCATGCATTGTATGTTGATTGCCAAATGGCAGTGAAAATTCACCCTCTAATTTCACCTTAACATAATTAGCGTTAAGCACGGCATCTTTTGCCACTTGCTCAATGCCATCAATTCCGTGCGATAAAATGAAAGAAAGCGATCGGATAAACATACCTGTTTGTCCGTGAAAAGCGGTGAGGCGACCTAGCGATTGGCTGTCCTCAACATGCTCGACAAGTGTAATATTATCGCCACCTTTTTTAATGAATGGAACTGGGGCAAATGGAGCAAGTGCTTCTGAAAGCACAACTGGCCCTGCTCCGGGTCCACCGCCGCCATGCGGGGTTGAGAAAGTTTTATGTAAATTTATGTGCATGGCATCTATGCCTAAATCACCGGGGCAAACTATGCCCATAATGGCGTTAAAATTTGCTCCATCACAATAAAAATATGCCCCTGCATCGTGAATAGCATCAGCGATTTTTATAATATCTGGCTCAAACAGGCCGCAGGTATTTGGATTGGTTAACATTATGGCGGCAACATTTTCATCCATTGCTTCAATCACTGCACTTACATCAACCGTGCCATTTTCATTGGCTTTAATTGAGCGTACTTGATAGCCAAGAAAGGCGGCTGTTGCAGGATTTGTGCCGTGCGCACTTTCTGGTACAAGCACAATATTGCGCTCGCTTTGCCCATTGGCATCATGCGCTGCTTTAATCGCCATCATGCCGCATAATTCGCCATGCGCCCCAGCTTTTGGGGACATAGAAATTGCTGGAGTGTTGGTTAATTTCATGAGCCAGTCAGCAAGCTGCTCAATCATTTCAAGTGCGCCCTGAACCGTATTAATTGGCTGCAATGGGTGAATATTAGCAAAGCCATTTAGGCGTGCCATTTGCTCATTTAGACGTGGATTATGCTTCATGGTGCAAGAACCAAGCGGATAAATAGAGGCATCTATTGAAATATTTAAGCGAGATAGGCGCACATAATGGCGCATAGTTTCTGGCTCTGAAAGACCATGTAATTGTAATTTTTCTTGGCGCTCAAATCCACCTAAAAAACTATTATCGATTTGCACTTCTGGTAAATCAACGCCAGAGCTATCTAGGCGACCAACTTCAAATAATAGCGGCTCATCTGGTAAAAGCGCTGCTGCATTTACTTTGTTTTGTTGATTGGCAGAAGTAGGGCGGCCAGTTGAGTTCATGCTCATAGTAATTCCTCCCTCAAAGCCTGACAAAGCGTTTTTATATCTTTGCTTGAAGTTAGCTCCGTTGCGGCCAAAATCAACAGATTTTCAACTTGTCTATTATCTGGCTCAAGCCTTGAAAGCGGCATGCCTGCTAAAATATTTTTGTTGGCTAAATTATTGACTATTTGCTCAGCGGCTTTTGGAAGGCGCACAACCATTTCATTAAAGAAGCTATTGTTTAATAATTTAATATTTGGATTTTTTTGCAATTCATTCGCTAATTCACGAGCCATTTTATGATTGAGCTTGGCTAATTTTGTTAGTCCAGTGCCGCCAAGCAATGTGAGGTGAATAGAAAAAGCAAGCGCACAAAGCCCTGCATTAGTGCAAATATTTGAGGTGGCTTTTTCTCGCCTAATATGTTGCTCACGAGTTGAAAGGGTTAGCGTATAAGAACGTCGCCCAGCGCTATCAATAGTTTGCCCACAAAGTCGCCCAGGTAGTTGGCGAGTGAATTTTGCTCTCGTGGCGAGCAGCCCAAGATAGGGGCCGCCAAAATTGAGCGAATTGCCTAAAGATTGACCCTCAGCAACCACAATATCAGCGCCTAAATTACCTGGAGCTTCAAGCAGACCAAGTGAGATAATTTCGGTAATAACAACAATCAGTAAAGCGCCCTTTTCGTGTGCCGCATCTGCGAGTTGTTTAACATCACGTAAAGAGCCAAAATAATCTGGTGTTTGCACAATAATTGCTGCTGTTTGCTCGTCTATTTGGCTTGAAATATCGCCCTGTCCATCGGGGGTAGAATCTAGCGTGATGAGGTCTTTGCCATTATCTAAATAGGTATGTACCACATCACGATATTGCGGGTGTAGGCCGCCTGAAAGAATAATTTTTTTGCGCCTTGTGATGCGCTTCGCCATTAATGCGGCTTCTGCAGTAGCGGTTGAGCCATCATACATTGAGGCGTTGGCAATATCCATACCCATAAGCGTTGCGACTTGGGTTTGAAATTCAAAAAGCGCTTGCAATGTGCCTTGCGAAATTTCTGGCTGATACGGCGTGTAGGCGGTTAGCCATTCTGAACGCTGGATAAGATGATCAACAGAGGCTGGCACATGATGATGATAAGCACCAGCACCGATGAAAAATGGTACATCATTTGCGCTTAGGTTTTTCTTTGCCAAATCGCCCAAATGCTGCGCCACCAAAAATTCACCCTTATGGTTGGGTAGATCAAACTGCCCCTGTTTGATAGCAGATTTAGGGATTGATGCAAATAATTCATCAACACAATCTATGCCAATGCTGTTGAGCATTTGCTGGCGTTCGTTATCAGAATGAGGGAGATAGCGCATTTTATTGTCCTAGCCAATATGAGAAGCGTATGCTTCTTCGTCCATTAATTCATCAAGCTCACTAGCATTGCTTAATTTGATTTTGAAAATCCAACCCTTATCCTCAGGGGAAGAATTAACTAGTGCAGGATCAATATCTAGCTGTTCGTTGATTTGGGTAATTATGCCGCTAATAGGCGCATAAAGCTCGCTTGCCGCTTTCACAGATTCAATAACTGCAATTTCATCACCCTTGCTAAAGCTCTTTCCAACTTCAGGTAGTTCGACAAAAACAATATCGCCAAGTTGGTTTTGTGCATGTTCAGATATGCCAATAGTGCCAATATCACCCTCAATCTTTACATATTCATGTTCGCTAGTATATTTCATTTAATTTCCCCTATAATAATTATTTGCCACAAATGGCATTTTTACGATTTCGCCATTTACTTGTTTGTTGCGCACAATGGCAGTGATTTCTGTGCTTATTTTGGCTCTCTTTATTGGTAAATAACCCATAGCGATTGGTTTTTGCAATATGGGTGAAAAAGTACCTGAAGTAATATAGCCAATTTCATTGCCCTGTTCATCAACTAGTTTTGCACCTTCACGAACTGGCATTCTGCCTTCAAAAATAATGCCCACTCGTTTTTGCTTTGCGCCATCTTTTAAGATTTGTAAGATTTTTTTCTCACCAATAAACCCGCCCTCAATTCGGCGCTGCTTGCCAATAGCAAAAATTATACTAGCGCTTATCGGATCAATTTCTTCATTCATATCATGTCCATAAAGACAAAGCCCAGCCTCAAGGCGTAAACTATCACGTGCGCCTAAACCTGCAAATTCAACTTCTGGCTCATCAAGCAAAACTTTGGCTAATTTTAGTGCATCTTTGTCATTTAGTGAAATTTCAAACCCATCTTCTCCCGTGTATCCCGAGCGAGAAATGTTGCATTCTATGTCTTTAATGCTTGTTGCATCTGATTGCATGAAGCTTAGTTTTTCGACAATATCAGAAAAGCGAGAAAGCACGCTAGCAGCTTTTGGCCCTTGTAAAGCCAATAGAGATTTATGTTTTTCAAAAGATATCTCGATTTCTTTTGTAAGGTTTTCTTTTATGAATTTGAAATCATCAGCTTTTGTTGCGCCATTTACTACAATAAAAATAGTACCATCAGTTGCTTGCTCATTGGTTGGTCTTGTGATGATGAGATCATCAATTATGCCGCCATTTTCATTTAGCAAAGTGGAGTAGCGCATCTCGCCTTGTTTGAGATCAATAATATTTGCGGGTATTATTTTTTCGAGCGCTTTGGCGGTGCTAGCGAAATCCTCGCTTTTAATAATAATCTGCCCCATGTGCGAAACATCAAATAGGCTTGCTTGCTCTCTTGTGTGATTATGCTCTGCAACAATACTTTTATATTGGATAGGCAATTCATAACCTGCAAAGTCTACCATGCGAGCGCCATGCTCTATGTGTAAGTCATAAAGGCTGGTTTTTATTAGTTGTTGATTATTGTTCATTTATAGACCCCGATCAAAAATAGACGCACAAAAGCATAAGACATATGTCCTTTGCTATTTTGCCCCCTCTGTCTTTTGAACCTGAGAGATTCCCATTAAAGAAATGGTTACTCCGTCGGTGAGATATTTAATCTAAAAAATCTGCTTTCCAGAGTTTTATATCATCTGCGGTCCATTTGCCTGAGAGTTTAGCGGGGTGCTTGCTCCTTCGGCGTTGGGAAAATCCAAACTCTCCCGCAGATAGGTTATTTTGCTAAATTATATGCTATTCGTCAATAAGAATATTGTTGTAAACAAAAATATGAATGTTAAAGGCTAGCCTTTAGTATCAAAACCAACCCAAATAACGATATTTTCGCCGCCAATATATGGAATTGCTACATTCTCAACCACTTTGATGAATTCTTCTGATTGATTGGGTGGTGTTATCGTTACAGGAATATCGTATTTTTGTGAAAATACTGCAATATCATCTCGCTCTACAACAAAACGCAAGGGTAATGTAACTTGGTTTTTTGAGCCAGCAGGGCCAAGTAACACTCGACCGACAGCGCCCATTTTAACGGTGATGAGGCCATTTGAAACCACACAATTACGAGACTGATTATCTATTCTTGCTTGATATATTAATGATCTGGCATCACCAATTTTATTATTAGCATAAGAAAATAATGCCCCGCCACCCATTTTAACTTTAATTGGCGGGCATTGTGTTGCGATAGCAGGTAGGGCTGTCATTGGAGCTTGAGCTAATGTGCTTTGATCTATTTCAGCATTTGCTAGAGCGATGCTATCTGCATTATTTGCATCACTCGAGCCAAAAAGAGAGCTTGAAGTACAAGCGCCTAAGGCCGCAAAAGCTACTACAAGGCTTGAAATTTTTAGAATTTTTACAATGTCTTTTCTTGCCATATTTCTTTTCGCAAATATCTTATTCATAGGTAAACCCCTAACTCAAACAAACTCAAACTAAATATCTATCAATCACTTTATCCCTAAAAGGGCAAAAGAAATGTCCTTGTAACAGAAATAAATATCAATTAACAGTCTCATTGTGCACATTAATTAAATCTTAGTTTGTGCTAATGAAACAGTTTGGCAAAAATGTGCCCAAAATAAAACAATCAGTCAATTAGCTTAATTTCTTTTTCTAATTCATAAGCACCTTGATCTGTCATAAATGTAATGCGCAGTGGTTTTTTATCTAGTTCATCAGCTTGTTTCGTATTTTGTAGTTGATAAGAAAGCTTGTTTGGGGAAATAAACCTTACTTCTGAAAATAGGGTTGATAAATCACCATTATCCAAAATTACTAAATCTGGTGAAATAATATCTTGGTTTATTTCAATTTCAAGAGTTCCAGATGTTTTGTTAAATTGCACATCTCCAAAGGCCTGAACCTGTTTTTCCCAAAGCATTGGAGTGTCTATTAATGCTTGCTCTAGCCTAATAGAATTTGCTCTATCAATTTTATTGAAATCTAATTCAAGTTCTAGGCTTGTGTTAACAGGAATGCAAATATTGGCGCATATTCCTAAAAAAACATCCGCCTTTATGTTTTTTGTATTCTTATCTAATTCAAGCATAATTGGGAAAATTATTGATCCATAATAGACATAATCCTGCGTGCCATATTTAGTTTCTCTAAGAGGGTATGGCCAAAAAACCTTATGTGATTTAACACCATCAATGCTTGAAAAATCTAATTGTAATGGAATGCCTGTCTCTCCCGGAATTCGCCAATAGGTCTTTATGTTTTTTGGCATTTTGATTTCAATACCAACAAGGGAAAAACCATTATCGTCAATTTTATTGCTTGATATTAATCTTATTTTTGCATCAAGCCCCATATCTACCCATTTGCTTTGGGCAGATTTTGCGCTATTAACAGATAATAAAATAGCAAATATTATAAATATTATGTGTTTCATAAACTTCTCAAAAATTCTAATAATATGATTGTCTTATAGTAATAAGTATAATTGGTAAATTCATCATTGTTCATAGTTTTGTGATTAAGGCTTTTAATAGACATGATTTTATGCCTTAATTCTTATTATCATATTGATAATCATTATTTGGAGTAATTTGATGCCAAATTCGCTTAAAGGGCAGTTACTTGTTGCAACTCCTGAAATGGGGGACGATAGATTTTATGAGACTATTATCTTTCTTGTTTCGCATAATAAAAGCGGGGCGATGGGCTTGGTGATAAATAATCTTATTGATGGTATGCAATTTAGCGATATTCTTGAGCAAATGAATTTGGGTAAACCAGAGGAATTGATAAATATACCAAGCAATATCCAATCTAAAGAAATATTTTGTGGTGGGCCTGTTGATCAGGGGCGAGGCTTTGTTTTACATTCAAGTGATTGCACCTTCACAGATAACACATTTCAAATTGATGAGAAAATATGCCTAACAGCTTCCAGCGATATTCTTAAATCTTTAGCTTTTGGGCCTGCGCCAAAAAACTCATTACTAGCTTTAGGATATTGTGGTTGGAGTTCTGGGCAGTTAGAAGATGAGTTAAAACAAAATGGCTGGTTAATTACAAAATATAGTGATGAATTATTGTTTAATACTCCAACTAGTAAACGATATGATAGAGCGCTTAAACAGATAGGGGCAACTCGGGCTTCATTAAGCCCAGTATCAGGAAATGCTTAGGTTCTTTGTGTAAAAATATAAGCAGGTTTTGAATTAAGCTTATCGCTTTGCTTTTGCAAATTGTGCCGATAATTTTTTGTGAAATTCCTTATGGCTCATAGGTGCTCCAAAAAGATATCCTTGTGCATATTTGCAATCAAGTGAAATTAGGCGTTTTAATTCTTGTTGTGTTTCAACGCCTTCGGCAATCACGTTCATATCTAATTCTTTAGCAAGCGAAAGGACTGATCTAATAATAGGTGTTTGTGTGCGAGTTAGACGCTCTTCATTACCTATTTGCACAAATGGTGCTGGAATTTTTATGGTGTCAAATGGAAAACGGTGTAAATATGATAGCGAAGAATAGCCCGTGCCAAAATCATCTAAGGCAAGTCTAAATCCCATCGATTTTAACTTTTCTAACATATAAGATGAGTGTTCAGCATTAGACATAATCTGAGTTTCAGTTATTTCTAATTTGAGATGTTTTATAATAGTGGAATATTGCAAAACCATC
>JAKISM010000026.1 GCA_021648585.1 Devosiaceae bacterium | reverse complement strand
GAAATGGGAGTGTTTTTTGCCCATGAAAGATAATCCTCTATTTCGCTATCATTAACCCCTTTAAGCAACACGCTATTTATTTTAACTTTATCAAAGCCAACTTCTAACGCTTTATCAACTCCTCTTAGTATTTCGCTCAAACGATCATGGCCTGTTATTTGAAAAAACCGCTCATTATTCAAACTATCTATGCTAATATTAATATTGTTTAGACCCGCCTCAAACCATTGTTTTGCGTATTTTTCTAGGCGATAACCATTGGTGGTAAATGCTGTTTTTTTGATTGCTGAATGGCTTGAAACTAGTTGTGCAATTTGTGTGAAATCTTTACGCACAGTTGGCTCGCCGCCAGTTAGACGTATTTTATTTGTGCCCAATTCAGCAAAAGCATTTATCAGGTTTTTAATTTCGTCAATGCGCAAAAAAGCAGGATTTTTGCAGCCCTGATAACCATTGGGCAAGCAATAATTACAGCGAAAATTGCAAACATCAGTGATAGATAATCTTAGATAGGGAAATGATCGTCCAAAATTATCGGTTGCGATCTTTGCTTTTGTACTGCTCGAATTAGTGCCACTCGAGTTAGCACTCTCAATAGAATCATCCATTAAAAACTCCTTTCCAAACACGGGAGATTGTGGCTTTTCAGCTAAGGATTATTCCCTCACAACCCCGGCTCAGCAACCATATTTTTAAGAAAAAACTTAGGTTAGATGAGCTTTAGAGTAAGCGCATTACAACACACTATGCGAGTATAATGATTGATTTGGATCAATTTTGCAATTTATTTTGATATTTTAAGTATTGGTGGGGTTTTCAAACCTAGTAACATTATCTGAGAGGCATTACAATTAAACAAAACCTGAGAGGAAGAGATATGAGTAATCGGATTAGTGAAATTATGGATAGGATAAATCAACTTGAGAGTGAGTTAGAAAAAGAGGTGGCAAAAAGGCACGCCTTAATGGAAGAAAAATTCTTGGCTTTTGGTGAGGAAATAAAAAACATTCACCAAAAAGCAAAAGTTGGTGCGGTGCGCTATTTGTTTAATGCAAACCTATTATTCATTCTTTCTGCTCCTATTATTTATTCTTTAATTATCGCTTTTGTTTTGCTTGATATAATGGTTTCTTTTTATCAAGCAATTTGTTTTCCTATTTATAAAATTGAAAAAGTTAAACGCAAAAATTATATGACTTTTGATCGCCATAAGCTCTCCTACCTCAATATGATTGAAAAAATGAACTGTCTTTATTGCTCTTATGGCAATGGGGTAATTGCTTATGCACGAGAAGTTGCGGCACAAACTGAGAAATATTGGTGCCCAATAAAACATTCATTACGCATTCATGGTGTGCATAAATATTATCGATCATTTGAAGATTATGGTGATGGCGATGAATATCAAGAGAAATTGCTTGAACATCAAGATGAGTTGAAGGGAGGGGACAAAAAAGCTGATTAGATAGTGTGATGATTTTTATAGAATAGAAATTGCTGTTCACAAACGCGTGAGTTTAAGTGATAATTTTTACTGTCTATGTGACTTGCAAATGTCATTGAGGTGGATAAGGTCATGTTTAAGCAATCAGATAATTTGATTGATAATCATAATTTGGAGAATAAAATGAAACATTTCAATCCGTCAAAAATCCTAGTAGCAGGAGCAATTGCTGCGGCTCTTTCATCTGCTGTAATGGTAGCCCCTGCATTTGCTGATTCAGACAAAGAAAAATGCTATGGTGTTGCTAAAGCTGGCGAGAATGATTGTAAAGCTGGTGCAGGTACAAGTTGTCAAGGCTCAAGCACTGTTGATTATCAAGGTAATGCGTGGAGCCTTGTTCCTACAGGTACATGTGAAGAGATTGAAACCCCAGTAGGAACTGGTAGCCTAGTAGAAATTACTGCTGAAATGGCTGAAAAAATGAAAATGGATATGAAGAAGTAATTTAATACTTATTCTACTTGAGCAACCCACTTATCCTTTAGGGGTGGGTTGCTTTTCACTTGATAATTGTTAGGTTTAAGCATGTCGAATTTTAAGTTAAAAAAAATTCCTAACCTAGCTGGTGTTGGCCTTAAAGCTCAACATTATAAAACCATATTGCAAGAGACACCAAAGCTAGGCTGGTTTGAAGTTCACCCTGAAAACTATATGGGTGCTGGCGGTCCTCCGCATAAATATCTAACCGCTATTCGTGAATTATATCCTCTATCCCTACACGGGGTTGGCATGTCTTTAGGCGGCCCAAGCAAACGGTTAGATCCTGAGCATTTAAGGCGGTTTAAAGCCTTGAAGGATAGGTATGAACCGTGGTTGATTTCTGAACATTTGGCTTGGTCAACCCATGAGGGTAAGTTTTTTAATGATCTTTTACCACTGCCATATACTGAGGAAACGCTTAATCATTTAGCAAATCACGTAGATGAAATGCAGAGCTATATGGGCAAAAAAGTGCTAATTGAAAACCCATCAGCATATTTAGCCTATGAATCTAGCCCTTATGCCGAAACTGAATTTTTAGATCAACTTGTCAAACGCACTGGCTGTGGCTTGTTGCTTGATGTTAATAATATTTTCGTATCGGCCAATAATCAAGGCTATGATGCTTATGATTATTTAGATGCATATCCAGTTGAGCATGTTGAAGAAATACATTTAGGCGGACATAGTGTTGAGTTAATAGAAGATGATGATTTGGGCATTGGTAAATTATTAATCGATGATCATTCAAGCGCAGTTATTGATGATGTTTGGGGTATATATAATAGATTAATTGCCAAAATAGGCCCAAAACCCAGCCTAATTGAGTGGGATGGCGATATACCAGAATGGCCAACCTTATATAACGAAGCTAAAATTGCTGATGGCTTTATGAAAAAGCATGTTTCAACTAAGGTGAAATCATAAATATGGCCAGCTTTAAACAAATACATAAAGAATTTGTTGCAGCATTATTAGTGCCCTCTGCCCCTATTCCTAAAGGTTTAATTGCGGTAAAAAAGCCAAATATTACCAGTCGATTTGCAGTTTATCGTAATAATGTAATAGTGGGTCTAATTGCAGCATTAAAATCTAATTTTCCTATTTGTTTTGCTTTAGTTGGCGATGAATTTTTTAAAGCATTAGCTATAGATTTTATTCGTAAAGACCCTCCAACATCACCAATGTTATTTGAATATGGCGATGAATTTGCGCTTTTTATTAGCCAATATAGTCCTGCCGATCAGTTGCCTTATTTAGCAGATATTGCTCGCTTAGAAATAATGTGGCGCAATGCCTATCATGCTATTGATGCCAAGCCTTTGGATATTACGAAAATCCAGCAAATTGATGCTAAAAAACACTCAAACTTAACTTTCAAAACACACCCAAGCGCTGCCATATTAACGTCAGACTGGCCTATATATTCAATCTGGCAAGGCCATGAAGATAATAATATGCTCGATATTGACCTAGAGGTTAAGCAAAGCATTTTAATATGCCGACCAAATGTTGATGTGTTAATAGCCAATATAGATCCTGCCGCTTGTATCTTTTATAGCGCGATTATGAATGGTCAATCACTTGGTAGCGCTTATGAAAAAGCTATAAAACAAGATCAAAATTTTGACTTCAACTATTGCTTTGGGCAATTATTCGCATTGGGGTTAATCACCGATATTGTGGTTGAAAAATAATAATCTAGGAGAGATAAAATGCAAAAATTAATTAATTTAGTAAAATGGGTAAATAACCTATTATCACAATTCCCATTATTTATTCTAGCATTTGGCGCACGAATATTTGTTGGGCTACAATTTTTTAGATCAGGCAGTTTGAAGTTTGATGGCTGGTTTAGTGTTAGTGATACAACTTTTTATTTATTTAAAAATGATTTTTCTGGCGTGCCATTACCCCCTGTGATGGGCGCATATATGGCGGCATATGGCGAAATAATACTTGCTACATTACTAATAGTAGGACTTGGCGCACGTTTTAGCGCTCTTGGCCTATTGGTCATGACTATAGTTATACAGACCTTTGTGTTTCCTGAAGCCTATATTTTGCACGGCCTGTGGGCGGTATCGCTAATTTATATAATTAAATATGGCGGAGGAATGTTGTCGGTTGATTATTTCATCAAGAAGAAATAGCACTTGCATCCATTAAAGTAGGTCGTTTTTCTTCGTCCGAAATTTTGGAGATGCAACGCTAATAAAATTAAACCATTTTCAAAAGCACATGGCGTTTTTTGCCAACGCTTAGCTTAATCACGCCTTCTGGCAATAGGTCTTTTTCGCTAAGGACCGCACGCTCATCACTAACTGGCTTGTCGTTCACTTTAAGAGCGCCAGATTTTGCGTGGCGGCGTGCCTCGCCATTTGATGCCGCAAGTCCAGCTTTTACAAACGCCGCTAATAGTCCAATGCCGCTATTTAGTTCAGCCTTAGATATTTCAACGCTTGGAAGCGATAGATCAAGCGCTCCTTGTTCAAATGTTGCTTTTGCGGTTTGAGCCGCTTGCTCAGCTGCTTGCTCACCATGCACAATGGCAGTTGCTTTAGTTGCCAAAAACTTCTTGGCTTCATTAATATCATCAGCAATAATTTTAGATATTTCACTTAAAGGTTCACGAGTAAAAATCTTCAAAAATCTTTCAACGTCCGCATCTTCTGTGTTGCGGAAATATTGCCAAAAATCATATGGGGAAAATAAATCATCATTTAGCCAAACAGCGCCATTTGCGGTTTTGCCCATTTTTGCGCCTGATGAAGTGGTAAGCAAAGGCGTTGTTAGCGCATAAAGTTGCTCTGTTCGCATACGATGCCCAAGATCAACACCATTTATTATATTGCCCCATTGATCCGAGCCACCCATTTGTAAAATACAACCATAACGCTTGTTTAATTCAACAAAATCATAGCCCTGCATAATCATATAATTAAACTCTAAAAATGAAAGCGATTGCTCACGCTCAAGCCTTAGGCGCACACTATCAAATGTTAACATGCGATTGACCGAGAAATGTTTGCCAACTTCACGCAAAAACTCAACATAATTTAGTTTGAGTAACCAATCGGCATTATTGACCATAATAGCATCGGTCTTGCCATCACCAAATTTAAGAATTTTAGCAAAAATCTTTTTAATGCCTTCAATATTGGTGTTGATTTTTTCTTCGCTCAAAATTGCTCTTTGCTCGTCTTTGAACGAAGGGTCGCCAACCATTGAAGTGCCGCCACCCATAAGAGCGATTGGTTTATGACCAGTTTGTTGAAACCAATAAAGCATTGAGGCTGAAATCAGATTACCAATATGTAATGAAGTTGCTGTCGCATCATAACCAACATAGGCGGTAATGCTTTGGTTTTTGCATTTTTCATCTAGCCCATAGGGGTCAGAAAGTTGATGAATAAAACCTCTTTCATCAAGCACCTGTAAAAAATCTGATTTGTAATCGCTCATTAATATGTCCTGACCCTAACGTCCACCGCCAGCCGCAATATCGGCACGACGACGATCAAGATATTCACTGCAATTTTCAATCAATTCTTCAATCTTACCTTCAAAGAAATGATTAGCGCCCTCAATAATTTGCTGCTCAATAGTAATGCCTTTTTGCTCATGCAATTTATCTACTAGTTTTTGCACTTCATAGGGAGGTGAAACAGTATCATTTTCGCCATGAATAATCAGACCAGAAGACGGGCAGGGGGCAAGGAAAGAAAAATCATAAAGGTTTTCTTGTGGAGCAACCGAAATAAATCCTTCAACTTCTGGGCGGCGCATTAATAATTGCATACCGATCCACGAGCCAAAAGAAAATCCTGCAATCCAACAGCCTTGACTTTCTTTGTTTTGGGTTTGCAACCAATCAAGCGCTGCTGCGGCATCGGATAATTCACCCGGACCATGATCAAACAGACCTTGCGAGCGCCCAACACCACGAGAATTAAAACGCAACACAGCAAAACCACGCTCAACAAACATATAATATAGATGATATATGATTTGGTTATTCATCGTGCCGCCAAATTCTGGGTGCGGATGTAAAAGTATTGCTATTGGAGCATTAGGCTCTTTTCCTGGTTGATAGCGCCCCTCAATTCGTCCGTTTGGCCCATTAAAAATTACTTCTGGCATTGATAATTCCTTGATAAAATTCGTTCAGTTATTGAATTAGGAAATTTTTCACTTGATTACAATTAAAAACTTACTTGACGAATTGCTTTTGGCTTTGTAAATACTGGCATAATAAATTATTAGATTAGAATAATTCTAAACTAATACCCTTGTTTAGCAATCCTCTATAAGAACATTCCTTATAATATAGAGAGGCTATAAATTTCAAGGAATGTTTTTACTATATTGATTGATTGGTTCAAAATGACAAAGCCAAATATATATTTAGATCATAATGCCTCTGCGCCTTTGCTTGCAAATGCAAAGCTTGCAATGATTAATGCACTTAATATGGTTGGTAATCCTTCGGCAATTCATAGTTCTGGTCGGGCTTTAGGTAATGTAATTGAAAATGCTCGAGGAAAAATTGCAAAAGCAACGGGCGCAAATGCAAGCCAAGTAGTTTTTACAGGTTCAGCAACAGAAAGTATAAGCCAAGCGATAATTGGCGGCGTAAAGGCTCTCAAGATTGATAGAATCATTATCTCTCAAGCAGAACATGCCGCTTGTTTACAAGCTGCAAATGCAAGTGGGGCACAAATATCAGAAGTGTTTTTGCTTGATAGCGGTCTGATTGATGTTGCGCAATTAAAAGAAATTCTTATTGAGGTTGAAAATAATAATGAGGTTGCGCTTATTTGCGTGCATGAGGTGAATAATGAAACTGGTATTATTCAGCCAATCAAACAAATTGAAACGCTTGTTGGGGCTACAAGGCATTATTTATTTGTTGATAGTGTGCAAGCGTTTGGCAAATTACAGTTAGATTTTGCTTCCCGTCCAATCGACATGATGGCTATTTCTTCGCATAAAGTCGGTGGGCCTGTTGGCATTGGCGCAATATTGATGAAATCTCATTGTGATGAGGTGGTGTTTATTGCTGGTGGTGGGCAAGAAAAGGGCAGGCGAGGCGGCACTCTTTCTGCTCCTCTTATTGCTGGGTTTGGCGAGGCGGCGATTGAATTTTACCAAGAATATGATGTTAAAAAAATAGCAGATTTCGTTGCGCAAATTGAAACTGGCTTAAAGGCTTTAAGTTCTGAATTGGTGATTTTTGGGGAAGATGCAAATCGCATGGGAAATATTGTGAATTTTGCTATTCCCAAATTAAAAGCCTCAGTCATTATGATGGGGCTAGATTTAGAGGGGGTTGAAGTTTCTTCGGGCTCTGCTTGCTCATCAGGCAAGGTTACATATTCTCATGTGCTTTGCGCAATGGGTATCTCTCCAGAGCTTGCTACTGGCAGGATAAGAATTAGTCTTGGTTGGAATTCAACACAACAAGATGTTGATGAGTTTTTGTCAGCTTTTAAGAAAATCTTGCAGCGCTTTAAGCAAGCACAAAACGAAAAGCCAAAGGAGAGTTAGATGGCTGGTGCAAAAGAAAATATTGATAGAGATACTATTGAGCAGGTCGAGCAAATTGATGTTGAGAAATATAAGTATGGTTTTGCAACAGACATAAAAAGCGACAAATCTCCGATTGGACTAAGCGAAGATATTGTGCGTTTTATTTCGGCAAAAAAAGATGAGCCAGAATGGATGTTAAAATGGCGACTTGATGCTTATGAGCGCTGGCTTACTATGGAAGAGCCAAATTGGGCAAAATTAGATTATCCAAAAATCGATTTGAATGAGATATATTTTTATGCCGCACCAAAAAGCACCCCCGGCCCAAAAAGTCTTGATGAAGTTGATCCTGAATTGCTTGAAACTTATAAAAAGCTAGGGATACCTCTTTTAGAACAAGCGGTACTTGCAGGAGTTGAGGGCGCAAAAATTGCGGTTGATGCGGTGTTTGATTCTGTTTCTGTGGTAACTACTTTTAGAGAAGAGTTGGCAAAAAGCGGTATTATATTTTGCTCGATTTCTGAAGCGATTAAAGAATATCCAGACTTAATTAAAAAATATCTCGCAACAGTCGTGCCAGTAACCGACAATTATTATTCTACCCTAAATTGCGCTGTTTTTACCGATGGCTCATTTGTTTATATTCCAAAGGGCGTGCGTTGCCCAATGGAGCTTTCAACATATTTTCGTATCAATGAAATAAATACGGGACAGTTTGAGCGCACGCTAATTATTGCAGAAGAAGATAGCTATGTGAGCTATTTAGAGGGCTGCACCGCGCCAATGCGTGATGAAAATCAGCTCCATGCGGCGGTGGTTGAATTAGTCGCTCATAAGAATGCTGAGATAAAATATTCAACGGTGCAAAATTGGTATCCGGGGAATAAAGAAGGCAAGGGCGGGATTTATAATTTTGTAACTAAGCGTGGCGATTGTCGTGGTGATAATTCTAAAATTTCTTGGACGCAGGTAGAAACCGGCTCGGCGATTACTTGGAAATATCCTTCTTGCATTTTGCGTGGTGATGGCTCTCGGGGTGAATTTTATTCCATCGCTATTTCAAATAATTATCAGCAAATTGATAGTGGTACTAAGATGATACATTTGGGTAAAAACACTTCAAGTAAAGTTATTTCCAAAGGCATTGCGGCTGGGTTTTCTGATAATACTTATCGTGGGCTTATTAGCGCTCATAAAAAAGCAACAAATGCACGTAATTTTACGCAATGCGATAGTCTGTTAATTGGCGACAAGTGCGGGGCGCACACTGTGCCATATATTGAAGCTAAAAATGCTTCTGTTGTGTTTGAACATGAGGCAACTACATCTAAAATATCAGATGAGCAATTATTTTATTGTCAACAAAGAGGCTTAAATGCAGAAGAAGCGGTGGCGCTGATTGTCAATGGATTTGTGCGTGATGTTATTCAGAATTTGCCAATGGAATTTATGGTTGAAACACAAAAATTAATCAATATTTCTCTTGAAGGAAGCGTTGGCTAAAAGAGTGAATAAATTTGGAGTTAAAAAATGAGCAATATGCTTGAAGTTAAAAATCTGCACGTAAAAGTTGAGGACAAAGAAATCCTAAAAGGGGTAAACCTAACTATTCCCAAAGGTGAAACTCATGCAGTTATGGGTCGTAATGGTTCGGGTAAATCTACCCTTTCTTATGTTATGGCAGGTAAAGAGGGTTATGAAATTACTAAGGGTGAAATTTTGCTTGATGGTGAAAATATCCTTGAGCTTGAGCCAAATGAGCGTGCGGTTAAGGGCTTGTTTTTAGCTTTTCAATATCCGATTGAAATTCCGGGGGTTGCGACTATGACTTTTCTTAAAGCTGCAATGAATGCACAAAGAAAAGCTCGTGGTGAAGAAGAATTGCTCACTCCTGATTTCATGCGTGAGGTTAAATCTGCAGCTAAAATGCTTGAAATTGATAGTGCTATGCTAAAACGGGCGCTTAATGTTGGGTTTTCTGGTGGTGAAAAAAAGCGTGCTGAAATTTTGCAAATGGCTCTTTTGAAGCCAAAAATGTGTGTGTTTGATGAAACAGATTCAGGGCTTGATATTGATGCGCTAAAAATCGTTTCTGAAGGGGTGAATGCTTTGCGTGATGCTAATCGCTCAATGTTAGTTATTACCCATTATCAGCGCTTGCTAAATTATATTGTGCCTGATGTTGTGCATGTTTTCTCTAATGGCAGGATTGTAAAAAGCGGTGATAAATCCTTAGCGCTGGAGCTAGAAAAACATGGCTATGCACAATATGATGAAAGCACTTAAGAGATTATCATGGCAGTAAAATTAAATCAAAGCGAGCAGGTTTTGCTAGAGACTTTGCAAAAAACAGGGGCAGATAAATTAGCGGCAGATTTTGCTAAAGTTGGCCTGCCTACAAGGCGCAATGAGGCATATCATTATAGCGATCTTAAAATGTTGCTTGGTGATGTTCCAGCTCTTACTACTGGCGCAATAAGCACAAGCGCACTGCTTTTAAACATTGAGGGTGCTTATCGCATTTTGATTGTGAATGGTGAAGTGCAAATAAGTGATGAACCTCCTGCTGGGATGGTTGTTAGTACTTCTAAAGGTGGTGTTGTTGAGCCAGAAAACGATATTATTGCCAAGTTAAATTCAGCGCTAACAAAAGAAACGCTTAATATTGACCTGCAAGGCTCGCTTGAAACAATAATCCATATTGATAGGCGTTATGAGGGCGAAGCTAGCCATATTAATGATGGCGTTGAATTATATATTTTAGATAATTCAAACGCTACGATTATTGAAACATTTTCAGGGTCAAATGAAGCTCATTTAAGCAATAGTGCTAGTAAAGTAATTTTGGGTAAAGATGCAAAAGTCACTCATATTATGGTTGATCTATCGGGCGATAGAGTGCGTCATTTGCAAAGCGTGCAATATGAACTTAACGAAAGCGCATTATTGCATTCGCTTATAATTCATAAAGGCTCGGCGCTTGCCCGCACACAACTTTTCGCTAAATTTATTGGCGAAAATGCCCATGCTGATTTTGCAGGGCTTATTTTGGGCAATAATGAGCAACATTCAGATATTTCAATTAATATTGAGCATAATGTTGCAAATACTACTTCAAGCGAAAATTATAAATCTGTTGTTTTGGATAGGGCAAAGGCGATTTTTCAGGGCAAGATTTTGGTTGCCAAAGACGCACAAAAAACCGATGCCGCAATGAAACATCAAGGCTTAATGTTATCTGATGATGCGCAAATATTGGTAAAGCCAGAATTAGAAATTTATGCCGATGATGTTATTTGTGGGCATGGTGCAACTTGTGGGCAAATAGACGAGGATAGTTTGTTTTATTTAATGTCTAGAGGCATAGAAAGAGAGCAAGCAAAATCCATGTTAATTCGAGCTTTTTTAGCTGAATTATTTGATGAAGTTAAAATTGAAGCACTTAAAGAAGCGCTTATATCTGTTGCTGATGAATGGTTAGAGGCTTAAATGAGATTTAATCTTGAAAAAATACGAGCAGATTTTCCTATTCTATCTGAAAAAATCCACAATAATCGCCTTGTCTATCTTGATAGCGGCGCTTCAGCGCAAAAGCCACAGGTGGTAATTGATTCTATTAGCAACACCTATAGTTCTAGCTATGCTAATGTGCATCGTGGCTTGCACACATTATCAAACAGAGCGACAGAGGAGTATGAAGCGGCTAGGGGCAAGGTTCAGCGCTTTATTGGTGCCGCACGATCTGATGAGGTTATATTTACCTCAAGCGCTACAGCAGCGCTTAATTTAGTTGCCGCAAGTTTTGCCGCCCCAATGATGGGTGAGGGTGATGAGATATTGCTCTCGATAATGGAGCATCATTCAAATATTGTGCCTTGGCATTTTTTACGTGAGCGGCAAGGGGCGGTAATAAAATGGGTTGATATTAATGATGATGGTAGTTTTTGTCTTGATAAGTTTGAAGCGGCGCTTAGCGATAAGACAAAAATAATCGCTATTACGCACATGTCTAACGTGCTTGGAACAATCACTCCGATTAAAAAAATCGTAGAAATAGCTCATGCTAAAAACATCATAGTAGTAGTTGATGGATCGCAAGCTGTTGTTCACCAAAAAATTGATGTGCAAGATTTGGGTGCTGATTTTTATATTATGACAGGGCATAAACTTTATGGCCCTACGGGGATTGGCGTGCTTTATGGGCGCTATGAATTGCTTGAGCAAATGCGCCCCTTTATGGGCGGTGGTGAGATGATTGATGAGGTTAGCCTAGATGAAATCACTTATGCCGCTCCTCCTATGCGTTTTGAGGCAGGCACACCGCCTATAGTGCAAGCAATAGGCTTGGGTGCTGCTATTGATTATGTGCAAGATATTGGGCTTGATAATATTGCTAAGCACGAGGCAGAAATTGGCTCTTATGCAAATGAGCGCCTAAGAGAAATCAATTCACTAAAAATGATAGGTGATGCAAAGGGTAAGGGGGCTATATTCTCATTTGAAATTGAGGGCGCTCATGCGCATGATGTTTCAACTATTCTTGATAGATATGGAATTGCGGTGCGTGCTGGCACACATTGTGCTATGCCTTTGTTAAAAAGATTTGGGGTTAGCTCTACTCTTCGTGCTTCTTTTGCACTATATAATGGCAAAGATGATGTTGATGCGCTTATTGACGGATTATTAAAAGCAAAAAGTTTTTTTGCATGAATGAGGTGATATAATGGATAGGCATAAAGATGCTGATGCAATGACAGATGAGTTAGGGCCAAATGAGGCTGAGCTAGTTAAGCCAATTTCTTCAGATATTACGCCTGAGGAAATTGAGCGAATAACCAATGATGTTATAGCGGCGATTAAAACTATTTATGACCCTGAAATCCCAGTTGATATTTATGAATTGGGGCTTATTTATAAAATCGAACTTGAGAATGACAAGAGTCTAATTATTGATATGACGCTCACTGCTCCCGGTTGTCCTGTGGCTGGTGAAATGCCTATATGGGTAGAAAACGCTGTTGTTTCGGTTGAAGGCGTTATGGGCGCGAGCGTGAATATGGTTTTTGATCCGCCTTGGTCGGTTGATCGCATGAGTGAAGAAGCGCAAGTGGCGCTAAACCTATGGTAAAAAAATGGCACTTGAAATAATTACAGTTACTCAAAATGCCGCCAACCGCATTAAAGAAATCATTGGTGCTGATGATGATGTTACGGGTGTGCGTGTTTCAATAAAAGATGCAGGCTGTGTTGGTGTTTCTTATGTGATTGATAAGGTGCAATCTCCAATAAAGGGCGATGATCATATTATCTCAAACGGGGTTGAAATATTTATTGACCCTAAAGCTACTCTATATTTACTGGGTACTGAAATGGATTTTGAAACCACAAAAATGTCATCTGGATTTACGTTTAACAATCCAAATCAAACTGATGAATGTGGGTGTGGGCAAAGCGTACAACTTAAAAAAGCAGATTTAGAAGAATTAGCTTTTTTAAATAACAAATAATATTTTAAGCAACTTTTGAATGTTCTTTTACTAACTCACTATCTTCACGAATAACTTTATTCCTGCCTGCATGTTTGGCCGCATATAGACATTTATCTGCTCTTTCAACGATTGTTTCTATATCGTCACCTGCTCGATAAGTTGCAGTGCCACAAGATACGGTAATTCGCCCAAGATCTTCATTAGTCGAACGCTTGTGTAGCTTTCTATTCATAATAGATTTTCTAACTTTTTCTGCGATATTAGTTGCTTGATCTAAGTCTGCATTTGGCAAAATCAATGCAAATTCTTCACCGCCATAGCGTGCGGCTAAATCTTCTTCTCGTGTACCAGATTTCAAAGTAGCACCTACTAATCGTAGCACTTGATCTCCAGTTTGATGGCCCCAAGTGTCATTGAATTTCTTAAAATGATCAATATCTATCATAACTAAAGAAAACTCTTCTTTACTATCTTCAGCTAATTTTAGAGCGTTCTTTAAAAAACTATCAAATGATTTGCGGTTGTCAATATTTGTCAAAGGATCAAGTAAAGCATCTTGCCTAACTTCATCAACCTCGTCTTTTAATGAAGAAATATCACTCTTTGCTGAAGCTAGTTCGTTCTCAAGTAACATATTTGCAGCTTGCACTTCTTTAGTCATATTAAGAAGTTTAACTGTCAGATTGTTAAGTGCTTCTTGATCATTATCTTCTTTAAGATCAGCAACTGTATCATCTAACATTTCAGTATAATTACTGTTGTTAGCTTGAGCTTTATCAATCGTATTATGTATATTAGAAATACTGTCTAAAATTTCATCAGTGACTGAACTTAGCCTGTCCTCTACTCCATTGGAGCTTAAAAATTCACTGTAAAGACCTTCAACAAACTGAATAGTTAGACTGTCACCAGCAGAAAGCTTATCATTTAGCTTGCTGTTGAGGCCAATGTTAGTTCCGGTAGAATAAGTATAGAGTAAATCATAAAATTTAGGAAAAGCAGGTATTGAATTTTTCTTAAGAATTCCAAGTGCCTTGCGACAATATTTCTCTGTTAATTCTAAGTCAGTATTAGCCATAAGGTGATTCCGTCCCTGAACCTAAGTTATAAGGCAAAATACTAGTTTAATGATACTAAGGAATACTTAAATTTTACGAGCTTAGATATTATTTTCGTTAAACTATGCTTTTATTTGCATGAACGAAGTAAAAATGCAGGGGTGGGGCCAAAATTTCCAAATGCATTATGATTTGCACTGTGCTTTGCATTATTATTTGCATTATGACTTTGGGTGGTGTTTTGTTCAATAGCCTTATCTATATTTGATGTTTTGGTATTTGGTTTCTTTTCTTGTCTATCTTCAGGTTTCTTGCCTTTGAAGCTTGTTTCCTTAGGCGATTTAATATTGTTTTGGGTAGTAGCTTCTTTTTTCTCGCTATTTATCCACTCGATTTTTTTGTTAATTAATTTTTCAATAGCCTCTAAATGCTTGTTATCCGCTGGTGCAATAAGCGTAATTGAATGACCAGACCTGCCAGCTCTTCCAGTTCTTCCAATGCGATGCACATAATCTTCTGGATGCGTTGGGATATCAAAATTAAATACATGACTTACATTTGGAATATCAAGCCCACGAGCCGCCACATCTGAAGCAATTAATAATTTAATCTTATCATTCTTAAAATCACTAAGAGTTTGCATACGTGATTTTTGATCCATATCACCATGCAGTGCTCCAGCGTTAAATTTATGGCGAATTAAAGAACGAGTTAAAGTTGCGACATCACGTTTGCGGTTGCAAAAAATAATAGCATTAGTCAAATTTGTTGCAATATTAAGTTGCTCTCGTAATGCTTCTCGCTTTTGCGCAGGTTTTGCACCAGTTTTAAGGAGCTTTTGCTCTATTGTGCTGGCCGTTAAATTTTGCTTTGCTGTTTCAACTTCAATAGGGTTTTTAAGGAAGCGAGTGGTTAGCTTTCTAATTTCATCGGGCATGGTGGCAGAGAAAAATAGGGTCTGCCTACGGGGGGGTAAAAGGGTGCATATACGCTCAATATCAGGGATAAAACCCATATCAAGCATTCTATCAGCTTCATCAATTACCAAAATTTCAACACCAGTTAACAACAATTTCCCACGCTCAAAATGATCAAGCAATCTTCCCGGAGTAGCGATAAGAACATCAGCGCCTCTATCTAAGATTTTATTTTGATCTACAAAAGATACACCGCCAATAAGTAGCGCAACATTTAGCTTATGATTAATGCCGTATTTTTCAAAATTCTCATGAACCTGCGCCGCTAATTCTCGTGTTGGTTCTAAAATTAGAGTGCGTGGCATTCTGGCTCTCGCACGTCCCTTTTCTAACAATGTTAGCATGGGTAAAACAAAGGAAGCCGTTTTGCCTGTACCAGTTTGTGCAATACCAATTACATCTTGTTTGCCAAGCACCAAAGGAATGGCTTGCGCCTGAATATCTGTTGGAACTGTATAACCAGCATTTGTTACAGCTTGTGTAACTTTATCGCTAAGGCCAAGTTTTGTAAAATTATCGCTCAATATTGCTGCTCACTGAAAAAACTTAAAACACACCATTATGACTTTATTGTCAAAAAAGATCGAACTAGTTGAGTATTTGAGCGAAACATAGCGAAAGCGGGTTTTAAGTCAATTAGAATATGAATCTTTTGTTAACGCTTAATCATAAACATAAATAAATTTGCAATTAAACATCTAAATCAGTAGCAAATTGAGCGTTTTCTTGGATAAATTCAAAACGGGCTTCGGGCTTGTTGCCCATTAGCCTATCAACGCTAATAGCGGTTGTAAGCTGGTCACCAACAATTTTAATTTGCAACATATTTCTAGTTTTTGGGTTCATGGTAGTTTCTTTAAGGTGCTTAAATGGCATTTCCCCTAAGCCCTTAAAACGAGTTACTTCAATTTTTCCACGCCCGCTAAATTCATTTTCGACAAGTCTATCCTTATCATCATCATCCATTGCATAGAGCGTTTTTGCGCCTTGTGTAATGCGAAATAATGGCGGTAATCCTAAATATAAATGACCATTTTCAATTAGTTGCGGCATTTCCTTAAAGAAAAAAGTCATAAGCAAAGCTGCGATATGTGCGCCATCAACATCGGCATCTGTCATGATGATAATTTTTTCATAGCGTAAATCATCATCATTATATCTATCTCTAATTCCTGAACCAAGTGCCTGAATAAGATCGCCAATTTGCTGATTAGCGTTTATTTTTTCTCTTGAAACGCCAGCAACATTAAGAACCTTGCCCCTAAGCGGTAATACGGCTTGGTTTTTGCGATTGCGTGCCTGTTTGGCGCTACCGCCAGCACTATCACCTTCAACAATGAATAATTCAGCGCCCTCAGCCCCAGATTGTGAGCAATCAGCGAGTTTTCCCGGAAGGCGTAATCTTTTTGTTGCGCTTTGGCGATCTATTTCTTTTTGTTTGCGTCGTCTTAGGCGTTCTTCTGCTCTATCTATTGCCCAATCGAGTAATTTATTTGCTTGATTGGGGGAGGCGGCTAGCCAATGGTCAAAACTATCTCTTATTGCGCCATCTACAATTTTTGTTGCCTCAAGGCTTGATAATTTATCTTTTGTTTGTCCAACAAATTCAGGCTCTCGAATAAATAGACTAAGCATGGCGGCACAATTTCCTAGCACATCTTCTGAAGTTAGAGCCGATGCACGTTTATTATTGGTAAGTTCTGCATAGGCTTTTAAACCACGCAAAAGTGCTAGGCGCAAACCTGCTTCATGGGTGCCGCCATCTTGGGTTGGCACTGTGTTACAATAAGAGGAGATAAAACTATCTCCAAGATGCCAAGCAACTGCCCATTCAACTGCTCCATGCTGACCGGGTTTGCCTGCAATGCCAGAAAACATTTCATCGGTAATTCTTGGTGAGCCTTCAATCTTAGAGCTCATAAAGTCTTTTAAGCCGCCACTATATACAAACACCTCTTTTGCAGGCACTTTCTCTGTCGCAAGATTTTCATCACATGACCAACGAATTTCTATGCCGCCAAATAAATAGGCTTTGGCACGTGCCATTCTATAAATTTTCTCAGCTGAAAATTTTAGCTTATTGCCAAAAATTTCAGGGTCGGGGTGAAAGCGAATTGTTGTGCCACGTTTATTATGCTCTTTACCAATTTCCTTTAATTCACCCGTTGCGTGTCCACGAGAATAGGTTTGGCGATATAGTATCTGATTGATTGTAACTTCAACAATTAAATCGTCGGATAGCGCATTGACCACCGAAATACCAACACCATGCAGGCCGCCAGAAGTTTCATAAGCATCACTGTCAAATTTACCACCAGCATGAAGAGTAGTCATAATTATCTCTAATGCAGTTTTTTCTGGGAATTTGGGGTGTTTGCCAATCGGAATGCCACGCCCATTATCGGTAACGCTCAAATACCCGTCTTCCCCTAAATGCACAAGGATACGAGTTGCATGTCCTGCAATAGCCTCGTCCATTGAATTGTCTATAACTTCGGCAAATAGGTGGTGCATGGCATTTATATCAGTGCCACCAATATACATACCGGGACGGCGGCGCACTGGCTCAAGTCCTTCAAGCACCTCAATGTCGGCAGCGCTATATTCAGAATTAGCTTTTGATTTTGATTTTTTATTATCTGCTTTGCCTGCTACTTTACTTTTAATAGGAGAGGTGGGCGTTTGCGCAAATAGGTCGTTCTCGTTTGACATTTGTTCTCTTTATTAACAATCGAATCAGATTTTTACATCTATTAGCATATTTAAGATTTTTGCTAGAAGTAGCAATTCATAAATCTAGAAATTTCTTTAACTCCTTTAATGATTTCACATAAGTTTTTTTACTTAAAAAGCCAAATTGGTTCAAAATCGGACAGGTTAAGAGGCAAAAACTGCCTATCTTTACTTTTGCTTTGCTTCTTCTAAGCACTTTTTTAAGCCAGTCCTGTTATCAATAGCACATAAGGGTTTTGTATGGAGTACCCATTATGCAGTCTGTTCACTCTAATAAGAGTAGCTTTATAGCTGAGCAGGATTTTGAAACGCACGGATGGCTTAAAGCTGGATTTTCTAGTTTTGCGTACCAGCTAAGCAATCTGTGTGTTTTTCGCCCTCTAGCGGTTTTTTTATTGGCATTGTTGTTTTATTTGGCTTGATTGGTCATGTTTTAGCCTTAGCTATTCATTTTTACTAACAATATCCTCACCATACTCAAGTTTTCGCAAGGCAATTTGCTCCTCGGCACGCCTCCTGTCAGAAGCTATCTCTAAGTCCATTCGGTGAAACAAATTTTTTGCAAAATCTTTTATATTCTTGTCTTCGTCTGTAAGCCAATCTGATAGTTGTCGTTTTTTTTCTGCCCTCGCTTCTGCAAAGCCATATTCGCCTGAAAGAACTCCAGTTTCTAGAATGATTGAACTAACTTGTCTTCTAACAATTTCGTCGCAAAGTGAATTTGAAATAGCTACTTTGCAAATTGAATTAAGGAATGGCTTGCCCTCAAACCCAGTTAGTATTTTCGTAATGAATAGTATTTTTTCAACATCAGCACCCTCTATATATAAAAGCAACTCACGTTCTAATCCATCATCAAACTTTGAATATAATTTACTTAGAAACCTGTTAACATGAAACTCATAATTTCTTGGAGCTTTAACAAGCCAACCATGAATTTTATTAATAATAACGGCTGGATCAGCAGTCAGGTGATCCCTTAGATGTGTTAGGGAAAATGGAATGGCTTCGTAATGGTAATCAATATCCTCTCTTGAAAAGAGTAATCTTTCTCCAAACCAGTCGAGAACCAAATTAGCGTGGTTTGATGCAATCGCCACTAAAATAAATTCAACTTCATATTCAACTGATGCGACTGGGATTAGCGCAGAAAGCACAGTTTTTGACTCTTCTAAATTTAACTGAGAAAATAAGGAGTTGCCTCTTGCTATAAACCATGTTGCGTGAACCCAATTGAGATTTTTTTTATTTCTTAAAAGTTCTAAACAAGGAAAGAAAACTTCATTTTTCCAAAATTCTGGTAATTCTTTATATCGACGAACGGCAGACTCCATGAGAGCCAAGGCTGCTGTTTCATTTTTATCAGCTAATACTCTTTTAACTAGCGATTTAACCAAGTCCTTATCTGGTTTTTCCAAAAGCCGATGAGCATAAGCAATGTTTTCTACATCTCTTCCTTCATTTATCCAAGAATTTAAAATGGTAATAACTTCATAACGCAAATTCCCAATTAGAAGGTGAAAAATTATTGATGGCACTAAACGCTCCAATGAAGCAGAATAATTTTGAAGTAGTTCAAGAACTAGTTCAGGTTTAGATTTTGCAACTCTATTGACAAAATCAATGAGCGGAGGAAAGGTTGCATGGTCATTGGATTGTGTTGCTGCGCATTGCTCTAACCTGACAATCCATTTTTTCCAATTCGATCGATTGATATTATCAGCATATCGTTGCGACTCAGATTCTCTGAACTCTTTGTCAGCTTTATAATCGAATGTTCCTCGATCCCATGTGAGCGAAAAAACAGATTCATAACCAACCAGTGTTTTATAAATTATATATTCTTCATCAGCTTCAAACACGGCACGGGCATCTTCTATTGCCAGCAAGAGTTTTTTCCGAATTTCGACAATTTTGGCATTTTCCTTTATTTGCTTAGGAAGTGTTTGATAATTACAATATATTCTAAAAAGCTCTGCTTCTAAATATTGTTTTAACTCAAAGTTTGAGTTTCCTGCAATTTCAGCAAACAGCTGAATCACATCAACAGCATCAGACATTATCATAACTGCAACATCATCTGAATAATTTGCCACTTGCGGCATACGAAACGCATTAGTTAAAAGCACTAAATTTACTCGTTTGTCTTTATCATCGGCAATCATTTTAGTGTAAGCGCCTAATAGTTTAATCGACTTCTTACGTAACTTGATAATTTCTTCGTTTATAGGAACATGTCCTGAATGAAATGTTACTGTGTCAGATGTGTTCGTCGTTCCAGAAACGTCAGGCTTAACTATTTCTCCCAAGATTTTGGATAATAGGGGGGCAAGATTAGCAAGCTCATTACCAGTTTCCTTTGAAACTAAACTCAATAACTCTAGTTGAACGAAGATACCATATTTATTCAATATATGAATATTGTATTTAGCCAAGTTTGCAATCAATTCACATAGCTGTAATTTGGAATCTTGCCCTTTGTTCACTAAATATAGATTGCGTACAATAGCATATAACTTCTCAATATTCAGATATTTATATCTCTCAAAAATTTCAACAATTATTTTAGTTACTTGGCTTGGTGTTTTTCCAGCGTAATTCCCATAGGGTGTTTCGTGCGGAATGATGGGCGTTGTTTCAGTCTTCAACCAAACACTTGCCAATTTTTCATAAATATCAGGAAGTTCAGTTTTAATATCATCATAATGCGGCAACACATCATTTTTTAGGCGCTCAATAAGCGAATATCTCTCGTTGTTATCTGGAGCTTTAATGATCTCATTCATTATATTAGTGTCAAATAAATTCTTTC
>JAKISM010000025.1 GCA_021648585.1 Devosiaceae bacterium | reverse complement strand
AAAATTTATCTGTTTTACACAAGATTGACACTTATCCTTAGCTAGGCGATAATGAGCCTATTAGAATGTACAATAACGTACCGCCCATAAGCGGTGCGTTTTTAGTTTTGAAAGATAATAAAATGTCGGCTCTTTATAATACTTATGCTCGCTCTAATCTTAATTTTACTCATGGCAAGGGTATGCGCCTCTTTACTGATGAGGGAATTTCTTATCTTGATTTTTATTCAGGGATAGGCGTGAATGCGCTTGGGCATAATGATGAGGCACTTGTTAGCGCTCTTAAAGATAGCGCTGAAAAAGTGTGGCATGTTTCAAACCTGTTTCAAATTGAAAGCCAGGAAAAATTGGCTAAGCGCTTAGTTGATTTAACATTTGCTGATGCAGTGTTTTTTACCAATTCTGGAACGGAAGCCATTGAGTGCGCTATTAAAACCGCACGCCATTATTATTATACAAAGGGCAAAAAACAACGCACAAATATTATTACTTTTAAGGGAGCGTTTCATGGGCGCACGCTTGGGGCAATCGCTGCTGGTGGCAATCCTGCTTATCTTGAGGGCTTTGGCGAGCCGTTAGCTGGTTTTGTTCAAGTTGAAGCGGGCGATATTGAACTTGTTGAAAAAGTTATTGATAAAAAAACTTGCGCCATTTTAATTGAGCCAGTGCAGGGCGAAGGCGGTGTTAATGTAATATCTGATGAATTTATACGCTCTTTAAGAGAGCTTTGCGATAGGCATGATTTGTTGCTAATTTTAGATGAGGTGCAATGTGGTTATGGACGGACGGGCAAATTATTTGCTTATCAAAGCGCCAATATTGAACCTGATATTATGGCGATAGCTAAAGGAATTGGTGCTGGCTTTCCGCTTGGTGCATGTTTGGCAAAAGAAGAAGTTGCCGCCTCTATGCTCCCCGGAACACATGGCTCAACTTATGGCGGCAATCCGCTTGCCTGCACTATTGGCAATGTTGTGCTTGATAGAATGATGGAGCCTGATTTTTTGCCGCATATTGAAAGAATGGGGCAAAAATTAAATTGGCATTTACAACAATTAGCGCAAAAATTTCCACAATATATTAAAGAAATACGTGGCAAAGGGCTTATGGTGGGTATAAAAATCACTCCCCCCATTGCTGAATTTGTTGCTTTATTGCGCAAAAATCATTTATTGGCAATTGGCGCTGGTGATAATGTGTTGCGTCTATTACCACCACTAATTGTTAGTGAGCAAGATATACAACAGGCGATAGATATTATTAGTGCAAGTTTTGAAAAGTTAGAGGAAAATGAAAATGAGTAATAATCAAAAAGTAAGACATTTTCTTGACTTAAATGATTTTGATGAAAAGACATTAAGAGGAATTTTGAATTTAGCGCTTGAAATAAAAGCTAAACTTAAAAATGGTGAGCGTCCTGCTCTCTTAAATGATAAAATATTAGCGATGATTTTTGAGCAGACCAGCACTCGTACTCGTGTTTCTTTTGATGTTGGAATGCGCCAGCTTGGTGGTGAAACTCTTATGCTTGCTGGCTCTGACATGCAGCTTTCACTTGATGAAACATTATCAGATACGGCAAAAGTTATGTCGCGCTATGTTGATGCGATAATGATTAGAATTTCCTCACATGAGGACTTGCTTGAGCTTGCAGGTGCAGCATCTATTCCAGTTATTAATGGGCTAACTCGGCGCTCGCACCCCTGCCAAGTAATGGCAGATATTATGACTTATGAAGAACATAGAGGCTCTATAAAAGGTAAAAAAATCACATGGGTTGGGGACGCAAATAATGTGCTGCTTTCTTGGGTAGAGGGCGCAACAATTTTTGGCGCTAATCTATATATTTCAACCCCCAAACAATATGCTCCAAATCAAGGTATGTTAGCTCAAATTGCTGCCAGCAATGGTTTGGTAAAAATTATTGAAGACCCAAAAGAAGCAGT
This sequence comes from Devosiaceae bacterium, assembly GCA_021648585.1. Classification (GTDB taxonomy): domain Bacteria; phylum Pseudomonadota; class Alphaproteobacteria; order Rhizobiales; family Devosiaceae; genus S141-66. Next base: position 18,783 of record JAKISM010000025.1, on the reverse strand, counting down.
TAAAGATGCTGATTTAGTTATGACAGATACGTGGGTTTCTATGGGAGATAAAGACGCTGATGAACGTCGCAAGATTTTAGCGCCCTATCGAATAGATAAAAAACTTATGTCTTTAGCAAAGCCCGATGCGCCCTTTATGCACTGCTTGCCAGCGCATCGAGGCGATGAGGTAACTCCAGAAGTAATTGATGGAAAACAATCATTAGTTTTTGACGAGGCAGAAAATCGTCTGCATGTGCAAAAAGCTATTCTTTGTTATGTATTTGGAATTGAGAAATTATAATGAATAAAAATCTTTTATCAGATTTTGGACTGAATAGAGAAGAAAGCCTAGATGATGTTATTGTGCCATTTACGCTTGAAAAATTAGATTGCCGTGGACGCATTGTTAGGCTTTCAAAAGCCATTGATAATATCTTATTAGCGCATGATTATCCAACACCTATTGCTAGGGCGCTTGGTGAGGCAATAGTGCTTGGTGCGCTGATTGGCTCATCATTAAAATTTGAGGGCCGCCTTATTTTGCAAACGCAAAGCGATGGGGTGCTAAATATGCTCATCGTTGATTTTAATGCTCCAGATAGTTTGCGTGCTTACGCTCGGTTTGACGAAAAAGCACTGCTTGAAAAAGCTGAACAGGGGAAAATTAGCACCGCAGATTTACTTGGCAAAGGTCATTTAGCAATGACTATAGATCAGGGAGAAAATACTGAACGCTATCAAGGAATTGTTGCGCTTGATAATATTGGCTTTGAAGAAATTGCAGAGCAATATTTTATGCAATCAGAGCAAATCCCAACAATGGTACGCCTAGCGGTTGGCGAGCTTTCAACTAAAGGGGAAAAGCGAGCGCATTGGCGAGCTGGTGGTATCTTGTTGCAGCATTTGCCCAAAGGAGAGCAAGCTAAAGCAGGCGATATAGATATTGATAAAGAAGATAGCTGGCAAGAGGCTAAAGCGCACCTATCAACATTAGGTGATGAAGAATTGCTAGATCCACAATTATCCCCCGAGCGTTTATTATTTAGGCTCTATCACGAAAGCGGTGTGCGTATTTTTAACCCAACTGCACTAAGAGATAATTGCTCTTGCTCAGCCGAGCGCATCGAAGCAATGTTAGCTAAATCATTTTCAGCCAAAGACAGAGAAAATATGCTAAAAAACGGAGAAATAGAAGTCGCTTGTGAATTTTGCTCAAGCAAATATTATTTTAATCCCAATCAGTTTGAGAGTAAGTAAGTTTGATGTTTAGCTATTAATCAAAGAGCCTGGCGTCAAATTTAAATGGTGCAACATTGATAATTTTTGTCTTTTGAGCTTTAAAATGAAGTGGGTTAAAAAGATAGTTATAGCTCTCAGGGACTATAACGCTTCTAACTCTGCAAACTGAAGTTTCCCCTTTTTCAAGCCATTCATCGCCGAGTTTTCGACAAATAATTTTGTCAAATGGATATTCGCTTATTTCTTTTATATTTATACCATCTGCCAACTTGATTTTCATCATTACATACTCTGTAAGCAAATGCGATTCGATATCCATGTTCACTAAAACTTCAAGAATCGCCAATGCCGGATGTTCAGAAAAATACACGATTGGTTTTCCTTTAGAATGCCAACGACCAGGGTAGTATAACCCCCCGCTTCCAATTAAGTCGGCACGGTGTTTATTGGCAACACGCCATACAATCATGCATTAAACCCATTCATTATTTGACCAAGAAATAGCTCAACCGCACGAGAACCAGATTCATTAGTGAGCATTGCAATTGGAGGCTTCCCCTCAAATACTTTAGTGGGTCGTTCCACCCATTGTTTTCCTCCTTCATCTCCAAATGCATCTTTGGCCAATTCTAAAATTCTAAGTGTACGCATAAATCGTTCAGAATTTTGCGGTGTTAAGTTAGCTCGTTTAGATTTTAAAGCATTCTCCCAAGTTTTGCGGGGTATTATATTATGTTGAATCATCGAGTTGACAATTTCTTTGTTTTGCTTAGCTATTCGCATAGGAATGCCATGTTCTATATATTTGCTAAGGTCGATATATGATGAGAGAGTATCTGAAGCACTGTTTTTTTCAAGTGCCACTCTAAATTCTTTAAGCGCCCCTGAGGCTTTTTTCTCTCCATAATAAGCGCTTAATCTTGCGCCCTTTTGTGAACTCACAGATGCAGAGGTACTTCTTCTTTTTATAACTACTGATTTTTTAGAAGAGTGCTTTTGTTTTTTTTCTGCCACGTTTATATCCTCGATTTCGGGATTTGACCATAAATATAGGCCATTTCGCCTAAAAAAGCAACTAAAATGATTGAAAGCAGAATAAGAATAATATATTATTTAAATAATTTAGGCATCTTTGCCCTTAGCGCAAAGGCAAAAATTATTGTTCTGGCAAGGAAGAAAACATGCATTGCTGCCCATAATCCATTCAGCCCAAATAGGTTTTGTAAAATAATTGCGGATATTAAATAGATGGCGGCAGAGGCTACCATGCCGTTGCGAATGGTAGATCCTAAAGTTGCTCCTGCCATTACCCCATCAAGCACAAACGCTCCAACGCCAGTTATCGCAGTTAATGCAGCGACAAAAATATAGATTTTTGCTTGCTCCCGAATAGCCTCATTAGTTGACATGAAATCAATTAAATATGTGCCAAATATTAGCCAAAATAATAATAATAAAAACCCAATTCCAAAGCCCCATAAAGAAGTGAGTTTGATTGCTTGAATAAAATTAGCTTTATCTTTTGCCCCGAGCGCCCTGCCACATAAAGCTTCTGCCGCTTGCGCCTGCCCATCTAAAAAATAGGCAGTAACTAACATAAAATAAATCAATATTTCATTGGCAGCAAGCACCACATCTCCCATACGAGAAACTTGCGCCGTGAACCAAGCAAAGGTGAACATTAATACCGCAGACCTTATCATTAAATCACGAGAGAGCGAAAAAAGCCGCTTTATTGCTTTTATGTTCAATAGGCTTGAAATTGAAATGAGCGAGCTAATTTTCTCAAAAGTGCCAAAATGCCTAAACACCAAATAAAGCCCAACAAAAGCTGCAACTACTTGCCCAATTAGGGTTGCCAGCGCCACGCCAAACACCCCCATATTAAACAGATAAACAAATGCAATAGAGAGGATAATATTGACTATATGAATAAGCAGTTGCAAGACCATGCCAGTAGTTGCCGCAGCTCGTCCATAAAACCAACCTAAAAGCGCAAAATTTACCAAAACAAACGGCGATGAAATTATTCGCACCATAAAATATGTCTCATATGGCTGAGAAGAATTTTCACTTGGAGCAAGCAAAACTGCCGCCATAGAAATAATCGGTTGCATAAAAATAATAAACACTATTGAAAACACCAGCCCCAAAATTGCCGCACGTACAAAATGAATAAGCCCATCATCTTTTTGTTTTGCGCCAATAGCCTGAGCGGTTAGTCCTGCTGTGCCAAGCCTTAAGAAAAACATCAAGGAAATAAGTGTTGCAAAAGCTAATCCCCCTAGCACAACTCCTGCCAAAAGCCCCGCATCGCCCAAGCGCCCGATAACTGTTAAATCTACCAATCCAGCTAATGGCTCGGTAATAAAAGCAAGCGTTGCAGGAACAGCAATTAGCAATACATCTTTGTTGTTGACGGTTTTTGATTGAACTTTATTCAATTTATTCAACGCCAAAAGCGAGGAGTAAATAACACCAAAACAATTAATATTTCTAAGCGCCCAATTAGCATTCCTGCAACTAATAGCCATTTTGAAATATCAGGTAAAGATGAGAAATTGCCTGTTGGCCCAATAATTTCACCCAAGCCCGGGCCAACATTTGAAATAGCAGTAGCAGCTCCTGAAAGTGCAGTTGTTGTATCAAGTCCTGTTAAAGAAAGCGCTATTGCAAGCACAATGAAACTCAAGAAATATAAAAACACAAAACTTTGCACAGAAGAAGAAATAGAATCTGGTAATGGGCGGCCATTATAGCGTTTTATATAAACCAAATTTGGATAAAGAATTTGGCGCACATGTTGATAAAGATCTCGTGCTAATACTTGAAAGCGAAAGACTTTTATGCCGCAAGAAGTAGAGCCAGTACAACCACCAATAAAGGTAATTATGAAAAAGGTGGTCATAGCAAATGGCCCCCATGCGCTATAATCAATCGTTGCATAACCTGTGCCTGTAATGATTGAGGTTACAGAAAATAAAGCATGACGAAATGCTTCTTCACCAAAATATTCTTCCTTTGAAATTTGCAACCACATCATAGCAAATGTCACAATTAAAACTATGCCAAGAAATACTCTTACTTGACTATCTTGAAATATTTTTTTCCAACGGCCATATTGCACCGCCGCTAAATAAAGCGCAAATGGTAGCGCCCCTAAAATCATAAAAATTATTGCAATATAATCAAGAGCAGTTGAATTAAATTCCGCAAAGCCGCCGTCCCGTGTAGAAAACCCACCCGTTGCAACTGTTGTCATAGCGTGCGATACCGCTTCAAATAAGTTCATGCCAAACGCCCAATAAGCCCCAGTGCTGGCAAGGGTTAGCAATACATAAATCGCTGTCATACCGCTGGCAATTTGGGCAGCTTGTGGCAATATTTTATCTGGCGTTTCAAATGCTTCAGCTCTAAACATTTGCATACCACCAACTTGCAAAGTCGGTAAAACTGCAATAGCCATCACAACAATACCAAGCCCACCAAACCATTGCAACAATGAGCGCCAAAGCAAAATTCCGGGCGTTGATCCATCAAGATTGGTCATAATTGTTGCGCCAGTTGTGGTTATGCCTGACATAGATTCAAATACCGCATCAGTAATAGAAAGACCATTTTCAATCCAAATAAAGGGAAGTGCTCCAAAAATTGTCAGCACAACCCAAATCATAAAGGTCAATAAAAAAGCCTGCTTTAGGTTCAAAACATGCGAGCCGCCAGAATTTGCAGCCCAAAGACCAGCCCCACAAAGTGTTGTAATTAGAGATGAAATCACAAAAGTTTGCCATTCATCATTGCCCGCAACAAAATCCACCATTGCTGGCAACAACATAGATATGCCTAAAATAGCAGTAACTTGCCCGATTAAAGAAATAATTGGTCTTAATTGCATTGGTTAAAATTTAATTCTTTTCAATTTCTAAATCATAGGTTTACATTGTTATAAATAATAGTTCATGTCTATTATAATTTATTGAGTAGTTTAACAGGATAATTTTATGTTTGATCGTGCAATGCGTAAGATTTTTGATCCATATCTTAATATAGTTGCAAAACAATTTGCAAAAGCTGGAATTAGCGCCAATGCCATAACCCTATTTGGGTTAAGTATTGGCTTGGCGGCGGCCGTTTCAATCGCTGCTAGTTGGTTTGTGCTTGGCTTAATATTTATAATTATTTCAAGAATAGCAGATGGGCTAGATGGCGCTGTTGCACGAGTAACAAAAAGCACAGATTTTGGCGGTTATCTTGATATTTCTGTCGATTTTCTATTCTATGGCGCTATAGTTTTTGGATTTATTATTAGCAATCCAAGTGCCAATGCTATTGTGGGGGCATTATTGTTAGTTTCATTTTGTTTTAATAGCGCAACCTTTTTAGGTTATGCAGTTTTAGCGGAGAGATATAAGCTTAAAACTGATAAAAATGATAAAAAATCACTTTATTTTAGCGAAGGATTGCTTGAGGGAAGTGAGACAATTTTATTCTTTATTGTCATTTGCATATGGCCAAATATTTTCCCAATGCTTGCTCTGATTTTTGCAGCCCTTACTTTTTTTACCGCCATTATGCGGATATTAAATGCCAAAAAACTTTTTACAGATTAGATTTGATCAAGGGCGAAATCTAAATCAGCAATTAAATCATCAGGATTTTCTAGCCCAACAGATAGACGTAAAAGAGAGCGCTTTATCCCCATTTCAGCTCTTTCTTCTTCGTTAAAGCGTTGATGAGTAGTTGTTGAGGGGTGTGAAATAAGAGTTTTAGCATCACCTAGATTATTTGAAATCAAAATTATTGCCAACGCATCGGCAAATCTAAAAGCTGCCTCTTGCCCTCCCTTAACTTCAAACGAAACCATTGTTGAGCCATTGCTCATCTGGAGTTTTGCTAATTCATATTGCGGGTGCTTATCATTAAATGGATAATATAATTGTTCTACCCTATTGCTCAAAGCTAAAAAATCAGCGATTTTCGCAGCATTTTCACTCATTTTTCTAACTCGTAATTCAAGCGTTTCTAAGCCTTTAAGCATAATCCAAGCATTAAATGGACTTATTGAAGGCCCTGTTTGACGAATAAAAGTATGAATATCAGCTTCTATAATTTCTTTTGAGCCAAGAATAATTCCGCCCATTGCTCGCCCCTGACCATCAATATGTTTGGTGGCTGAATAGACGACTAAATCAGCCCCTAGCTTAAGCGGTTTTTGAAAAATTGGCGTGGCAAAAACATTATCAACAATTAATTTTGCGCCATTTGCATGTGCAATATCAGCCACCGCTTTAATATCAACTAGCTCAAGAGTTGGATTAGTCGGGCTTTCGATAAATATAGCTTTGGTGTTTTTTTTCATAGCTTTTGCAAAATCTTTAGGGTTGCGCCCATCAACTAGCGTTGCGCTTACTCCCCAACGAGGCAAAAAATCTTCAACCACATAACGACAAGAGCCAAAAAGCGCACGAGCCGCAACTACGTGATCGCCAGCCTTTACTTGGCTCATAAGGGCGGTTGTAACTGCCGCCATGCCAGTAGCCGTTGCACGAGCCGCTTCTGCTCCTTCAATTAGCGCCATTCTATCTTGGAACATATCAACGCTTGGATTTGAAAAACGAGAATAAATATGTCCCTCTTCATTGCCCTCAAATCGCTGTTGAGCGCTTAAAGAATTTTCATAAGTAAAACCAGAATTAAAATATATGCCTTCAGAGGTTTCGCCAAATGGGCTACGAGCGCCTCCGCCATGCACCGCTAAAGTTTGTGGCGAGAGGTTAGCTTTATCATTTAGTGGGTTTTGATTATTATTTTTTGTCATTACAGTTTTCAAGATTATTAGCTTATTATGGGTGTAAGCCAAAATGGTGCTTTGCGTCAATAAAAATGGGGTGTATGATAAATAGTATGAATTAGATTTTTTGGGCATTTTAGATGATTGAAACTACAAATTTCAAAAATGGTGTTTTCTCAACTTCAATGATTGAGCAACTAATTGATATTGGCGCAATAAAACTTAATGATGCGCTCGATATTGCGCAAATTCAACCAGCTAGTTTAGATTTAAGGCTTGGCGATAAAGCCTATCGCATAAGAGCGAGTTTTTTACCCGGCCCTGAATTTTCTGTTGCAGATAGAATTGAAGATCTTAAATTACACGAAATTGATCTTAGCGAGGGGGCGGTGCTTGAGCGGGGCTGTGTTTATCTTGTGCCTTTGCTTGAAAGCCTTGATTTACCAAGTGAAGTTTCAGCCTCAACTAATCCAAAAAGTTCAACTGGTCGTTTAGATGTTTTTACTAGAACAATAGGTGATAGGGCACGTGGTTTTGATGTATTGCCAAAGGGATATAAGGGCCCGCTTTATATTGAAATTAGCCCAAGAACTTTCCCAATTTTGGTTCGTAAAGGCTCTCGCCTAAGCCAAATGCGTTTTAGGACAGGTGATAATTTACTCAATATCGAAGAGCATATTGCGCTCCATAAACAGCAAACATTGGTGTTTAATCCCAATATGGAAGTTGCAAATGGCGTTGCGCTCTCGATTGATCTTAGAGGGGAAGAGCGTAATGGTCTGATAGGGTTTCGCTCAAAACGCCACACGGCAGTAATTGATGTTGATAAAAAGGGAGCACTTGAGGTCTTGGATTTTTGGGATCCGCTTTATGCTAACGCCAAAAACGAGCTTATTTTAGATCCTGAAGAATTTTATATTTTAGTTTCTCGTGAAAGCTTGCAAGTGCCACCAGATTATGCCGCCGAAATGGTGCCATTTGATCCGCTAGTTGGCGAATTTAGAGTACATTATGCAGGGTTTTTTGATCCCGGTTTTGGGCATAGCGAAGCAGGGGGCGAAGGCTCTTGCGCTGTTTTAGAAGTGCGCTCACGTGAAGTGCCGTTTTTGCTCGGGCATGGTCAAACAATCGGGCGGCTTTTATATGAGAGAATGAGCGAGAGACCAAAACAACTTTATGGCACTGATTTAGGCTCAAACTATCAAGCGCAAAGACTTAAATTATCGAAGCATTTCAAAGAATTTATACCTAGCAAATAGGTGCAGTATTTTACAGATAAAAAACTTAACAACCGATATTTTTAAGCCGCTTAGCCTTGAGGTAAAAGCTGGTGAGATTGTTATGATTTCTGGCGCATCTGGTGCAGGTAAATCGCTATTTTTGCGGGCTATTGTTGATCTTGATGTCAATGAGGGCGAGGTGTTTTTTGATGATATTGAGCGTAATGTTATTGCCGCTCATATTTGGCGCTCAATGATTGCTTTTGTGCCAGCGCAAACTGGCTGGTGGGCTGATAGGGTTGGCGATCATTTTGAACAAACTAGTTTGTTAGATGATTTATTATTAAAAGTGGGTCTGCCGCTTGAGGTGTTTGATTGGCAAATAAGCCGTCTTTCGAGCGGCGAAATGCAGCGCTTGGGACTTGTGCGTGCATTAGCTCTAAAGCCAAAATTTTTACTACTTGATGAGCCAACATCAGCGCTTGATAAAAAAACCACTAAGCTGGTTGAGGAACTTATCAAAGAACAGCTTGATTTAGGGGTTGGCATAATTATGATTAGCCATGATGATGAGCAAGTTAAACGCCTTGCAAATCGCTCGTTCATTTTAGAAAATGGTGAATTAAAACCACAACAAATAAAGAGGAGGCGAAAAAATGGCTGATTATATCTCGCTTTCATATTGGGATTTAGCGCTTGGGGCAATTTTCATTTTACTCAATGGCGCAATTTCCATTGCCTTTAGATTAGGCCTAGCCAAAAAATTATTCATTGTTACGTTTCGTATGGTGGTGCAATTATCAATAGTTGCCCTATTGCTCAAAGGTATTTTCGCCATTTCAAACCCTTGGATAACTTTGCTTGTAGCTTTGGTCATGGTGCTATTTGCAGGACGTGAAATTTATGCTCGCCAAGAAAAGAAATTAGCAGGGTTTTGGGGTTTTTCTATTGGTGCTGGCTCAATGATGGTTGCTGGCATGTTGGTAACTTTAATTGCTCTTACAACGCAAATTCAACCAGATCCATGGTTTAAGCCGCAATTTGCTTTGCCGCTTTTTGGTATGATTTTGGGCAATACTATGACCGGTGTTTCGCTAGCGCTGGATAATCTCACCACAACTTTAAAGCGAGAGCAAAGAGCAGTTGAAGCTTTACTTTTACTTGGGAAAACTCGCTTTCAAGCAATGTTGCCCTTTATTCGCATTGCTTTGAGGGCTGGATTTATGCCAATAATTAACGCAATGGCGGCAATGGGAATTGTTTCGCTTCCCGGCATGATGACAGGGCAAATATTATCGGGGGTTGATCCAGCCGAAGCGGTAAAATATCAAATTTTAATATTACTACTGATAGGTGGTGCAACAGGGCTAGGAGTGATTAGCGCAACTCTTTTAAGCGCCTACCGCTTAAGTGATAATAGAGATAGATTACGACTAGATAGATTAAAGCCAGCAAAATAATTTCTGGACGTCATTGCGAACCCCTGCAAGGGGGCGGCAATCCAGAATGTATGAGTAGGACTTAAATTTCTGGATTGCTTCGCTTTGCTCGCAATGACATCAAGAAATTAGTCACTAATTACAAAAATGCAAATTAGGACTAATAATTCGCTTGACCTTCTAGCGGCTAGAAGCCTTAGACTTATCTTAATTCGGATTCTTCTAAGGAAAAATATCATGGCAAAAGATGATTGTTGTTCAGGTGAAAAACAAGAAAAAACTGCTGATTGCTGCTCAGGCAATCAGGAAAATAAACAAGAGCATAAACATGGAAAAACTTGTGGTTGCTCACATGATCATAATGAAATAGCGCCCGCTGATGGAAGCGTAATTGATCCAGTTTGTGGCATGTCGGTGAAAACTGATGCTGGCAAGATGAGCGCTGAATATAATGGTACGACCTATCATTTTTGCAATCCAAAATGTCATACAAAATTTGAGGCAGACCCCTATTTTTATGCTTCTGGTAATAATAAGAAAAAGCCAAAAGTTGAGAATAAAAACGCTATTTATACTTGTCCAATGGATCCTGAAATTGTGCAAGAAGGGCCTGGTACTTGCCCGATTTGCGGCATGGCGCTTGAGCCTATGTCTGGCGCATCGGACGAGCCAAATCATGAATTAATAGATTTTACGCGTCGTTTTTGGGTCAGTGCGGCAGCTGCCGTTCCGCTAATTATTTTAACTATGGGGCAGTTTGTTGGTTTTCCAATTCGTGAATGGATTGGCGAGCAATATGTAATTTATATTGAATTTATTTTGGCAACCCCTGTTGTTTTATGGGCGGCATTGCCGTTTTTTCAACGTGGTTGGTCTTCTGTTGTTACTCGCAATTATAATATGTGGACGCTTATTATGCTTGGGGTTGGGGCGGCCTATGCCTATTCAACCATTGCGATATTCTTCCCCGGTCTTTTCCCAGCAGCTCTAAAAGATGCAGCAGGTCACATGCCGATTTATTTTGAAGCGGCAGCAGTGATAATTGCGCTGGTGTTTTTGGGACAAGTGCTTGAATTGCGAGCACGGGAGCGCACGGGAGATGCCATTAAGGCTTTGCTTAATTTAGCACCAAAAACCGCTCGACGTATTAACCCTGACGGATCTGAATATGATGCACCTTTAGAAAATATCTTACAGGACGACTTATTGCGAGTTCGCCCCGGTGAGAGCATTCCTGTTGATGGGATAATTACTGAGGGTAGTTCTTCGATTGACGAAAGCATGATAACTGGTGAATCTTTGCCTGTTGCAAAAGATGAGAAAGATGAAGTTACAGGCGGTACAATAAATAAAAACGGCTCGCTGATTATTAAAGCGCAAAAAGTTGGCGATGAAACCATGCTTGCAAAAATCATTGAAATGGTTGCCAATGCCCAGCGCTCACGTGCGCCAATTCAGGGCATGGTTGATAAGGTAGCATCTTATTTTGTGCCAATAGTTGTAGCAATTGCTATAATTGCCTTTATCACATGGATGATTTTTGGCCCATCACCTGCCTTTATTTTTGCTCTAGTTTCAGCAATTTCGGTGCTAATTATTGCTTGCCCTTGTGCAATGGGCTTGGCAACGCCGATGTCAATTATGACAGCCGCTGGCATGGGAGCGCAAAATGGCGTGCTAATTAAAGACGCAACAGCGCTTGAGCAAATGGCAAAAGTTGATGTGTTAATTGTTGATAAAACTGGCACTCTAACAGAGGGCAAGCCAGACCTTACCGATGTTCTTGTGTTTAATGATATGAGTGAAAATGAGTTCCTATCAAAAGTTGCAACGCTTGAAAATTCTTCTGAGCACCCATTAGCCGAATCGATTGTTGAAGGTGCAAAACAACGTGGTGCAAAAATTACTAAGGTAAGTAACTTCACCTCAATCACTGGTAAGGGTGTTAGCGGATTGGTTGGAAAGAGCCAAGTTGCTATTGGCAATAAGGCAATGATGGACACACTTAGTGTGGATACAACAGATGTCACAACAAAGGCCAATAATTTACGTGAAACTGGCCGCACGGCAATGTTTGTTGCAATAGATAATAAACTTGCAGGGATTATTGCGGTTGCTGATCCGATTAAAAAAGAAACTAAAGATACGATTGAAAAACTACATGCACTTGGTCTTACAATCATTATGGCAACTGGCGATAATGAAAGAACGGCACAGGCAGTGGCTAACGAGTTAGGTATTGATGAAGTGTTGGCAGGTGTGTTGCCTGAAGATAAGCAGGCGCTAGTTACCAAATTGCACAAGGAAGGCAAAATGGTTGCTATGGCTGGTGATGGCGTTAATGATGCTCCTGCTCTTGCGCAGGCTGATGTTGGTATTGCGATGGGAACAGGTGCTGATGTGGCAGTTGAAAGTGCTGGCATTACGCTTTTGGGTGGTGATTTAAGCGGTATTGTTAGGGCTAGAAAACTCGCCAAAGCTACAATAAGAAACATCAAGCAAAATCTGTTTTTTGCCTTTGCATATAATGCTGCTGGTGTGCCTATTGCCGCTGGTATTCTTTATCCACTAACCAATACTTTGCTCTCGCCAATGATTGCGGCGGCGGCTATGAGCCTGTCATCTGTTTCAGTGATTTCAAATGCTCTGAGATTAAACAGGTTAAAACTAAAGGACTAAGAATGGTATTTAATCGGCGTGAAATATTAAAATATAGTGCAAAGATTGGTGCAAGTGGTGCAGCTTTTTTAGCTGCGCCATTTTCGCTTAAAGTTGCTTTTGCTAGCTCTAATTATATTGAGCTGGTTGCCGCTCCTATTAAACAATCATTGGTGGGTGAAGATGGGCCATTATCGGATCTTTGGCTTTATAATGGACAAACACCCGGCCCTGAAATTCGGGTAAAAAAGGGTGAGAGGGTTTTAGTTAGGTTGATTAACCAACTTGAAGAGCCAACAACCATTCATTGGCATGGGATTAGAATTGATAATGCAATGGACGGTGTCCCCGGATTAACGCAAGAGGCAGTTATGCCCGGTGAGAGTTTTGATTATAATTTTATAGCACCAGATGCAGGCACATTTTATTATCATTCACACAATAAAACTTGGAGCCAAGTTGCACGTGGGCTTTATGGCACTTTAATTGTTGAAGAAGAAAATGAGATTTTTGATCAAAAGCATGATTTAACTTTAGTGATTGATGATTGGCGTATTGGAAAAGATGGCAAGCTAGATTTAGCCTCACTTGGCGCAATGATGGACTGGTCACATGAAGGTCGTTTAGGCAATCTTTTGACTGTTAACTCACAAAATGAGCCAAGTTTTAAGCTAAATGCAGGTGAAGCCTATCGCCTTCGTTTAATCAATGTTGCAAATTCTAGAATTTTAGAAATTGATCCTAATAGTTTTAACGCAAAAATTCTTGCCTATGATGGACAATCAATAGGTGAGCCGCAAATATTACAATATTCACCAATGTTAATTGGCCCTGCGCAAAGGGTTGATTTGTTAGTTACTCCTAAAGGCGGAGCTGATTTCTCTATTGAAGAATTATCTTCAGGGCAGGCATATTCATTTGCAAAATTTGAAATTATTGGCGATAAAGAAAGCACTCCCTCTTTGGTGCAATTACCACTAAGCAATATCCCTGAACCTGATATAAAAAACGCCAAAACCTTCCCACTAGAAATGAGCGGCGGCGCAATGCGTCGAGTTGGCGATATTTATTATCAAGGTAAAAAACTAAAGGGCGATGATTTTAGAAATACTGGGCAAGTTTGGGCATTTAATGGCGTTGCTAACCTGCCAGAAAAACCATTTTTTAGCGTAAAGCTTGGTGAAACAGTAATTATTGAAACGAATAATGATACAAATTTTATCCATGCAATGCACGTACACGGGTTTCATTTTCGGGTAATTGAAAGAAGTGGCGTAGAGATTGACGAGAGTAATGTTTGGCGTGATACTTTTTTAATTGGCGCAGAGCAAACAGTAAAAATCGCCTTTGTTGCTGATAATAATGGCAAATGGCTTTATCATTGTCATATGCTAGAACATGCAGCCGCTGGCATGATTACTTGGTTTGAGGTTGTTTAATAAAAACTCAATTCCTCAATAAAAACTTATGGGATCAATATCCACCTGCACCTTTATATTACCTGTAGGTTTTTGTGCTTTTTCAAGCCAAAAGCGTACATAAGAAGATAGATCAAAATTCTTGCCCGATTGCACCAGCAAGCGCACCCGATGACGAGCTCTAATCATAGAAATTGGCGCATCAATTGGGCCAAAGATTTTCAAAAGCTCTAAATCTTGTTTATTTGTTGGCTTTGGGGCGCAACTAAGCAACATACGAGCATATTTGAAAGCTATATCTCTCTCATTGCCTGAAATAATTAAAGCCGCTAAGCGCCCAAATGGTGGCAAGCCCCCATCTTCTCGCACCTTTAATTCATGCCTATAAAAATTCTCGCTATCCTGTGCTTTCATTGCCTTTATTACATCATTATCGGGGTGATAGGTTTGTAAATAAGCAGCGCCCTGTTTGGCGGCTCGTCCTGCTCGCCCTGTAACTTGCGTTAAAATCTGATAGGTTTTTTCTGCGGCTCGCAAATCGCCCTGCGCTAATCCTAAATCAGCATCTAACACACCAACAAGCGTTAGTTTTTCAAAATGATGACCTTTGGCAACTAATTGCGTGCCAATGATTAAATTATATTTCCCCTGTTCAATATCTATAAATTTTTGCTTAAGCGTTTCAGCTGTTCCCATATCGGACGAAAGCACAACTTGCTTGGCGTTAGGAAATAATTTTGTAGCCTCCTCTGCAATGCGCTCAATTCCGGGTCCAATGGGCACTAAACTATCTTGCTCACCACATTGGTTACATTTATTTGGTTTTTTAAGCTCTAGTGCGCAATGATGGCACATTAATTTATCGGCAAAACGATGCTCGACCAACCACGTGGAGCAATCGGGACATTGATATTTATATCCGCAAGCCTTGCAAAGTGTTAGCGGCGCATAACCACGCCGATTAAGAAATAATAATGCCTGCTCATCATTTGCTAATATCTTGGTAATTTCTTCAACTAGTTTTGGTGCAATAAACATGCCTTTTTCTGGCGCTTGTTCTCGCATATTAATAATATTTATATTGGGAAGCGGTGCATCAAAAAACCGATTATTTAGGCGCACATGCTTATATTTGCCAATATTTGCATTATTGCGGCTTTCTATCGATGGGGTAGCAGAGGAGAGAATTAGTTTTGCTTGCGCAAATTTTGCCCTCATCACGGCCATATCTCGAGCGTGATAATTTATGCCATCAGATTGTTTATATGCGCCATCATGTTCTTCATCTAATACTATTAAACCCAAATTATGGAACGGTAAAAACAGCGCCGAGCGTGCGCCAACTACCGCCCTTATTGAACCATCATTTACCCCTCGCCAGATTTTAGCACGTTGCGCATTGCTCATATTTGAATGCCACTCAGCAGGCTTTGCGCCAAAGCGCTTGGTAAAGCGTTCAATAAATGTGTGAGTTAGCGCAATTTCGGGCAATAGGATAATCACTTGCTTATCTTGCTTTAAGATATCTGCAACCCGCTCAAAAAATATCTCGCTTTTGCCGCCTCCCGTAACGCCATCAAGCAAGGCAACACCAAACCCATCTGGCATTTGCTTTAATTCATCATAGGCAATTTGTTGCTCTTCACTAAGAATAGTTTTGGCAAAATCGGGATTTGGGATTTTAACTGGGGCTGGTGCTTGAATTTCAATTTTTTTGATTGCGCCAATTTTTTCTAAACCATCAATAACAGAAGCCGAAACGCCAGCTTCCTCTTTTAGCGCTGGTTTTGAATAAGCCATTTCATTGCTTAAAATTTCTAATACTCTTTTGCGAGCTTCACTCATTCGTTCAGGTTGCGCCCCTGATATTTGATAAGCAAGAGTTGGCTTGGCTTTAAGCAGCGCCTCTTTTGAGCGTAACACGGCACGCAATACCATGCCCCTTTTGGCTAAATAATATTTTGCGACCCAGTTAATGGTTTGCATAAGCTCATTTGAAAGCGGCGCACAATCATAAATATGTTCAATATCTTTAAGTCGATTATGCGCTTTATTATCCTTTGGCTCACCTAAAACAACCCCTAAGACTTTCCTTGTGCCAAGCGGCACTAAAACGATAGAACCACAAACAACGCTTTTGCCAACTGGCACACGATAGCTATAGGGCACATCAAGCGCCACGCTTATTAATACACTAACAATGTCACCAAGTTTTTTGTTCATAATTTATGTTACTATTATTTTTATGAATTTGAAATTGCGAAAAGTTTTTAGTTGTTTAAGTATTTTACTAGAATATTCAAATCATGACTGATTTTGCACTGCTTTGCGACAAAAAAACTAACAAATATATTATTGCTTGGTTAAATGAGCTTAGTGCAGTTCGTCGATTATCAAAAAATACTATAGAGGCATATCAACGAGATATTGGGCAATTTATTAGTTTTATCTCTTCCCATCATGGCGAAAAAGTAAGCCTGAAACTTCTTAAAAACCTAAAGCCATCTGATTTTCGCGCTTTTTTAGCCTCAAGACGTTCAAACGATGTCAGCTCAAGATCAATCGCCCGCTCGCTTTCTTCGCTAAAAAGCCTATTTTTATATTTTGAGCAAAGAGATATTATTAAAAATGAAGCACTTAACATAATTCGTGCCCCAAAATTGGGCAAAACTCTACCAAGAGCGCTTAGTGAAGATGAAGCAAAAAAAACTCTTTCATCTATTAATGAGTTAGAGGATATTGCGTGGGTTAGCGCCCGTGATATTGCTGTTCTATCGCTTTGTTATGGGGCGGGGTTAAGAATTTCTGAGGCTTTGGGGTTAAGGCGTATGGATATTGAAACTAGCTCTATGCGAATAAGGGGCAAGGGAAATAAAGAGCGAATAGTGCCATTGATAGGAAATATCGAAAAAGCCATTAAAAAATATTTAGAACTTTGCCCCTTTGAAATTACTAACAATCACCCAATGTTTTTTGGTGTTAAGGGCGGAACGCTTTCGCCTAGAATTATCCAAAAAAGAGTTGAGCAATTAAGAAGCGCATTAGGGTTACCACCATCAGCCACCCCGCACGCCTTAAGACATTCTTTTGCTACGCACCTATTGGGACGAGGTGGAGATTTGCGCACCATTCAAGAACTGCTTGGCCACGCCTCGCTTTCAAGCACACAAATATATACTAAAGTTGAGAATGAGCAATTATTAGAAAGCTACCTAAGTGCGCACCCAAGAGGGCGAGCATAAAGAGGGTAAAAGTTGCCGATAATTTCAGTCATGACAATCCCCTCAATTTAGAGAATTACAAAAACTTTAGCATATTATAACTATTTTAACCAAAACATTAGTATTTATCCTTATTAACAGGCGTTTGGACGCAGCCTTCATAATATTTAGGAATGAAGGTATGTCTAAACTACCATTTAATTTCAAAGCAAATTCACTTGTCTGGCGTTTAATATTACCCGTACCGATTGCCGTTATTATTGCTATGGTTACCGTTTGGATGTTTATTCCTCCCCTAATTACCAAAAATATTACTCAAAGCGCAATTTCTAATGGCTTGCAAACTGTTGATCAATTCAAACTTATTCGTGCATATTATACCAATAATATTATAAAAAAAAGCGGTTAGCTCTGGTGGTATGAAGCCAATGATTGATCATAAGGATAACCCAGTTGGTATTCCACTACCCGCTACAATGATCCATGAAATTGGCGCTCAACTTGCTAAAAAAGATACTAGTGTAACTTTATATTCAGGGATACCATTTCCAAATAGAGCGGATCAGAAATTAGATAATTTCCAAACAGAGGCATGGGAATTTTTGCGTAATAACCCAGAGCAAATATTTACTCGTCAGGAAAATCAGAATGGCAAAGAAGTTGTTCGTGTAGCTATTGCTGATAAATTAGTGGCACAGGGCTGTGTAAATTGCCATAATTCTCGTGCTGACACGCCAAAAAATGATTGGAAATTAGGTGATGTTCGTGGCGTTCTTGAAGTTAGTACAGTAATAGACAAGCAATTAGCCGCTGGCTCTTTGTTAAGTATGGAATTGTTAATTGGTACGCTAGTATTTGGTATTATCCTATCTATTGTTGCAATTCTTGGTGCTATGTCCATCTCTAAGCCCATCTCTCGCCTAAATAAAACAATGGAAGATTTAGCCGATGGTGATCTCGATGTTGAGGTTCGTGGATCTGATCGTGGAGACGAACTAGGTGAAATGGCTCGTGCGGTTGAAGTTTTCCGTGAGAACGGCATTAAGGTTGCTTCAATGACCGAGGAAGAAAAGCAAGCAAGCGAGCAACGTATAATTGATCGCACCAAGATGATGCAAGATTTACAGCGTGCATTTGGCGAAGTTGTTGATGCGGCTATTGCTGGTGATTTTTCTAAGCAGGTTGAAGCTAATTTCCCTGATGAGGAATTAAATAATCTAGCTGAAAGCGTGAATAATCTTGTGGCAACAGTTGATCGTGGGGTTAGCGAAACTGGTGTGGTTCTGGCAGCCCTTGCACAAACAGATTTAACATTGCGTGTAAATGGTGATTATGAAGGTGCGTTTGATAAGTTAAAGAGCGATACTAATATGGTTGCCGATCGCCTCACCGATATTGTTGGTCAATTACAAGAAACATCTGGTGGGCTTAAAACAGCAACTAGTGAGATACTTGAGGGTGCAAATGACTTGGCTGATAGAACCACAAAACAAGCAGCAACTATTGAAGAAACATCTGCCGCGATGGAGCAATTATCTAGCACCGTTATAGCGAACGCTGAAAAGGCAGAAGAGGCTTCAAATAAATCTGCTATCACTTCTAAAACTGCGGCAGATGGCGAACAAATTATGCATAAAGCAAAAGACGCTATGGAGCGCATTACAACTTCATCTGAAAAGATTTCAAACATCATTGGCATGATTGATGATATTGCTTTCCAAACTAACCTGTTGGCGCTTAATGCTTCTGTTGAAGCGGCGAGAGCTGGGGAAGCTGGTAAAGGTTTTGCGGTTGTTGCGGTTGAGGTTCGTCGCC
>JAKISM010000024.1 GCA_021648585.1 Devosiaceae bacterium | reverse complement strand
CATCATAGGCAATAGTTTGCGCACGTATGAAGCCTTTTTCAAAATCGGTGTGGATTACCCCTGCCGCTTGTGGAGCTTTTGTGCCCTTATAAATTGTCCAAGCACGAGTTTCTTGTGGGCCAGCGGTGAAATAGGTCTGTAAATCTAATAATTCATAACCCTGCTCAATAAGTCGGTTAAGTCCGGGTTCTTTTAATCCAAGTTCGGCTAGGTATTCTTTTTGTTCGTCATCTTCAAGTTGCGCTAATTGGCTTTCAATTTCAGCAGAAATAATAACCGATAAGGCATCTTGTTCTTTAGCATAATCAGCAACTTGCTTTGTCATTTCATTGCCAGATACTGCACTGTCTTCATCAACATTACAAACATATAGCACTGGTTTTGAAGTTAATAATTGTAACTCTTTGAAGGCTTTTTCTTCGTCTTCAGTTCGTTCAACAAAACGAGCTGGTCTATCATCTTCAAGCACTTTAATTGAGCGATTGACCAGATCAAGCGTTAGTTGCGCTTCTTTATCTTGGCCCCGTAGTTTTTTCTCTAAGCCAGTAATGCGCTTCTTAAGGCTCTCAAGGTCAGCAATTATAAGTTCAGTTTCAACAATTTGCGCATCAATTATCGGATCAATCTCACCGCTAACATGCACAATATCATCATTTTCAAAACAACGAAGCACATAAGCAATCGCATCGGTTTCACGAATATTGGCCAAAAACTGATTGCCCAAACCTTCACCCTTTGATGCACCTTTAACTAAACCAGCAATATCAACAAAATTAAGTCGAGTTGCTATAACCTCTTTTGATTGCGCAATAGCAGCAATTTTCTCAAGCCGCTCATCAGGCACTAAAACCTCACCAACATTTGGCTCAATAGTACAAAAAGGAAAATTAGCAGCCTGCGCCGCCGCAGTACGAGTTAACGCATTAAAAAGAGTAGATTTACCAACATTAGGCAGACCAACGATTGCACACTTAAAACCCATTAGAGAACTCCAAAATTTTTTGCCCAAAATGGGATAAAAATAATTATTGATTGGATAGATTTGAAAATTGGTTAGGTCAAGTGTTTTAACCTCATATAAATTATATGTGGATTTTTTAATAGCCTACTAAATATCAATATAGTAGTGTGGGGCATAGCTATGATTTAAATATAATAGCTTTTACGTAAGAATAATTAACTTGGCGACCAGCCTTCTTGTGCAATTTCAAGCTGCTCAAATTCAAAGCCAGGTGTGCAAAGAAAACTAGCAAGTGACCATTCTCCCATCGAAGATATTTTTGACCAACAATTCTTTGGAAGCACAAGAATAGGATGCTGATTTGCAGAAAAGTCATTCCCTAAAGTCTTTGTCTTTACAAGCCCATTACCACGATAAATTGAAACTTCTAAAGGATCACCTGCAATAAAACTCCGGATCAGGGTAGAGTTAATACGAGCCCATCTACTGATTGTATTCTTTTCGACCAAGCGCAACATTGTAGTTGAATAAGCCATCTCGCATGGTTTTTTACAATCGCTACATTCTTCTCGACTATCGTGCAAAATTATTTTGTACCACCCAGCACCACCAGGAAATTTTTCAAGTTCCAGTTGTTTGATCACTTCTTGCGCATTGTTATCTTCGTTAAACATTATCCCCCCCCAAATAATAAAGGTTAGAACGAGAAATATTACTAAAAAAAAGTGAGTAAGTAAAGCTACTCTCATAATTATACATATGATTGAAGATATAAAGTCATAAGCAAAATCAAAGAATGTTTGGGTTTTGTATGAGGAAATATTGCAAATAAGAACAAAGCGTTTTTTCTAAAAAAACTATGTAAGTTTTAATCTCGCTTTAGAAAATTTTTTAATTTTTCAGCCATTTTGTTTAGTGATTCTGTCTTGTCAATTTTCACTTTTGAGGGGTTTTGTTTAGATTTTGTTTTTAGCTTTTCTAGTGTTTCCCCAAAAACCGCCAAAGCAATTTTATTCATAAATTGCGCATCATTATCTTTTAATAATAGCGCAACATTTTTGCTCATTGCATTAAGTAAATCACCTAGCCATTGAGCATCGCTTTTAGCAAAATTGCTCAACACATGCGAGGTTACTCTATCTTTATGGCCGGGGTGGCCTATGCCAATTCTTACTCGCTTATAGTCTTTGCCAATTATCGGATCAATCGATCGCAAACCATTATGCCCGCCATTACCGCCACCAATTTTCACTCGAACCTTACCGGGTAAAAGGTCTAACTCATCGTAAAAGACGATGATATTGCTTGCAGGGATTTTGAAAAACTTTGCAATCTCTGCAACAGAACTACCAGATTTATTCATAAAAGTTTGTGGTTTTAATAATAAAACTCGTATCCCATCAATTTTGCCATCAGCAAACAGGCCTTTATATTTTTTCTTAAATGGAGAAAAAGAATATTGCTTAGCAATATCATCAACCACCATAAAACCAATATTATGGCGGTTGTATTTATATTCATCACCCTTATTGCCAAGACCTACAAGCAAGAACATTTATTTGCCTCTAATTGAAATAGTTATTGCAGATACAATAAAGGGGTAGCAATATTATTGCCACCCCTAAAAACTTTGAAAAATAACAAAAGCTAGTCTTTGCTTTCTTCGCCTTCTTCACCTTCAGCTGTTTCGCCTTCTTCGCCCTCTTCACCTTCTACTACTTCATCTTCATCATCGTCTGATCCTTCAGAACGTAGAGCAGATGGAGCTGCAATGGTTGCGATTGTGAAATCACGATCGGTAATTGTAGGGCTTGCACCCTCTGGCAGTTTGATCATTGAGATATTTAGTGAATCACCAACATCAGTTCCAGTTAGATCAATTTCAAATGCATCAGGAATTGCTGTTGCAGGACAATTAATCTCAACTGTGTGACGAACAATATTAAGAACCGCACCACGCTTAAGTCCGGGGCTTTCTTCTTCATTTAAGAAGTGAACTGGAATTTCAAGCGTAAGAATTGTATTTTTACCAATACGCAAAAAATCTATATGCAAGGCTTTATCTTTCACAGGGTCAAGCTGGTAATCACGAGGAATTACCTTGTGCTTTTCGCCATTCACATCAATGGTAAGAAGGCTTGAAAGAAAACCACCAGCATGAATATTTTTCATTGCGTCTTTATAGGCGATTGCGATTGATAGTGGGGGTTGTTTGTCGCCATAAATTACGGCTGGTATTTGATTATTTCGACGCAATTCACGTGCGGCCCCCTTGCCCACACGATCACGCGCTATAGCGTTAAGCTCAGCTTGTGCCATTTTACTCTCCAAATTGGCTGTTGTAACCTAAATATTAGGCTACGCACTTGTCCTCCAGGGGTGACAAGGCTTCATGGAGTGCGTCTTAGTGCAAACATGGCACTATGGCAAGAAATAATATCAATCAAATAGGCTAGAAACTGACTGTTCAGTAGATGTGCGCCCAATGGCCTCGCCAATTAAATTGGCAATAGACATAATACGAATATTTTTTGCTTTTTTTACGGCGCTTGTTTCTTCAATAGAATCGGTCACAACCAATTCTTTAAGTTTAGAGGCTTCAATGCGCTCTGCTGCCCCTTTAGATAAAACACCATGAGTGATATAAGCAGAAACCTCTTTTGCGCCTGCTCTTAAAATTGCTTCAGCAGCATTAACCAAAGTGCCGCCGCTATCTACCATATCATCAATTAAAATACAGCTCTGCCCTTTTACGTCACCAATAATATTCATAACTTCAGAAACCCCAGCTCTGGGGCGGCGTTTATCAACAATCGCCAAAGGCGCACCAATGCGCCCTGCAACATTGCGCGCACGCACAACACCGCCAGCATCGGGCGAAACAATGGTGACATTTTCAACATCATAATGATTTTTAATATCCTGCACTATAACGGGTGCTGCGGTTAGATTATCGGTTGGAATATCAAAAAAACCTTGAATTTGCCCAGCGTGAAGATCAAGCGTAAGCACACGGTTTGCACCAGAAATAGTGATTAAATTTGCAACTAGTTTGGCAGAAATTGGTGAGCGAGGGGCAGATTTTCTATCTTGCCTTGCATATCCAAAATAAGGAATAACCGCAGTAATTCGCCTAGCAGAAGATCGCTTTAACGCATCAATAATTATTAAAAGCTCCATCAAATTATCATTAACAGGATAAGAGGTTGGTTGAAGTACAAAAACATCTTCACCACGCACATTTTCGTGAATTTCAACGTAAATTTCATCGTCAGAAAAACGTTTAATAACACAATCTGTGAGGGGTAATTTTAGATACTCAGAAATACTTTTATTTAAGGCTTTGTTGGCATTGCCTGCAACCAATTTCATGTTGCTATCCTATTTGATAATTGAATATTAAGTTGTCTATTTGCACTTGTTAGCGCTTGTTTAATCTATGCGCAACAGGGGAAATGAAATTTGTGTTAATGATGGTGCTTTGAATAATAATTTTAGGCTATGTTTTGAATTATCAAAGAGAAATAATTGATATTTGTCGCCCCTGATTTCCTTTATGGTGCGTAAAATAGCGGTGCGAAAAATATTCCTCTGGCCTTGAGTAAGTACAAATATTTAGATTGTTAATATCTGTTATGGCACTGTTTTTTAATTCATTTTGAACAAAGGCAGGCAAGTTAAAATGCTCCCGCTCTTTTCCCTTTGGCGCAAAAATAAAATCCTTAGCGTTTGGGTTTATCAAAATTAGCTTTTTGGCTTGGCTTGAACCTATCTCGTAAGCATCGCCAGATATTGTTGGGCCAATAGAGGCTATTATATTTCCTCGATTTGCACCAAGTTTCTCCATTGCCAAAATTGTATTTTCGATAATACCGCCTAAAGCGCCCTCCCACCCAGCATGAGCTGCCCCAATGATAGGTTTTATCTTGTCAGCAAAAAGAACTGGTGCGCAATCAGCAGTTAAAATTGCAAGCGCAATATCCTTTGTAGCGCTAACCATGCCATCGACTTTTGGCAAAATATCTAAATCAGATAATTCATCTATTATAATAGTTTTATTTGAATGAATTTGGGAAAGAGCAGCTATCTTAATATTATCTCCGCCAATCATATTTGCGGCAAGTGAGCGATTTGATTTCACTTGGATTGGGTCTTTAGAAATTACATAAGAGCAGTTAAAATCTTCTCTTTCACCTTGGCTATCACCTTCGCTTTTTCCTTCTCCAAGCCGCCCAAAAAACCCATGATTAACATGTTCTATCTTTATTAGATTTTTATCTTGCTCAAATCGAATCATTACTTATCCTATTGATTAATAAATGGATATGGCGCTAACTCTTTTGAAGAAATACAAAGTACCTTAAAAAGATTGCCCATTTCTTTTTCACCGATAAGACGATTTTTGGCTTTCTCTATTTCTTCCTTATGGCTTGGGTTTGCCTTTATTAGGGCAATCGATCGCTCTTCTATTCCCATTTGCAATAAAAACTTAAGCTGAGTTTTAAGATTATGCACCCTTGCGCCAGCTTTATTTGCTGCACTTGCTAGGCTTTCAAAGTTAATATGCGCAGTAAGGTCAGCCATTCCGGGACTATTAAGCGGGTCAGTAAATTGGTGCTTCTCAACAGCCTGAAAAGTTTCCCCAGCTTGCGTCATGCCATATCCATAATCGATGACCAAAAACGCACCTTTTCGCTTAGCTATCTTTTTTGAAATCTCACTCATTAGGCCAAGCGAAGCAAAATTCACTTCCCAAATAGCACCATCTTTTGCCTGTTTTAATTCAGAAGGTAAAATATCATCAGGCAAAATCATAGGAGCAAGTCCAAAGGCTCTTTGCTCCTCGCCAGTCTCATGTTTTTTTAGGCCAATCGATCTCTCATGCCATTTGCCATTTTGCTTTTGAAATTGCTTTATAGGTAAAGCATCAAAAAATTCATTGGCAATAATTATAAGCGGGGCTTCACTATCATCAAGTTGATTAATATCACTAATAAAATTTGGTCTAAAACCCTTAAGATTTTCACTTTGCGCTTTGATTAATGGCTCGCTCACTTCAAGCAAATTTAGCCTCATTGCAGGCAATAATCCATCAATATTTTTCAGAACCCGCATAGCATCTTTTAATAATGTGCCACGACCTGCGCCAAGCTCAACTAAATCAAACTTTTTTGGCGAGCCAAGCGCTTGATAAGTACCAGCAATAAATAGCCCGATAAATTCACCAAACATTTGCGATATTTCAGGGGCAGTAATAAAATCACCCTTTGCCCCTAAAGGGTCTGATTTTATATAATAACCAAACTTTGGATGAGTAAGACAAAGCGCCATATAGCTCGAAAGCGACATTGGACCACTTTGTCTTATTTCCCTATTTATTATTTCACCAAGTTCTGTATCTTGTTGATTTAATTGCATTAATTAGCTTTCCGATTGGCATAAATAATTAGCGCAATACCAATAAAAACCATTGGTAGGGTTAGCACCATGCCGTAAGTTAGCCAGCCACCAAATAGATATCCCTTATCGGCATCTGGAAGGCGCACGGTTTCAACTAAAATTCTTGAAAGGCCATAACCAATAGCAAAAATACCTGCAACTAGTCCGGGTTTGCGCAAGCCATAAATAATGTGCGTAACATAGCGAATGACTAAAAATAGGACAATCCCCTCAAGCGCCGCCTCATAGAGCTGGCTAGGGTGGCGTGGCATATCTCCACCATGTGGAAAAATAACACCCCAAGGAAGATTAGTTTCACGTCCAAATAATTCGCCATTAATAAAGTTAGACATGCGGCCAAGAAAAATCCCAATAGGAGCAACACAAGCCAACAAATCAAGCCCGCTTAAGGGATTTACCTTTTTCTTTTTCAAAAATAAAATTAGCGCAATGCTAATCCCGATTAAGCCGCCATGAAATGACATGCCGCCATCCCATGTTTTTAAGATTTCCATTGGGTTTGAAAAATAATAGGCAGGATTATAAAAAATAACATATCCAAGTCGCCCGCCAACAATAATGCCGATCACCGCCCAAAAAATAAAATCCCACCAGCTATCTTTATCAAATGGAGGAGTGCTTTTTACCCAAAGGCTTTTTTTGTTTAATAATGTGATGCCATAAAGCCCAGCTAGAAAAATGCCGAATAAATAAGCTAGCGCATACCAACGAATATCTATAGGGCCAAGCGAAATGGCAATGGGGTCTATGTCGGGGAAAGGCATAACAACTCCTAATTATAAATAAAATGAACATGCTTTTTCTATGCGCTCTGGTCAAGAGCTTCAATCATCACTACATTGAGAGCAACATAATCACGAAAGGAAATATTATGAATGAAGGTAATAAGATATTTGATGAATTGGGCAAATTAATGAATGACGCAGCAGGAGTTGCTGATGGCTTGCGTAAAGAAGTTGAAAGCGTTGTTAAATCACAAATGGAGCGGATAGTTGCTGATTTAGACCTAGTAAAGCGGGAAGATTTTGATGTGCTTCGTGAGATGGTTCTAATTCAAGATGAAGAAATTACAGCGTTAAGAAAAGAAATAGATATATTTAAGAGAAAGAAAAAAACCTAAAAAACTAAAAATTCATATTGAAATATTACTGTTATTATGAGGGCTACTTGTGGATAAGATTTATAGTTAAAGGTTTATTAACAGACTTTAGCAAATCTTCCACAACAGATTTAAATATATCACTTTTGCAAACTTCCCAAATAGATTTTGCAGTGTAGGCTTAAATCTAAGAAGTGCGATTCGAAATTTTTGATCGCTAATTGTAGTTGCTTAATAATAGGGTTGATATGTCTTTAACATTAGAAATTGAACAAGATGTTGTTGTTCATCCAGTAGATATTATCGAACATATTGCCTTGATAAATGATTGGGATTTTGAACGCCAAGATGCAGATGAAATTCTTATTTCCGTAAAAGGTAGTTGGAGTGATTATCAGGTTAGTTTTACTTGGATGCACGGTTTAGAAAGTTTGCATATTGTTTCTTCTTTCGATCTTAAAGTTCCGCCAAAAAGGCTTGATGAACTTAAGCAATTAATTATGCAAATTAATGAGCAATTATGGATCGGGCATTTTGATCTTTGGCAAAAAGAGGGTGCTATATTATTTCGAAATTCGCATCTTCTTTCTGGCGGAGCTGAAGTTAGTGTAGCTCAATGCGAGGCGTTATTACGCTCATCAACTGATGCTTGCGATCTTTATTATCAGGCGTTTCAATTTGTTGTATGGGCTGGTAAAAATTCTAAAGAGGCAATGGCTGCCATGATGTTTGAAACTCAGGGCGAGGCTTAAAGATAATAATTTAATGCAGTACTGAAATGAATGTTTCTAAGAAATCTCTTTCGCAATTAAAACCAGTCACTCTTATTGGCGCTGGCAAAATGGGTATGGCTATGGCAAAGGGCTGGCTCAAAAATGGCTTAAAAGCCGAAAGCCTAACTCTTGTTGACCCAAACCCGCATATAGATGTGGTACGCTTTGTTAGCAAAAATAATATTGCTCTAGTCCCATTCTGTGAACAATCGGATATTGGCATTTTGGTTTTAGCGATTAAACCACAAATAATGGCTGATGTTCTTTTAAGCCTTAAAGATTTAATCTCTCAAGAAACCCTTATCCTCTCAATCGCTACAGGTTTTGATATTGCAAGTTTACAGCAGGGCCTAGCTTCAAAAAATATTGTTCGGGCTATGCCAAACACACCAGCGCAAATTGGCAAAGGAGTTAGCGGAATTGTCGCTTCACCTTTTGTGACTGACAAAGATAGAGCAATTATCAATGCTTTATTAAGCGCATGTGGCACTGTTGAATGGTTGGAAAGTGAAGCAGACCTTGATGCTTTGTTATTAGTTTCTGGCTGTGGCCCTGCTTATGTGTTTTATTTAGTTGAGGCGATGGCGGCGGCTGGAATTGAGCAGGGGCTAGAGCCAAAACAAGCAATGGCATTAGCACGACAAACAATAATAGGGGCGGCTGCATTGCTTGAGGCTGAGCCGATTGATGCTAGTATTTTACGGCAAAATGTCACATCAAAAGGCGGAGTTACTGAGGCGGCTTTATCGGTTTTAATGGGTGAGGGCGGTTTTAAGGATTTACTCTCGAAGGCCTATAAAAAAGGGCTTGAGCGCAACAAGCAACTTGGTGAAAAATGATAGAATATTCAGATTTTGAAAAAGTAGATATTCGAATAGGAACTATTATTGAGGCTCATGAATTTCCTCAGGCAAGGAAACCAGCTTATATTTTAATGATAGATTTTGGCTCAGAAATTGGAATTAAAAAATCTTCAGTGCAAATAGTTGCCCATTATAAATTATCAGACCTAGTTGGAAAGCAAATAATGGGCGTGGTAAATTTTGCACCCCGTCAAATAGGGCCCATAAAATCAGAAGTTTTAACGCTTGGTTTTGAAGATGAAAATGGCGATATAGTTTTAGCCAATATTGATAAAAAAGTGCCAAATGGGCAGAAATTGATTTAACTTAGTTTTAGCTTTTCTAAAACTGCTTAGCACCTAATCTTTACAGCGCCTTATCTTGGTCTTGTTGACCTAAAATGCGAATAATTTGTGCGGTGTCGCCACCCATGCGATAATAAATGCTATGTTTGCCAAAAACACTACGCCTGTAACCGTGATGGATATAATCGACTGCCTGAAATAAAGTAGGTGTAAATTATATGAATATACTCAGATGTAATGCCAACACTCTGTCGTCATGCCGTTGTAAAACGGCATCCAGTTGCGCTATCAAACCATTTCATAAATAGTGGTTTTCTGGTTGTTTCAGCAAACAGAACAACGCTAGATTGTACCTGTTTATGGTATAATGGATGCCGTTTTACAACGGCATGACGATTGAGTATTGGCCTGATAATGGAGTATTGGGATGATGGGGGAGTTTATAAAGTTGAATTACTATAGCCAAGTAATTCAGCCATTGAGCAAAGGTCTACTTCTGCATCTGGCGTAAGTCTATACTTCTCCATTTTTTTGCAATCTGTCCTTAAACCCTGCAAGGATTTCATCACGCCCTTTGTCGATAAATCCACTTTTTTCAGCTTGGCTCGAATAGCCTCAATTTCAGCCGATGTTTTCGCCACAACAACTATATATGGCGAGAGCTTTCTGGAACAATACAAGAGCCAATTATCTCTGGGGCAGGGTTCAATTTAGAATCGGCAACGAAATCTGTTCCGCCTCCACGTATGTGTAGGTAATTTAAAGATAGATGCCGAACCGCAAAATGCAGTATTCCTCTCCATGAGTTTTGCGGTTTGTCATCGCATGAGTCAGCGCAACTGCACTGCGAGCACCGAAGAAAACCGATGGCAACGCACCCTCCTTATTAGGGTCAGGAATCTTCAAACCATTTTTTATAATGCTGGATACATTCTCAATTGGCGTTGCGTGAAAAAGAATGAGTGGGTCCTCTTCAAGTTCATTTGGGAAAACACAATATTGCCTCTTCTCAAGGTCAGTTGGAATTGGGTATTCTTTGATAACATCTTGCGGTAACATTTTGCGGCACCTAACTGATTGAAATTACTGGGTGTTAAAAACCGTTGCAAAATCATGGTTTTAATTTCAGCCTATCCAAAATTGCCTGATCTTCTTGGTTGACCATATCAATAAAAAACTGCTTCACTATCTTTTTTGTACCCTTAGGCTGTTTGGCTAATGCAGCCTCAATTCTTTCTGTTTGCATATGCGAAAGAGTATTGAATAATTCTTGCCCCTTTTTTGTGGCATATAACAGGCGCTGGCGGCGATCGTTTTCGCCAGTTTTTTGTTCAATATAGCCAGTTTCGATTAATTCTTTAAGCACACGAGCAAGGCTTTGTTTTGTGATTTTGAGAATTGAAAGCAAGGTGGCAACAGACATACCTTGCTTGATATTTACGAAATATAATACTCTATGATGCGCCCGCCCAAGGTTTTTGGTTGCCAAAAGCGCATCTGCATCACAAACAAAATCACGATAAGCAAAGAAAAATAGCCCCAATAATTCAGAGGGCATGTTAGATATTTGCTTATTTTCAGATGATACGTCAGCATTGTTGACATATATATTTTTTTCTGACATTATTTCCCTTTAAGAATAATGATTAGTGATATATGTACTAAAGGTTATAGACTTCAAAAAGGGATAGAGCAATGGCAGGTTTGCCGATGGATCAACGAGATGGTTGGATTTGGTTTAATGGTGAGTTAGTTGAGTGGAAATCAGCTAAAATTCATGTGCTTTCACACGGGCTTCATTATGCCTCTTGCGTGTTTGAGGGACAAAGAGCTTATGGCGGCGAAGTCTATAAGCTACATGAACATAGCGAACGTTTGATTGAATCTGCTAAATATCTTGATTTTGAAATTCCATATAGTGCTAATGAAATAGATGAAGCATGTAGGCTTGTACTTAAAAAGAATAATTTAATTAATGCCTATATGCGCCCTGTTGCTTGGTGCGGATCAGAAGAAATGGGCATTGCGGCATCAAATAATAAGGTTCATTTGGCGATTGCTACTTGGGAATGGCCGAGCTATTTCACCCCTGAGGAACGCCTTAAGGGCATTCGTTTAACTTGGTCAAAATGGAAACGCCCATCTCCTGAAATGATACCATGTTTTTCAAAGGCTGCTGGTCTTTATATGATTTGCACCCTCTCAAAACATCAAGCAGTGCGAGATGGTTATACGGACGCTTTAATGCTTGATTATCGTGGCCATGTTGCAGAAGCTACGGGTGCTAATGTATTTTTTGTTAAAGGCAAGGAAATCCACACGCCAATACCTGATTGTTTTTTAGATGGCATTACAAGGCAAGCGGTCATTTCATTAGCAAAATCAGCAGGATATGAAGTTATTGAGCGCACGATTATGCCAGATGAACTTAGTAATTTTGATGAGTGTTTTTTAACAGGAACAGCGGCAGAAGTTACGCCTGTTTCTGAAATTGGCGATATTAAATATGTGCCAGCAGACGCCTGCAAAACACTTATTGATCTTTATGAAAAAGCAGTAATGCCCAAAAAATAATATAGCTAGTTCACAATTAAAGTCCTCGCACTTTTTCAAATGCGAGGCTCTATATTATAAGCTATTTTTAGCCCATAAATTTATTTTTGACAAAACCAACAACCAAAGTTAGCAAACCACCGCCAACTAGACCTGTTACGCCTTGTCCAGCAAGTGCGCCAATATCAAGACCACTTACCGCAGTTGAAGCATCACCAGCCATTGCAGCACCTTTGCCAATTAGGCCTTGAAGTCCCGGTATCATGCCAGCAATAGCTGTGCCACCAAGACCACCAACAGCGCCAGTTATCATATTAAGACCACCACCCATGTTAGAGCCTTTGACAAGTTTGCCTACTGCGCCGCCACCAAGACCGCCACCAACTAGTTGCATTATTAGAGGAAGAATTGCTTCCATTGTTCTATTCCTTAATTTACTCTTGGGAAAACCCCTCCGGTTTCCCTCGCATCTTCACTTTAGTGTGAATTAAGCCAAAATTAAAGTAGTTTAGAAAAACCTGTGAAAAACATACAAATCATATTGCTTGCAAAAGCTGATTTCTAGTAGCAATAATGAGTAAAACTAATGATTTTGGAGTTATAATGCAAAAAATATTGATAGCGATAAGCCTAGTAATTTTATCTTTTTCAACTGCAATTAACGCATCAGAAATAAAGCAATTCAAAGATTGGCAGGTTAATTGCGATAAATATGATACTTGTAGCGCTAGCAATTTTATTATTAGCGATAAAGATATTGGCCCTGATTACGCTCTTTCTCTTTCGCACAATAAATATGCAGAATTTTGGCAACTCTCGCTAATTGCTTATGCTAAACAACCAGATGATAATTCTAAAATAACACTCATTATTGATGGTGATGAGTTCTCTTTTTCTGGAACAAAAGAATTTGCAGCTTACGGCAAGCTAAATCAATATTATTTTTTAGGAGAAAAACCGCAAGCGTTTTTTAACGCAATGCTACCAGCAAGCAAAGTTAATATGGTTTTCACCGATATAGATGGAAATGAGCAAAATCTCAGCTTCTCGCTAAATGGACTTTCTGCTTCTTTATTATTCATTGATGATAGACAAGAACTTGTGGGCACAAAAAAATTATTTGGCTCTGCCCCAAGATATGAAAGTTTGGTAAGCACAAGAGAGCCACATAAAATTTCTGATGATATAATTGATTTGCAAGTTTTAGCTAATAATTGCCAGCCGCTTGATAAAATGGCGCATGGAGGCGATGTCATGTCATTTCGTCTTGATGCAGATACTAGCTTGCATTTAATTCCTTGTTGGGCTGGTGCATATAATTTTGGTTATACCGCTTATAAGCAAGATAAACATGAAATTGAGCAGCTCCTGTTTGCTTCTTATACTGATAGTTTGGGTTGGACGGGCACAAAATATCTGGTTAATCCATATTTTAATGAACGCCATAACCGCCTTAGTGATTTTTATAAGGGACGAGGTCTTGGAGATTGCGGATCGGTGGGTTTATGGCAATGGGATAAACATTATTTCAAACTATTAAAATATGAACATAAAGAAGAGTGTGACACTAGTGTTGATAATGGTGAGGAAGTTAATCTCGGTGAATTCCCTGCTATTTTCTTTCACGATGATTATATCGCCCCTGAGCGGAACTAAAAATGTAGCAGCATGCTAATGAAATAAGGTAGAGCTAATAATATTGCTAATATTCGTGTGGTCCATTTTTTAAACCGCACAAATAAATAAACAACAATTGCTAAGCCCATTATGGTTTCGAAAACACTAACTATTCTGCCATAATATTGCGGCTGATAATATGAAACTGGCGAATAAAAACGCCAATCTGAAAATGGCCAAAACTGCTTATGCGCATCATCTGCGTGGGTAAAAAAATCAATAACTATATGTAAAAAATAACCAATACCAAATATTAAAATGCCCAAACCAATAGATTTTAAGCCAATAGATTTGAAAGATTTGGAATAGTAAAATAAAATAATTCCTATTAAAAGCACTAACCCCCATAAAGGAAAAGAATTAGAAATAGCTGAGTAGGTTTGCCAAGGATCTTGCCAATAAAGACCATTTGGTTTGTTCCATAAATCTGTGCCTTTTTCATTAAATAAAGATGAATAAATTACCATTATAAAAATTGATGCGTCGGGCATAAAGCCGCCCAACCAAGCTAAAATGATGTGCCATTTTTTAAAATGCGGTCGTAATGAAGCCGCTGCGCCAATTAAAATGTGAGTTGAAGTTAACAATAAATTTAATCTACCTTCTTTTTATCTATTGAAAGTGTAAGCTAAAGATAGAATATTACAATATAAACGGAAATTTGATTTAAACATCATTTGAAGTTGGCTTTTATTAATTCTATCACATATATAGTAGGTTAAATTAAAAAGGATTCTCTTTAATAATGGATTATATGTCCGTAATATTTCTAGTAGCAGGGTTAGTATTACTGGCTATTTCGGGTGATGCGTTGGTGCGTGGTGCGCTTAGTGCCGCGCAACGTTTGCATATTCCGACCATTATAACAGGGCTAACTATTGTTGCGTTTGGAACGTCTGCACCTGAACTTATTGTTTCTATTGAAGCAGCGCTTAATAATGCGCCCGGATTAGCCATAGGTAATGTTATTGGCTCAAACATCGCCAATACTTTGTTGGTGCTTGGTGTGCCAGCAATAATATTAGCATTTACGCTTAAAGCTGATGGTATTCGCCGCTCAACGGTTTTTCTTATTGCGGTGAGTTTGGTATTTATTCTTTTCCTTTCCGATGGCTTAGTTTCTCGCTTTGATGGTTTAGTATTATTCACGCTATTAATAATTTATCTTATTTATAGCGGTGTGATGGCAACACGGGCACGCAATGAAACTCTAAGAGAAATCTCTAGTGGTGCTGAGATTAAAAGCGATGATGAGGACGAGCCACCACTAACTATGCCTTGGTTAATAGGCTTTTTAGCATTTGGAATTGTTGGCTTAGGAATTGGCGGCAAATTAACTATCACTGGTGCTTTAGGGGTTGCAGATATGTTTGGTGTTGCTGACACAGTAGTTGGCCTGTCAATCGTTGCTTTGGGCACATCTTTGCCAGAACTTGCAGCATCTGTTTCAGCCGCACTACGTAAACAAGCAGGCATGATGGTTGGTAACGTGCTTGGCTCTAGCGTTTTTAATATTCTTGGCATTATTGGCATTACCGCAATGCTTATGCCGCTTAGCGTTCCCATGAGCATTATTAGCCTTGATATGTGGATTATGCTTGGTGTGTTCTTGCTGTTATTGCCGATTGTGTTTTTCACTCGCAAGCTCAATCGCATTGAAGGCTCAATAATGGTAATTGCCTATTTAATCTATATGGTTTTGGTTTTCACAAATAGCGCTTAGATTTATTTATCTTTTGCTTTAAGATGCAAAACTATGAACCAATCATCTGAAATTATCGGCACAAAGATTATTGCCACTTATGTAAAAAATCTGCCCAATTCCGCAGGTGTTTATCGCATGTTAGATGAAAATTCTAACGTGCTTTATGTTGGCAAAGCGCTTAGCCTTAAAAAGCGAGTAAAAAACTACACTTCTTTTAAGGGCAATTCAAACCGAATTTGCCGAATGATTTCTGCCACTCGCTCTATGGAATTTGTGCAAACTAATTCTGAAAGCGAGGCGCTGCTTCTCGAAGCTAATATGATTAAGCGCTATAAGCCGCAATTTAATGTTTTAATGCGTGATGATAAAGGTTTTCCATATATTTTAATAACAAACGACCACCAAGCTCCAGAGCTTAAAAAACATCGAGGGGTGCGCAATATTAAGGGGCAATATTTTGGGCCATTTGCTTCAGGAAACGCAGTAAATACAACTATTGATATTTTGCAGCGTGCCTTTTTATTGCGTAATTGCTCAAATTCATATTTCGCCAATCGCACTCGCCCCTGCTTGCAATATCAAATAAAGCGCTGTTCTGCGCCTTGCACGGGAGAGATTTCACAAGAAAATTATGCAAAATTAGCTGATGATGCTTGTGATTTTTTAAGAGGGAAATCCAATAAGATTCAACAAGAATTAGCCAAGCAAATGACAGAAGCAGCGCAAAATCAGGATTATGAGGCGGCAGCAATTTTACGAGATAGAATTGCCGCTTTAGCGCATATTAGAAGTAAAAATGATATGAGCGCTACTCATGTAAATGAGGCGGATATTTTTGCTATTTATAAACAAGCAGGGCAATTTTGTGTGCAGGTGTTTTTCTATCGAGCTTTTCAAAATTGGGGCAATCATGCGTTTTACCCTCGTGCTGATGGCTCGCTTAATGAGAGCGAAGTTCTAAGCGCCTTTATCTCGCAATTTTACGAAAATCGAATGCCACCAAAATTAGTTTTGGTGTCGCATGATCTATTAGAAAAAAACCTATTGGAGCAAGCGCTCTCAATTAGTTTGGATAGTAAAGTTGCAATTATTAAACCAAAAAAAGGTGAAAAACACTCGCTTATTTCCAATGCTCTTAATAATGCCAAACAGGCATTGGGGCGTAAGCTATCGCACAATTTAGCGCAAAAGAAGTTGCTTGAAGGCATGGCAGAGGCTTTTGCTTTAGATAAAACCCCACGCCGCATTGAGGTCTATGATAATTCGCATATTTCTGGCACAAACGCCATTGGCGCAATGATTGTTGCAGGCATTGAAGGTTTTGCCAAAAAACAATATCGCACTTTTAATATTAAATCTGAAACCATTACTCCGGGTGATGATTTTGGCATGATGAGTGAAGTGCTTTCTCGCCGTTTTGCTCGCCTAGCAAAACAGCAAAAACTCGAAATAGAAAAACAACAGAGCGAAAATGGAATTCCTGATTATCCTGATGTAATGTTAATTGATGGTGGTAAGGGGCAATTAAGTGCGGTGGCAAAAAGCCTTAAAGAATATAATTTACCATTTGAAATCACCCTCATAGCTATTGCGAAGGGCGAAGACAGAAATGCTGGCAAAGAAACATTTTATATGCTCAATAAAAAGCCCATGAAACTTGAGGCTGGCTCACCAGTGCTATATTTTGTGCAAAGATTGCGAGATGAAGCGCATAGATTTGCCATTGGCACGCATAGAGCAAAACGCAACAAACAAATGATAAAAAACCCGCTTGATGAAATTTCTGGTATTGGCGCATCTCGAAAAAAAGCACTTCTAAATCATTTTGGATCAGCAAAAGCTACTTCTCGTGCTAGTTTTAGTGATCTTAAAAATATTGAAGGAATTTCTGCTGCATTAGCTAAAAAAATCCATGACCACTTCAGAAATACTTGACCTTCTTAACACAATCTTGTTTCATGAATTATGATAAAAAAATCCGACATTCCTAACTATCTCACCTATTCTCGCATAGTTGCAATTCCGTTTATTATTATTTTGGCGCTCTCAGAAAATGAGAATTTGCGCTGGTTAGCATTAATGCTGTTTGCGCTTGCCGCCATTACCGATTTTTTTGATGGTTATTTGGCAAGAAAGTGGGGTACGACCTCACCGGTTGGGCAAATGCTGGATCCGATTGCTGATAAATTATTGGTTGGGGCATTGTTAATTGCCTTTGCATATGACGGTACTTTTTCAAGCCTTGATCTCATTCCTGCCATTGCCATTATGATGCGTGAAATATTCATTTCAGGCTTACGTGAATTTATGGGCAACAAAAAAATTGTGCTTAAAGTTTCTATACTAGCTAAATATAAAACCACTGTGCAATTAGTTGCGTTAGGCCTATTATTTGCTGAACCAATGATGCCAGCAATAGCGCTCATTTCTGATGTTTTACTTTGGTTAGCAGCTATTTTAACGCTAATAACTGGCTGGCAATATTGGCAGGGCGCAAGCGATCATTTAAGGAGTAAAAAATGAAAATACTTTATTTTGCTTGGATAAAAGAGCGCTTAAACCGTTCACAAGATGATTTAGAACTCCCTAAAAATATTAATAATGTCAATGAGTTAATGGCTTGGCTTGAATCGAACGACGAGCAAATAAAACTGGCCTTTGAAAATAAGGAACTCATTAGAGTTGCGGTTGATGAGGAATTGGTTGAGCATGATTTTGATATTACTAATGCAAAAACCATTGCGTTTTTCCCCCCAATGACTGGTGGTTGAAAATGGCTAAAAATTCACCCCTTGTTCGTTTGCAGGCAGAAATTTTTGACCCAGCAAAGGAATATAATCAATTTCTAAAACAAAATACTGGGGCAGGGGGCGCTGCAATATGTTTTACTGGCTTGGTGCGTTCAAACCCTGATAATCCTATTGTTAAATTAACTTTGGAACATTATCCAGCGCTAGCGCAAAGGCAACTTGAGAAATTTGCCAATATTGCATTTGAGCGATTTAAGTTACAAAACATATCGCTTATTCATCGTTATGGCGCAATGGCAGTTGGTGAGCCAATAGTGCAGGTGATGACCATATCTGCACATCGTCAAGCAGCTTTTGATGGCGCAAATTATATTATGGATTGGCTAAAAACCGATGCGCCTTTTTGGAAAATTGAACAAAGCGCAAAGGGCAAAAATTGGGTTGAAAATAAGGCCTGTGATGAAAATGCTAAACATAAATGGAAAACTGATTAGGCTATTTCTTAAAAAACCTAAATATAACAATAATAATCCCAATAAAGAAAATGACAGCGCCGATTGGCGCTAGCGAAAGAAATAATAATTGCAAAAAAATGGGCTGAGAAGCAGGAAAAAGAAACCCAATAATCCCCAACGGCAATACCCCTATGGCCAGCAAAATTCCACCCAAACTTAACATTGCCTTTGCCCAATATGAGATTTTCATTTAATCGCCCAAACCATTTGAATATTTGGGCGACTATAATATTTTAATGTTAATTGAGCAATATTAATCACTAAGAATAAATGTAACTTTGAGCACCACACGATATTCAATAATATCACCGTTTTTAACGGTAACTTTTTGGTCCTTAACCCACGCGCCCTCAACATTGCGCAAAGTCTCGCTGGCTCGTTTTACACCATTTGATACTGCATCTTCAAAGCTCTTATTTGAAGATGAAATAATTTCGGTAACTCTTGCAACTGACATGATATTTCTCCTATTTTGAAAATCTCATTGGGAATAAAAATTATGGCAACAGTGTGAAAAAACTAAATTAGTTTTATCTTTCTACAGTTTCTTTGCCTTCGCCAGCAAATTTTGTTGCTATAAAGGCAATGATTAAACCCATTATTATTCCATCAATAATCACCCAAGCTCCATTGGCAAAAATAGAGCCAGCACCAAACATCTGAATGGCAATAGCGTCTAATCTAGCATGGGCAATAAGCCAAAAAGTAAACATCATCATCGCCCCAATCATCACGCCACGCAACCACCATCTAATAGGCATGTTGATAATCGGGTAATGCGTCACAACGCCAAATAAACCAATAAAAGCACCCATTATAACTAGCCAACAAAGCAAGCCAAGCCGGAACAAAATATCACTCTCACCAAACAGTGGCAACATAAAAAACGCCACAAGCCCAAAGGCAAGACCAATAAATTTCCCAATTCCAATCCGTAACATAAGTGAAGGTTTTTCAAACATGATAACTCTCCTTTACTAAATGAGTTTGGCATGTTTTAGAAAAGGTCGCTATGATTTAAGTCAACGCTACGTTTAGATTAAGAGATGTTTGTAATGAGCAGTCTAAGATTACTCATCAAATCCAGATAAGAACTGTAAATCTTTTATTCTCTCTCGTGTCAATCCAGTTTTGCACCCTGATATAATCATTGGCTCCATTGTTCCACCACGAAAAAGAAAGCCCTCAGCTTCGCAAGCGGCATCGCGAAATCCTACCCAAAGGCGCTGAGCTTTTCGCAATGCTTCCTCTGCTCCTTGCATATCTTGGCTGTTATAACTATCTAATTTTCTCATTGCCCTAATAGCTTTAGCATATTCGATATTTAATTTTTTGTCAGCTACAAGAAAATCTTGGTAGGAGCAATAATTCATCTCTTGCTGAAACATTGGCTCATTGCAGTTATATTCTTGTGCCAAACTGCTGGGCGCAAAAACTAGTAAAGCTAAGAATAATATCAATATATTGAATGTTTGTTTCATTTTTTCATTATTGCTCGTTATTCTCCCTAAAGAAATACCCATTTTGTAAAAAATACCAGCTCTGAAATTGCGCCTGTTTATTACTAGGAAAAAACGTGTGCGTAGCCTCAATCACAATATGGTCGCTCATGCCTTTTAGTTTAGTGCTATCAATGGATACTTTGCCATCGTCAGCATCAGGAATAATAGCAGATGAAAGCGGGGCAATAGATTTATTTCCTGCAATAATGCCAAGTGGATAATATACCTCGCCAAAGATTTTATTCAACTCTGCCTGCTCCGTAATAAGCTGCTCGCCAGCCGGGCCATAATATTGCTGATAAAAATAATTATCCTTAAGAAAATCAGCAATTTCACTACCCCTATTAGGCGGAGCTAACTGCACCACTTTGCCTAAATTTTTAGGACGATATTTATTAAGATAAGCACGAATAAGCAACCCACCCATAGAATGACTAACAAAATGAACAGGCTTGTTTTGAGTGAGCCTATCGCTAAGTTCATCATTCATAAATTGCGCCAGTTCCTCAAGCCCATATTCGGTCGAAGGATAATCAAGATTAATAGTATCATATCCCTGCCCCTCAAGATATTGAGCAAGAGGGCGCATATAATCACTATCCCGAGCAATACCATGAAGCACAACAACATAATCCCCCCGTGCCTTTTCGCTGATGGTGCTAATGCCAATCAGGGTGAAAAGTAGGAAAAGAAATAGGGCTAAAACTAAACGCAAAATAACTGCTTTCGCTGGTTGTTATTTGATGATCTGTTTTATGGTATGAAGTTGGGGTGGGTTAGTAAAGTACTCGCTACGCTTATTCCCCTCCTCCTTGCGGGGAGGGTTGGGGGTTGTTGTTGATTTGAGTTGAGGGGGCAAATTTTCTTAATGCTATTGCGAAAACCCTCACGTCCTCGTCATTGCGAGGAGCGCAGCGACGAAGCAATCCAGAAAAGTTGCAATAAACACTGTGTCAAGCATTCTGGATTGCCGCGCAACTATCGTTGCTCGCAATGACGGCGGAGGGTTATTGCTGGTAAAAGAGAGAATAGCTAAATGTAGCTGAGAAAGTAATTGCAAACTCAATATAACGCCCTAAAGCAAGTAACTACGTCCCATCGCACTGTTGCAAAACGGTAACCATTCAAAGTCTGCTCCATCTAAGAAATAAGTTGACATTATTTATTAAAAATTAAAGTGTAAAATATGGGACGTGTAGATAAAAACACTAATAACATAATATTTGAAGGTGACTTCGAGGAGTCTGACCTTGGATTTGCACTGGCTGCTTTTCATAACCTTACTTCTAAAAGAGGATACCTATCTATTGTTTTGGATTTTTCTAAAACTGTTAAGGCTTTTGCACCCGATATTTTACCTTTTTGTATTTATATTAGAGATCAATTGCATCGCGGTATAGATACTACTCTAATTCTTCCCTCAGATGCTAAAACATCGCGGTTGTTTAAAAATGCTAATTGGGCAAATTTGATGGATCCGCGGCAATTTCCTAAA
The DNA here is from genome assembly GCA_021648585.1 of Devosiaceae bacterium. Classification (GTDB taxonomy): domain Bacteria; phylum Pseudomonadota; class Alphaproteobacteria; order Rhizobiales; family Devosiaceae; genus S141-66. Next base: position 311 of record JAKISM010000024.1, on the reverse strand, counting down.
TCAGATGTAACAACACATCTACACCTACCTGCACAACTGTATAAAACTGGGGAAGGTCAGCATAAAGCCGTCGATGATACCATTCAAATTCTTCTTAGTTCTATGAAAAACCTTACCAGAAATCAATTGGCTGCTCTTGAATGGGCGGTGAATGAAATTACAGATAATGTTTTGAATCATGCTGAGAGTTCTGTTGGCGGAGTTATGCAAGTTACGGCAAGGAGTAAAGGTCAGATTGTAGAATTTGTCGTTTGTGATGCTGGAGTTAGCATCCCAAAAACTCTTAGAAATGCACATACCGACATTACATC
>JAKISM010000023.1 GCA_021648585.1 Devosiaceae bacterium | reverse complement strand
TATTTGCTCCAAAAGCTAGCTAAATTGCCAAATGACAAAGCAATTATGTATGATTTGCTTTCGTCATACAAGTTTTACTATACAAGTTTTGTGCCAAATAGGATTAATCTATAAAACTAACTTGAAAATTAATATGAAAAACTATCCCCAAGATAAACTCGGCGGGCTTCAGGATCATTAGTTATTGTTTCTGGTTTGCCCTGTATCATTACTTTTCCATCGTGAATAAGATATGCACGATCAACTAAGCCAAGAGTTTCACGCACTGAATGATCGGTAATTAAAACGCCAATATTGCGCTTAGTTAATTGGCGCACTAGGTCTTGAATTTCTGCAACGGCGATTGGGTCAACTCCAGCAAACGGTTCATCAAGTAAGATAAATCTTGGATCTGCAGCTAAGGCTCTAGCTATTTCAACACGGCGACGCTCACCACCTGATAAAGATAGAGCATTGGCTTTACGTAAATGAGCAATAGAAAATTCTTCTAATAATTCATCAAGCCTTTGCATTCGTTGTTTTTTATTTTTAATATTATGCTCAAGTACCGCTAAAATATTATTTTGAACACTAAGCCCACGAAAAATAGATGGCTCTTGAGGTAAATATCCAATACCCAAACGAGCCCGTTGAAATAATGGCAATTTTGTAATTTTGTGACCATCAATTAGCACATCACCGCCATCAGGCTTCACTAGTCCCATAATCATAGTAAAAACTGTGGTTTTGCCAGCACCATTTGGCCCTAACAGGCCAACCGCCTCACCCTGCCGAACAGCTATTGAAACATTACGCACAACTGAGCGTTTACCAAAAGATTTTGCTAAAGCATGAGCTACTAACCAGCCAGTTTGATCAACATTATTTTTTGCTTCGCTTGCCAATATAGATCCTTTATTGTGTTGAAAAAATTGCCGTTACTCTTTTACCATCTTTACTTGCGGGAAATTTTGATGTGCCATTTTTTATATCAACAATTAATTCAGATCCAGTAATTGTACCGCTATCATTAACTACCCTTACATTGCCAAAAAGCTTAAGAATTTCGGTTTTAGGATCATAGGTCCCTCTATCAGAAAAAGCAGTTTGCTCGGGTTGTTCAATTTTTACCTGACCAATAACTTCCAATGATTTAATATCGGATGGGCCATTTTCACCATAATAAACAATTACTTCATTAGCCCATACTTTTAGACCTGGCTGCACAATAATTACATTGCCAGTAAAAACTGCCCTTGAGGAGCTTTCCTCTACACTAAAATCAACTGATGTAATTACTATTTGATCCTCAGCTGCATTTACTTGGCCAATATAAAGAGAAAAAATAACGGCCAAAAGCATAGATAAAAACAGTATATATATTTGTTTTGTTCTAGATATTAATTTCATTGTTCTTCCTCAATAATCGGTATAACTAATCTAACTTTGGTAAAATCCCATATCTCTTTTTGTGCATCATAGACTAATGTTTCACTTGTTAGAACAGACCCATCTTCAAATTCTATAATTGCCTTGTCTTTTGTTGTAAGGGTCTGCGCTACCCAGTCAATTTTAGAATTATAAAGATCGGCAAACATATTATTACTGTCACTTGTTTGCAAAAGACCTTTTATATCTATTGTTTGAGCAACCATATTAAAAATAGCATTTTTACTTATTGCTCGCATCTGATAATTATCAGGCCTAAGTAAATTTAATTCATTTTCAAAAATGTCAATTTCATCTGAACCTGCAATGGGCGTCGTTGCGGTCTTTGAATTAATTGAATATTGTGTGCCATTTCCCATAACTCCACTATATTGCGGATTGTCAATTATCACCTTATCACTTTTTATTCTAATTCCCGACATATCAAAATCAGTGCCAAGATTATCAAGAAAGATTTTTAGCGATAAAAAACCCAATAATAATAACCCAAGCAATGGAATTATAATGCGTAAAAAACCTATAAAAAAATTACGCCTTTTTAGTGAATTAAAAATCGGAGCTGATAATTGCGCACTATTCATGGTAATCAACTATGAGCAAAAATATCTGTTTCTGGCCAACCAGCAAGATCAAGCTTTACACGAGTTGGCAAAAAGCCAAAGGTTTCTTGTGCCATTTCATAGCGCCCCTCACGCTTGAGCATAATATCAAGATGACGCTTTAAGTCGTGCAAATAAAACACATCGGATGCGGCATAATTTATTTGTGCTTTTGAAAGCTCTGCCTGTCCCCAATCCGAGCTTTGCTGTTGTTTAGACATATCAATATTTAGCAATTCTTTTGTTAAGTCTTTTAGGCCGTGCCTATCCGTATAGGTTCTAGCTAATTTAGAGGCAATTTTTGTGCAATAAATAGGGCCTTGAAAATCACCAAAATGATTTTGCAAAACTGCAACATCAAAGCGAGCAAAATGAAATATTTTTGTAACATCTTTATCGCTAAGCAATTTTTGTAAATTAGGGCTAGATGTTTGCCCTTTAGCAATTTGCACAATATCCGCACTGCCATCACCAGATGAAAGCTGCACAACGCAAAGCCTATCACGAGAGTTAATTAGTCCCATAGTTTCAGTGTCTATTGCTACTTCACTGCCATAGGCTGATAGATCAGGCAAATCGCCCTTATGCACTCTAATTGTCATTTAATTTCCTCTTTTATAAGCATATAGAAGGCTCTTCAAAAGTCTAGCAACATTTCTTTAGGGAGCTAATTTATATCTATTCCCCTTAAAAATAGCAAAATATCAACAATATTGTGCTATTTTTAAGGGAAATATCTATTAAACCATCTCCTAAATAAATATCACTAGACTTTTGAAGAACCTTCTATGGTTTGATGGCATAATATTTAGGCAAAGAAAAGGCTATATTGCTAGAATGATATTTCTTATTGAAAATTCGTGTTTCCTATTAAAATTTTGCTTTAAAATAAGAAATCTTATGGACGAAAGCCTTTGTTTGCAATAGATAAATATATAACTAATGTGCTATTTAATAATGAAAGAGCAGATAATGGGCGATATTCGTAAAGAAAGCGATAGTTTTGGTATTTTAGAAGTGCCAAGTGATAAATATTATGGGGCGCAAACCGCCCGCTCCTTGATAAACTTCCCCATTGGCACTGAAACACAGCCTATTCCTATTGTTCACGCACTTGGCATTGTAAAACAGGCTTGCGCCATAACTAACAAAAATCTAGGTGTGCTTGATGAAAAATTAGCTGCAGCTATTGAACAAGCAGCTTCAGAAGTTGCGCTAGGTAAATTTGATGATAATTTTCCGCTTGTGGTTTGGCAAACTGGCTCTGGCACACAATCTAATATGAACGCAAATGAAGTTATCTCAAATAGAGCCATTGAAATATTGGGCGGAGAATTAGGCTCAAAAAAACCTGTTCACCCCAATGACCATGTGAATATGGGGCAATCTTCAAATGATACTTTCCCAACTGCTATGCATATTGCGGCAGCTGTTGAAGTTTCAAACGAGCTTATTCCAGCACTTGAATATTTACATGATGCACTACAAGCTAAATCAAAAGAATTTGATCATATTGTAAAAATTGGGCGTACCCATACACAAGACGCAACGCCGCTAACTCTGGGGCAAGAATTTTCTGGCTATGTTATGCAGGTTGAACTTTCTATTGAAAGAGTAAAACAAGGATTAGTACGCCTATTTGATTTGGCACAAGGTGGCACAGCGGTTGGCACTGGCTTAAATTCTAAAATTGGCTTTGCTGAAGATTTTGCCAAAGAAGTTGCAAATATAACTGGCCTGCCGTTCAGAACTGCTGATAATAAATTTGAAGCATTAGCCGCCCATGACGCACTGGTTTTTGCGCATGGGGCGCTAAATGCTACTGCGGCTTCTTTATTCAAAATCGCCAATGATATCCGCCTGCTTGGCTCGGGGCCTCGCTCTGGTCTTGGTGAATTGCAATTACCTGAAAATGAGCCAGGATCTTCCATTATGCCGGGTAAAGTAAACCCAACACAAAGCGAAGCTTTGACAATGATTTGCACGCAAGTGCTTGGTAATCAAACAACAATTTCTGTTGCTGGATCGCAAGGTCATTTCGAATTAAATGTCTATAAGCCAGTTATGTCTTATGTTTTTTTGCAATCAACACGCTTATTAAGCGATGGCGCACGCTCATTTGCTGATAGATGTGTTAAGGGCATTATCGCCAATGAAGATCAAATAAAAGCGCTTATGGAACGCTCTTTGATGTTGGTAACAGCACTTGCACCAAAAATTGGCTATGATAATGCAACAAAAATTGCCAAAACTGCCCATAAGAATAAAACGACCCTTAGGGAAGAAGCAGTGGGGCTTGGGTTTGTTACAAATGAAGAATTTGACGAATTAGTAAGGCCTGAACTTATGCTTGGCCCAAAATAAACCAATAGATGCAAAATAAACAATGAATGAGAATGTAAAAATGGAAAATTTCCCTAAATATTTGCTTGCTGGTTATACTGATTTTAAGAATAATGGATATGAAAAGCAGGCTGAAAAATATCATGAATTAGCAGATGATGGACAAAAGCCAGAAACGCTTATTATTTCTTGTTGTGATAGTCGTGCAACGCCAGAAGCTATTTTTAATACAAAAGTTGGTGAGTTATTTGTAGTTAGAAATGTTGCAAATCTAGTACCAATATACGCACCAGATGAAGGGCAACATGGCACATCTGCTGCTATAGAATTTGCAATTCTTGCTCTTAAGGTAAAAAATATTGTGGTCATGGGGCATGGACGTTGCGGTGGTATTCAAGCAGCGCTTACAAAAGATTTTGCACCATTAGAAAAGGGTGATTTTATTAGTAAATGGATTGATATGATTAAGCCATTAGCCAAAAAGGTACTTTTAGAAACAGACAAATCAGCAACAGAGCGCCAAACTAGTCTTGAACATAAGTCTGTGATTAATTCTTTAGAAAATTTACGCACTTTTCCTTATATAAAAGAATTAGAGGCTGCAGGAAAATTAAACCTATATGGTGCGTGGTTTGATATTAAATTTGGCGATCTAAAGATTTTAGACAAAAATGGTGATTTCACTGCCGCTTAAATGAAAATACTATAAAGCGCTTTCAACTAATTTCACCCAATAAGAGCAACCTATTGGGATTATTTCGTCGTTAAAATCATAAGTATCTTCGTGTAAGCCTGCTGTGTCGCCTTGCCCTATAGCTATAAAAGCACCGGGTCGAGAATTTAGCATATAAGAAAAATCCTCACCGCCCATAATTGGTGGTATATCTCGCACTACTTTTTCTTCACCAACAATTTGCGCCGCTACATCGCCTGCAAATATTGTTTGCTTGGCATGATTTGACATAACGGGATAACCACGCTGATAAGTTATCTTAGCGTTGACACCAAATGCACTACCAGATTGCGGTACAAATTCGCCCATGCGCTTTTCTATTAAATCACGCACATCTTCGTCCAAAGTTCTAACAGTGCCTTTAATGGTTGCAGTTCGAGCAATAACATTGGTTGCGCCACCTGCTTGCATTACTGTTACTGACAAAACCGCTGATTTTATAGGATCAACATTACGAGAGACAATAGTTTGCAAACCAGTGATAATATGTGCGCCAGCAATTAGCGGATCAATGGTGTTATGGGGCATTGCGGCGTGCCCTCCAACACCCTCAATCTCAATAAGAAATTCATCAACCGCTGCTAAAAACCCGCCCTCACGAATGGCAAACTCGCCAACTGGAATGCCCGGAAAATTATGCATTCCGTAAACTTCTTTTATATTGAACCTTTCCATCATGCCATCTTTAACCATTAAATCGCCACCGCCACCGCCCTCTTCTGCCGGTTGAAAAATCAGCGCCACATTGCCTGAGAAATTTCGTGTTTCAGCTAGATATTTTGCAGCTCCAAGCAACATTGCGGTATGCCCATCATGCCCACAGGCGTGCATTTTGCCCTCTATTTTTGAGGCATAAGGCTTATCGGTGCGTTCATGAATTGGCAAAGCGTCCATATCTGCCCTTAAGCCGATAGTATCGCCGCTGTTTTTTCCTTTAATAATTCCAACCACACCAGTTTTGCCAATGCCGCTAACCACTTCATCACAACCAAATGATTTGAGTAATTGCTCGATTTTTTCTGCGGTTCTATATACATCAAATAAAAGCTCAGGATTTTCATGTAAATCCCTACGCCATGCGGTTATTTCTTCATGAAAATCAGCAAATCGATTAATTATGGGCATTTTTATCTCCAATATATCCAATAGCACTATGTTCTAGTTGAAATATCCTTTCGTCAACTAAAATATCCTCTTGCAAAATATCCACTTGCAAAATATCCACTTGCCCTTGCCCCTAAGATTTGCAAAGACTGGCTTAGATAATTTAGTTGATAATTTTGAAGTGAAAATAATATGTTTGAGAAATTACAAAAAGCGCCGCTTGATAAAATATTCAAATTGCTTGCAGAATATCGAGCAGATGAGCGGACAGATAAAATAGATCTTGGCATTGGTGTTTATAAAGATAAAAATGGCAATACGCCAATTATGTCATCGGTTAGAAAAGCCGAAAAACAGATTTTTGATGAGGCTACAACTAAAACCTATATTGGAGTTTCTGGCAATCGTGGGTTTTGCGATGCTATTGCTGATTTAGTATTTGATAATTCTGTTGATGGCTCACGCATTAGTTCGGTGCAAGCTCCCGGTGGCACTGGCTCGATTTGGGTGTTATTACAAGTAATTAAACGTGCCCGCCCAAATGGCAAAATCTGGATTTCAGATCCATCATGGCCAAACCATTATCCAATGTGTCAATTAGCTGGTTTAGAGCCAAATTATTACCCCTATTTTGACCATGAAACTGGCAAAGTGAAATTTGATGAAATGCTCGCTTGTTTAGATGGCTTAAGTGAAGAGGACACGGTTCTTTTACATGGTTGTTGTCATAATCCAACTGGTGCAAACCTAACAAATGATCAATGGGATAAAGTTGCACAAAGCCTTAAGAGAACAGGAGCTTTCCCATTTGTTGATCTGGCCTATCTTGGTTTTGGTGAGGGGCTAGAGCAGGACGCTTATGGCTTAAGAAAGCTCGCCAGCACTCAACCTGAAATGATGTTAGCTTTTTCAGCTTCAAAGAATTTTGGGCTTTATCGTGAAAGAGCGGGCGTTGCATTTTGCATTGGTAAAGACCAGCTAGCTGCCGATATTGCCTTTTCGCAAATGGGCAATGTGGTTCGTGCTTCTTATTCGCAACCACCCGATCATGGTGCTGAAATTGTGCGAGTGATATTAAATGATAAAGACCTGCGAAAAGAATGGGAAGGCGAAGTTAAAGAAGTTCGTGAGAGGGTAAAATATTTACGTAAAAAACTAGCCAACGCAATTCGTGAACGCTCCAACTCAAGCGATTTTGATTTTATAGTGGAACATTCTGGCATGTTCTCATTGCTTGGGTTAACTCTAGAACAAGTAAATGAATTGAAAAAACAAAGTGCAATATATATGCTAGATGATAGTCGTATATCTATTGCTGGCATACCAGAAGAAAAAATTGCTCAAATGGCTGATGCGCTAATTAAAATCACTCGCTAAAGCGCTAACTTAATATGAAAGAAGAAAAATGAAATTTTTTGTCGATACTGCAGAAGTTAAAGATATTATTGAATTAAATGAAACAGGGCTTCTTGATGGGGTTACAACTAACCCATCACTAATTGCTAAATCTGGTCGTGATTTTATTGAAGTTATAAAAGAAATTTGCGCCATTGTTGAGGGGCCAGTTTCGGCAGAAGTTGCAGCACTTGATAAGGATACAATGATTAAAGAGGGCGAATATTTAGCCTCCTTAGCCAAAAATGTGGTGATAAAAATACCAATGACTTGGGACGGGCTTAAGGCTTGCGCTCACTTTTCAAAAAACAATATCAAGACCAATGTAACGCTTTGTTTTTCTGCTAATCAGGCATTATTAGCCGCTAAAGTTGGTGCGACTTATATCTCGCCTTTTCTTGGTCGTCTTGATGATATAAATCTTGATGGTATGCAATTAATTGAAGATATTAGAGTAATTTATGATAATTATGGCTATGAAACTGAAATTCTTGCCGCTTCAATTCGCTCAGTAAATCATGTGTCCGATGCGGCGATTTTGGGTGCTGATGTTGCAACAATTCCGCCAAGCGTAATTCGTCAATTAGCCAAACATGTGCTTACCGATAAGGGCATGGATGCATTTGTGAAAGATTGGAAATCCACAGGGCAATCAATTTTATAGGCAAAACTATGTTTAAGAATTCTGTTAAAAAACAGGTTTTGGCGGCGCTGAAATCTGTTAAATTGCCCAATGGCGCAAAATTTGGTGGTGCAAGCCTTGATGAATATCCCGGCTTAAGTGAAGTTATCATAACAAAGAGCGCTATTGCTTTTAGCATTGAAGTGCCAAAAGGCATGGAAAGTGCATTTGAGCCAGTGCAACAAGCAGCACAAAAAATTGTGCAAGAAATTTCTAGTGATAAAAAAATAATGGTTTCACTGACAAGTGAAAGCGCACCAAAGCCGAATGTACCTAATGCGCCACAAGCCCAAAATCAAAAGCAGCCTGTTAAGGGAATAAAAAAAATCATTGCTGTTGCATCAGGCAAGGGCGGCGTTGGAAAATCTACCCTTTCGGTAAATCTCGCTCTAGCGCTTAGCAAGTCAGGCAAAAAAGTTGGGCTGCTCGATGCTGATATTTATGGCCCCTCAATTCCAAAATTACTAAATTTTGAGGGCAAGCCTGCTGTGCGCAATGATGGAATTTTTACCCCCTTTGATGCTCATGGCTTAAAAGTAATGTCCATTGGCGCAATGGTTGAAAAAGATCAAGCGGTGATTTGGCGTGGGCCGATGGCCAGCTCAGCTTTGCGTCAACTTTTGCGTGAAAGCGATTGGGGGGAGCTTGATATTTTAATTATTGATTTGCCACCCGGTACTGGCGATATTCAAATTTCTTTGGTGCAACAGGTCGAACTTGCTGGGGCAATTATTATTTCAACCCCGCAAGATTTAGCACTAATTGATGCCAAAAGAGCGCTAGATATGTTTAATAAAGTTGATGTGCCGATTTTGGGCATTGTTGAGAATATGAGTTATTTCATCGCTCCTGACACTGGCAAGCGCTATGATATTTTTGGACATGGTGGCGCAAAACAAACGGCAAAAGAATTAAATATTCCTTTTTTAGGTGAAGTACCGCTTCATATGCAAATTAGAGAAGCATCAGACATTGGCGAGCCAATAATAATTAGCAAACCAGATAGCAATGAAGCCAAACCATTTTTGGAAATTGTAAATGCTTTGCAAAAGCATATTAAAGACTAAAACCACAGCAATAATTTACGCCTTTTGTAGCAAGATTTAGCACAAAAAATAAATGCTATTTAGTTAATTTTTGCAGATCCATTAATAGTAATTAATGATATTGCTTAGCTTTCATTGGATATTTTTTAAAAAACTCACCTTTCCTAAATCAAATTGGGATAGCAAATTTTTCTTATATTTCAACAGGATAGCTTGTGGTAATATTTGAGAAACGAGAGGATTTTTGCATTAAATCATCAATGAGCTTGGCAAGTTGAAAAGATTGTGCAAAATTAAATTATTAACATTCGCTTTTGACCTCTTCTTTTGGCCATTTAGCGGAGCTATTTACCAAAACGTTTTGGTAAATAATAAAACATAAAAAAGCAGCGCCATTTCAGGTGTTAAAAAATTAATATAATGTATAATGGGAGGAAATATTATGCAAAAAAAACTTCTAGCAGGAGCATCGGTCATTGCTATGCTTTTTGCGTTAAGCTCAGGAGCAAATGCGCAAGATCTTAGCGGTCAAAAACTATCAGTGTTTGGCCCTTGGCTCACAGCTGATCAAGAAAATTTTCAAAAAGTAATAGATGGATTTGTAGAAAAAACTGGAGCTGATGTTGAATATTCAGGTTCTGATAGTTTTGAGCAACAAATTGTAATTGACGTGCAAGCTGGCTCACCGCCAAATATTGCTATATTTCCACAACCTGGTCTTGCAGCCGATCTTGCGGCACGTGGAAGCCTAACTCCGCTTGGCGACGACATTAAAGACTTTGTGGTTGCAAATTATGCCGCTGGTCAATCTTGGGTAGATCTTTCAAGCTATCCAGATGAAAATGGTAATACTCAACTATTTGCAATGCCGTTTAAGGCTGACGTTAAATCATTAGTTTGGTACTCACCTGATAATTTCGCTGATGCAGGTTATGCTGTGCCAGAAACTATGGAAGATTTATTGGCACTAAGCGAGCAGATTGTAGGTGATGGCGGCACGCCTTGGTGTATTGGTCTTGGTTCTGGCGGCGCAACTGGCTGGCCAGCAACTGATTGGGTTGAAGATTTGATGTTACGCACCCAGTCACCTGAGGTCTATGATCAATGGGTAACAAATGAAATGCCATTTAATGATCCACGAGTAGTAGCGGCGATTGAAGCATTTGGCACATTTGCCCGCAATGATGCTTGGGTTGATGGTGGCGCGGCAGCAGTTGGAACTACCGATTTCCGTGATAGCCCTAAGGGACTATTTACAGTTCCAGCTAAGTGCTACATGCATCGTCAAGCTTCGTTCATTCCGGCATTTTTCCCTGAAGGAACAGAATTGGGCACTGATGCCGACTTCTTCTACTTCCCACCCTATGCTAGCAAAGATCTAGGTCGCCCTGTGTTAGGTGGCGGCGCATTATTTGCTATCACCAAAGATAATGAAGCAGCACAAGCGTTCGTTCGTTATCTTGGAACAACAGAAGCACAAGAAATTTGGATGGGCTTAGCTGGATTTTTAACTCCACACACTGGAGTTGATCAGTCTAAATATGCTAATGACACGCTTCGTTCGCTTGGCGAAATTCTTGCCAATGCAACGACGTTCCGCTTTGATGGCTCGGATTTAATGCCCGGTGCTATTGGTGCAGGCTCTTTTTGGACTGGAATGGTTGATTATACATCTGGCAAATCTGCACAAGACGTTGCAGATGAAATTCAAGCTAGCTGGGACGCTATAAAATAAACCATTATACTGGCTTGGCGCACTAGCGCTGAGCCAGTTTATTTTACTTTTTGAGGGCTTTAGGGGGCTTTAGATGTTTGCACAAATCGCCAATGCTATGATTGCAATCTTAGTTGGTGTTTCTGTAGCATTTTTCTATTTCTGGGGAACAAATTGGCTACTTGATAAGTTCCTTCTCACTGATGGAGCAAATATAAATAACGCAAAATCAGTGCGTAATGACAAATTAAGATCAAAAATTAGGCCTTGGCTATTTTTGTTCCCTGCTTTATTTTTCATGGGGCTTTATCTGGTATTCCCAGTATTTGCAACTATTCGCCTTTCCCTTTTAGATCGTACAGCTGATAATTTTGTTGGGCTTTCAAATTATATTTGGGCTTTTCAAGATGCTTCTTTTTTACAAGCATTGGGTAATAATTTTTTGTGGTTACTTATTGTGCCTACCGCCTCAACTGGATTTGGACTATTAGTTGCGGTGCTTGCCGATCGCTTATGGTGGGGTAATATCGCTAAATCTTTGATTTTTATGCCTATGGCTATTTCTTTTATTGGGGCATCTGTGATTTGGAAATTTGTCTATGATTATCGAGGGCCTGATGCCGATCAAATAGGGGTGTTAAATGCCATTGTGCAAATGTTTGGCGGCACGCCGCAAGCTTGGATTACCGTGCCTTTTTGGAATAGTGTTTTCTTAATGATTGTATTAATTTGGATACAAACTGGCTTTGCTATGGTTATCCTTTCGGCAGCTTTACGTGGAATTCCTGAAGAAACATTGGAGGCGGCAAAGATTGATGGCGCAACTCCCGTGCGAATTTTCTTTGATATTATGATACCGCAAATATTTCCAACAATTCTAGTAGTATGGACCACTATTACTATCACCGTATTAAAAGTGTTTGATATTGTTTTGGCTATGACTAATGGACAATGGGATACGCAGGTTTTGGCCAATTTAATGTTTGATCTAATGTTTCGTGGGGGTGGCGATAGCGGACGTTCTTCAACCGTTGCTATTGTTATTATGCTTGCCGTATTGCCAATTATGATATGGAATATTAGAAATGTGAACCGTGAGGAGACAACCCGCTAATGACCTCACCTAACATTGAAAATACCAGCACCATAAAACCTGCTCCATCAAATATTTTTTTGCGACTTAAGTGGGGTAAAATACTGGCACATGGGGCGCTATTATTTTTAGTGATATTATGGACATTTCCAACCGCAGGACTATTGGTCAGCTCATTACGAGATAAGGATCAGCTAACAATTTCTGGTTGGTGGACAGCGCTTGTGGCATCGGAGCGTAACGAAGTTGTTCGATTGGGCAAAGCAAGCGATCAGATTGAAGAGAATGGCAAGTTTTATATTCGTGGCTCTTTGTTCAAAGAGGGAGCAAAACGCTCGATTATCAGCTTTGGCTTAAAATCAAATGAGTTGCAAAGCGCAATGGCTGGTGGATCATTGTCAATGAAAGCGGGTGGGCAAATCACCATTTTAGAAAATGGGGTTTTTACTTGGGTTTCAGATGAAGCGTTTACTCATACTAGAGGGCCACGTATGTTTTTTGTAGCGCATATACAGCCACAATTTTCGCTTGAAAATTATTTTGAGGTGATAGAATCAAACGGTATTGGACGCTCATTTATAAACTCGTTTACCGTAACAATTCCAGCAACCATAATTCCAATATTAATCGCCGCCTTTGCCGCCTACGCATTAGCGTGGATGAATTTTTCTGGGCGAGGGATTTTGGTAGCGCTAGTTGTTGGAATGTTAGTTGTGCCATTGCAAATGTCACTAATACCACTATTACGATTATATAATAATATCGCCACTATTACTGGTGGGGAAAGTAAAACCTATCTCGGCATTTGGCTAGCGCACACGGCTTTTGGTTTGCCATTGGCGATTTATTTATTACGAAATTATATGGCTGGGCTACCTCGTGAAATAATGGAAAGCGCTCGTGTTGATGGCGCATCTCATTTTAAGATTTTTACAACTATGGTGTTGCCGCTATCCTTTCCAGCGCTCGCCTCATTTGCAATTTTTCAGTTCCTATGGGTGTGGAATGATCTATTAATAGCCACAGTATTTCTTGGTAATTCTGAGGGGTCTTTAGTGCTTACTGGGCGATTGCGTGAACTGCTTGGTTCTCGTGGCGATAATTGGGAAATTCTTACAGCGGGGGCATTTATTTCCATTATCGTGCCGCTAATTGTGTTTCTTTCATTACAAAGATATTTTGTGCGTGGCTTGTTGGCAGGGTCAGTTAAATAATTTTGGGCATAACTAACAAAGCCCATCTAGCAAACTTGCATCTAATAGGCTTGCATCAATATTTTTTGCCAAAAAAATCTTTGAGGGAATAATGATTTGAATAGGGTCTGATTTATTTTCGCATTGCTCAATTAGCGATTTAACCAACTGCTCGCCAGCATCACGCAAGGACGATCTAATAAAGGTGATAAGACCTTCATATTGGCTAAGGTCAAGATAGTTTAATTTATCATCCATGCTAGCAACGGCAATATCTTGGCCAATTTTAATTCCCCTTTGCATAAGAGCCGCATTACCCTCCACCGCCATAAAGGCCGACGAATATAATATTGCACTTATATCGCCTTCATTTAGCGCAATTTTTGTTAATTCAAATCCTGCATTAGCCATTGGGTGAGTAGCATTATAGGTCTTTACCGTTGTCATAGGTAAATCAAGTTCTCTTAGTGCTTGCTCAACTCCAAATTGACGAGCTTGGGCAAAAGTAAATTTATTATCACCATTTATAAAGGCAATTTTTTTGTGACCATTTGCAATAAGCAATCGTGTTAATTTTCTATAATTTCCAACATTATCAATATCAACCCAAGAATATTGCTCACTTTGCTTGTTACGAGAATGCACAATAAATGGTTTTCCAGCTTCTAATAAATAATTAATTCGCTCATCATTTTCTTGCGGCAAATCAACAATAAAACCATCAACAGAATTATCTTTTACATATCCATCATAGATATTTACTTGTTGCTCTTTTGTATCTGAAGACAAAATAATATCATAATTGCCAACCCGTGCCCCCCGCAAAACACCCGCCATAACTTCTACAAAGTGCGGATCAACAAATTTATCATCATTATCAGATTGCACCCAAGCAATATTATGAGTTCGCTTGGTAACTAATCTTTGTGCATTGCGGTTTGGCCGATAGCCAAGTTCTTTTGCAGTTTTAATAATTTTTTTTCTAGTAGCTTTTCCAACGTCTGGATAATTATTTAGAGCGCGCGAAATTGTAGTTATAGATAGATTTAGTTTTGCACTAAGGTCTTTAATCGTGACCGAGCGTCTTTGGAAATTTTTATTATTAAATTTTTGTTGTTTCATTAAATTATTTTCTCAAAATTTTAGCTTACTTGAATGTAAAACTTAAAAAACCCTATTCAAAAAGTTGACGAATTGACACAAAAAACGCTATAGTTTAGGTAACTAAAACGTTTTGGTAAGATTTGTCAAAATATGTTTTGCTCAAATGTTTTTATCTGTTTGATAATATTATTATTGAGCAAATTATTCTAACAATATGGGTAGCTCTTTTAAGAGCTAATTTCATTAGGAGCAGTTTTTTAAGGGGGATATTTTGGATCATCAAGCTATATTAAAAAATAATCTATCTTCTTATTCTTCATCAAAAAATGATTGGTGGCGAGGTGCTGTTATTTATCAAATTTACCCAAGATCATTTCAAGATCATAATGGAGATGGTGTTGGGGATTTAGTTGGTATAACTCAACGTTTGGAATATGTTTGTGATTTAGGGGTTGATGCAATTTGGCTTTCACCTTTTTTTACATCTCCGATGAAAGATTTTGGCTATGATGTTTCCAATTATCGTGATGTAGATCCATTATTTGGATCATTACGAGATTTTGATCAGCTACTTAGCAAGGCTCATTCTCTTGGCCTTAAAGTTATAATAGACCAAGTTATTAGCCACACGTCTGATAAGCATAGCTGGTTTGAACAAAGTAGAATGTCAGCATTTAATGATTATTCTGATTGGTATGTTTGGGAAGATGCAAAGCCTGATGGCACTGCGCCAAATAATTGGCTGTCAATTTTTGGGGGTCCTGCTTGGACATGGGATACAACACGAGAACAATATTATTTGCATAATTTTCTCTCAGAGCAGCCAGACCTAAATTTTCATAATGCTGAAGTACGTGATGCTTTAATTAGTGAAATGCGCTTTTGGCTTGAAAGAGGAGTTGATGGGTTTCGTCTTGATACGGTCAATTTTTATTTCCACTCGCAAAGCCTAAAAGACAACCCTTCTCTTGATAAAGAGAAAATAAATAACACAACCGCTCCTAGCGTTAATCCTTATAATTTCCAAAATCATATTTTTGATAAAAGCCAGCCAGAGAACATTGATTTTATTAAGCGAATACGCAATTTATTAGATGAATTTCCGGGGACTACTTCTGTTGGCGAAATAGGAGATGAACAACGCCAAATTGAACTTATGGCTCAATATACAAGTGGCGATCAACATTTGCATATGGCTTATACTTTTGATTTATTGGGAGGAGAGTTCACCCCGAAACATTTCTCAAATTCTATTTCTAGCATGAAAGAGCAGGCAAATGATGGCTGGACATGTTTAGCATTTTCAAACCATGATGTTGTGCGCCATGTAACACGTTGGGCGCAACATGGATTAGAGGACAAATTTGCTAAATTAGCTATAGCATTATTACTTTGCATGAGGGGCTCGGTCTGCATTTATCAAGGTGAGGAATTAGGGCTAAGTGAAGCTGATATTTCTTTTGAGGATTTAGTTGATCCTTATGGAATAAAATTTTGGCCACGTTTTAAGGGAAGAGATGGTTGTAGAACTCCTATGGTGTGGCAATCTTTAGCCCATTTAGGTGGGTTTTCAAATGCTAAAAAATCATGGCTACCAATTCCAGCAGATCATTTATCAAAGGCGGTTGATTTGCAAGAAGAGCAACCCAATTCAGTTTTGAACTTTTATAAAGAATTTATAAAATTTCGTAAAAATCATTCTTCGCTAAAAATCGGAGAAATAGAATTATTAAAAGCGCCTGAGGGCATTTTTGCGTTTAAGCGTTTTTCACAAGATGCTTCGTTGATTTGTATTTTTAACATGAGCGAAAAAGAACAAGTGTTTGAGTTTCCAGATGACATGAAGCACGAGGATATTAATGCACCGGGATCAAAAAAACTAAATGGGGAAAGAGCGGTAAATTTAGCACCACTTGAAACTTACATTGCTAGATCATTAGAACATTGATGGCTTTGGAAATATTGATGGTTTAGAGCATATTTGGAGGAATTATGGCAGATCTAAAAATTGAAGGCCTATATAAAAATTACGGCACAGTTGAAGTATTAAAAGACATTAATCTTGATATTAAATCAGGAGAATTTATAGTTTTTGTTGGCCCTTCTGGTTGCGGTAAATCTACATTATTGCGTTGCATTTCTGGGCTTGAGGAAATTACTTCTGGTACTTTAGAAATTGATGGGCGAATGGTAAATGATGTAGCTCCCTCAAAACGAGGCATCGCTATGGTATTTCAATCTTATGCGCTTTATCCGCATATGAGCGTTTATGATAATATGGCCTATTCACTAAAATTACAAAAGCTACCTGCTGATAAAATCAAGGAAATGGTCAATTTGGCGGCTAAAAAACTACAATTACATGATTATCTTGAACGATTGCCAAAAGAGCTTTCTGGTGGGCAGCGTCAACGTGTGGCGATTGGGCGCTCAATAGTTCGTGAGCCAAAAGTTTTCTTATTTGATGAACCTCTATCAAATCTTGATGCGGCTTTAAGGGTGCAAATGCGCCGTGAAATCGGCTCGCTTAGTGAAAGCCTGCCAAATACTACCATGATTTATGTGACCCATGATCAAGTTGAAGCTATGACAATGGCAGATAGAATAGTAGTGTTGCGTGATGGGATTATTGAGCAAGTTGGAACGCCGATGGAGCTTTATGATAGCCCACAATCCCTATTTGTTGCTGGATTTATTGGCTCGCCCAAGATGAATTTTTTCAAAGGCAAGTTCGCAAAAAAATATGGCGCTGATATTGTCGGTGTTCGCCCTGAACATATGAAAATTGTTAAAACAGATGCAAATTGGTCTGGTGAGATAGTATATTATGAGGTTTTAGGATCTGATAGCTTCATTTATGTAAATATTGGGGCTGAGGAGCCTGTTATTATTAGGCAGCAGGGCAAGACAAAATATAAAATCGGTGAGACAATAAATTTTGCACCCAAAGACAAGCTTTATCATTTATTTGGTAAAGAGGGACGACCTGCAAAGAATATTTAGAGGCAAAACTTTGGAAAAATTGCAACTCTAGCTAATCGTCTTTCTTATTCTCATCATTAGGTCGAAACACCCCATCATCGTCTGGCTTTAGATTAATGACATTATCCTGATCACGTTCTTTAAGATCACGTTGGTGCTTTTGCGCATCATCATGGATAAATTTATTACGCCAATCAGTAATAATTTTTCTTATCCCATAAAAGACCACAGAAAAAACAACTATATAGGTAAGAAGCTTAAATAACATGCCCAATTTATTCCTTAATATTCATTTTTTCTATAATCCAAAACGTGATTTCATAGTCCAAAACGTGACCAAAGCGCACGCTCTTCAATAGCACTAATAGCCTCACCAGCAATAGAATTGGCATTAATGCCAGTTGATAGGCCAAGCTTAGGGATTTGAAATAATGATTTTTTTGCTTCAATTATTTTCAAATTAACATCATTGCCATAGCGCTCTCTTAGCACTTCGTGCATATCGCCAATAGCATCAATAAGACCTAAATCAAGCCCACTAACTCCTGTCCACCATTCACCAGTAAATAGCACATCATCTTTTCCTTTGAGCTTATCACCACGATGAGTTTTTACATAATCAATAAAGGTTTTATGGATTTCAGTACCTACTTTTTTTATACGATCTACGTCAGTTTTCTTCTCTGGTAAAAAAGGGTCGAGCGTTGATTTGTTTTTACCTGTTACATAAAGACGTCTTGAAACGCCAATTTTTTTAATTGCCTCATCAAACCCGAACCCCCCCATAACCACACCAATAGAGCCCACAATAGAAGAAGGGTCGGCAAATATTTCGCTCCCAACAACTGCGATAAAATAACCACCTGATGCTGCAACATCTTCAACAAAAACCAAAACTTTCTTGTCGTGTTCTTTTGAGAGTTGAGAAATTCTGTTAGCCACAAGGCGAGATTGCACAGGCGAGCCACCCGGAGAATTAATGACAATAGCAACCACTGGAGCTTTTTTCATCTTGAACGCTTTTTCAAGCATTGGGTTAACAGATTGAATGTTAATACGGTTTGGTTTTTGATCAGAGGAAATTACGCCGTGTAACCTTACAACGGGAATTGTAACGTTACCCTTCCCTAGTTTTTTACCAATCCAATAGCCAAGCTTTTCTAGCGGCTTTTTCTTCTCGTCATTTTCTAATTCGTACATTTATTTCTCCAATATTTTTACCTACATAGGAAATGCTAAGCATCATTACCAGTGTAATTGCTGTTGCGCACGAAATATTTTTTCAATTTCTGGCAAATAATTATTTCCCTCTTTTGCGTGTAATATAAGAGGTGACTTTAATTGTAATTTTGCCCGTGATCCTTTTATTCCACCAACCAAAACACGAGAGGCATCTTGCCCATCACGTGAAATAATTGGCAGGATTTTAATATTACCAAAGCGCTTTTCAAATGATTTTAGTAAATCCCCAAGCCCTTCCGCTCGAAAAATAAAAATTACTTCCCCTTTGGCTTTGGCATAAGTTGTAGCAAATTTTACCCATTTATCTAAATCACCTTTTTGCATATGACGGGCGTTTTTGCGCCCCTCCCCTTTTGCAGCTGTGCCTTTTTCGCTATCAAAATAAGGCGGATTGGCGATTATTATAGAAAATGAATTTGGCTTTATATTTGCCTCTTGAGGAAATGTTGCAAAATCAACTATATCCAGACCTATAGTTTTAGCTCTATTTTGCATATTATTTCTTGCAATATTATTGTTAGCTAATTCAAGCATTTGCCTATTATTATCAACAAGTGTTGCGCTTAGTTGATCATTGTGAACCAAAGCACAAAGAGCAGCTACCCCAGTTCCGCACCCCAACTCTAGTAATTCCTGTGGCACTTGCTTGACACTTGCACTCTTAACACTGGAACCAAGCAAAATTGCATCAATACCCGAGCGAAAACCCTTTTGGGGCTGTTCAATAAGAAGCTTTCCATCTAAAAATTCGTCCAAACTAGTAAGTGAGTGTTTTACAAAACTTGTTTTGTGGTCTATGGACATCTAAGCTCTTTATGTTCAATAAGAATAATTGAAAGCATAGAGTATTTTTCAACTATTTCTAATTAAAAAATCAGGTTTTAGATAATTTAATGGCACAAAATATTACAACAAGCCCACAATCTAATGCAAATAATAATGCGCTTGAGCGGCTTATAGTTCTTACACAGACAGGCATGGAAGAAGTCAATTCACTGATTATTTCCCGTGCCCACTCCCATGTTGATATGGTACCTGAGCTTGCTAATTATTTAATTAGCTCTGGCGGTAAGCGCTTACGACCTATGCTGACCATTGCATGTGCCAAAATGTTCACAAATCCTAATGCGAGCGAGAGCAACAAAAGCCAATATTTTGCAGCAGCGGTTGAATTTATGCACAATGCTACATTGTTACATGATGATGTGGTTGATGAGAGCAATATGCGACGCAATAAACCAGCTGCTAGAATTATTTGGGGCAATCAGGCTAGTGTTTTGGTTGGAGATTTTTTACTTGGGCAAGCATTTCTAATGATGGTTGAGACTAAGGATATAGATGCGCTTGGAATATTGTCAAAAGCTGCAACTATTATTGCTGAAGGGGAAGTTTTTCAACTTTCTAAAATTAAAGACCTTAATACTTCAGCACAAGAATATGACATGGTTATTCGCTCAAAAACTGGCGCACTATTTGAGGCGGCAACAAAAGTTGGAGCGATGGCTGGCGGTGCTGATGTTGCATCTTATGAAGCGCTTGGTATTTATGGGATTGAATTGGGGCGGGCGTTTCAATTAAGTGATGATGCGCTTGATTATGGCGGAGTTAAAGGAGTTTTTGGGAAAAACACAGGCGATGATTTACGTGAAGGTAAGATGAGCCTACCAATTATCTTATTACTAGAAAATGCTAATGATAAAGAAAAAGAATTAATAGTTTCAGCTTTAGGCAATCAAGATTGTGATGATTTGATTGTTGAAAAAATTATTAGCCTTATGAAAGAAAAGCAAATTCTAAAACAGGTAATGCAGCAGGCCTCAAACAGCGTTGCCAATGCTAAAAAGGCACTTGAAATATTACCAAGCGGTGAAATTGTTGATGCGCTTTTTGATATTGCCGATTTTTGCCTAGTTCGAGAATATTAAATTAACTTCCCCTGTGCCACCCAAAAATTAGGCCACTTCTTTTGAGTTGATTTCAGTGCCATTTTTGCTTCTTGCTCATAACTAAATAGGCCAAAAACACTAGCGCCTGATCCTGTCATGCGGGCAAAATGACAGCCTGAAATATTACCAACATAATCAGATAATATCTTAATAATATCAGCATTTTTTATTGCTGGCTCTTCTAAGTCATTTCGTGTGTTTGTTAGGTAATTTGCAAGTTGCTCAACATTGCTAAATGCTTGTTTTATTTCAGGTAAAGCATCATTATTAACCTGTTTTAGGTTTTCAAAAACTTGCTTTGTTGAAACCTCTTCAAGGGGATTAACTAACAATATATATGTGCTTGGCAGCGGATCAAGGAGGGTAATCCTCTCGCCAAACCCTTGCATTTTTAGAGTTTCGCTAAAAAGACACGCACTAACATCTGCTCCCAAAATCTGAGCTAGGCTTTGCAAGTCATTATTTGAAATATCATATTTGCTAAATTTTGCTAAAATTCTCAAAGTAGCAGCGCAATCCGCAGAACCACCACCAATACCAGATGCGATGGGTAGGTTTTTTTCAAGCACAAAGCAAAACCCCTTGGGCAAAGATTTAGGATGTTTTTCTCTAAATAATTCTATTGCTTTTCGAGCTAAATTATTTTGGCTGTCTTTTAATGATGAGGCAAATGGCCCTATTATTTTTAAGCTATCAACATTTGAAATTGTGGCGCTTAAATTATCACCAATGGTTGTAAAAGCCACCAAACTATCAAGCAGGTGCATATGATGTTTTTTGCCAATTATATGTAGGGCAAGGTTTATTTTAGCAGGTGCAAATTCATGATAGGAAACATCGCTCATTTTGCACCCTAATCTAATCCATTTTCTAATTTTGGAGTAGCTCGCTTAGTAACAACTCCATCTCCATCAACATAAATTGCTATTTTCCATTGGAAATTAGCTTCTAGCTTGCGTCCTACTCGCCAATAAGCATCACCAAGATGATCATTTATTTCAGCATCATTTGGACGTAAATTGACCGCCTTTTCAAGTTCAATAGCTGCCCTCTCAAACTGTCCCAAACGATAATATGCCCAACCCAAACTATCAACAATATAGCCATCCATTGGGCTAGCTTTTACTGCTAATTTAATTAGCTCTAGCCCTTGTTTTAGGTTTATATCTTTATCAACCCAGCTATATCCAAGATAGTTTAGCACTTGGGGGTGTCCTGGATTTAATTTAAGGGATTTTTGAAAATCTTTTTCAGCTAACTCCCATTTATCTGCACGCTCGTAAGCTATTCCTCTAACATAATAAAAGCGCCAATCGGCTGGCCTATCACCGCCAGCAATTTTAAGTGCTTTTGAATAGGCAATAATAGCTTCATCATACTTTTTATTGAAGCGCAAAATATCGCCCAAAGAAGATGCGGCATCAAGATTATCTGGGGCTAAAG
>JAKISM010000022.1 GCA_021648585.1 Devosiaceae bacterium | reverse complement strand
CTAAGTTCAGCAATGCGCCCCTCAGCCTCTCGCCTATCACGAGTTACCCCCGGCGTATCATCAACCAACGCAATTTTTTTGCCTACAAGTCGATTAAACAAAGTAGATTTGCCGACATTGGGGCGGCCAACAATGGCAACAGTTACATTCATGATTTATCCAAATCTCTTTTATATTGTCGCCGTTGGTCGCTTGTCGCTCCCGACCCCGACACCCCCGCCGTTTTTCTTTTTCCATTAGCACTTCTTAGTTCGTTTTGCGAACTTTAGAATTGCTTATGCCGCCCGAAGCCTTGGCGTAGGGGGGCTCTATCAAGCTCATTTATTATTCCGCCGTTTATTCTTTTTCCATGCCATGCCCTATGTTGGCGGGCTATTCAACATTTTCGCATTTATTAAAAACATGATTTCTATTTAATTATTATTTTCGCCTACACTTGGCGCTTTAGCACCCTGTGCTACTAATTGCGAAATATAAATATCTATTCTAGCAAGAGAAGCGCTTTGAGCTTGTGGGTTCAGTAGAACTCTTGCAAATGTCTCACGTGCTTTATCTAAATCACCATTAGCATAATATGTTAGACCCAAAATTTCTTCTGCCATAATTCTTAGTGAATTATCAGATGCGATAAAACCGCCAATTCTTGCATTAACTGCCGCCACATCACCACTATCAACAAGTGCATTGGCTGCAAAAAGCAAAGCTAGATCTCGTAATCTTTTTTCGCTTAAACTTGTTGCAAGCGCATCATAGGCAGTAACTGCTTGTTGATTTTTACCCTCGCTAAGCAATAATGCGGCTTGGCGAAATTGCGCCAAAATCGGATATTTCCCGCTACCTTCATTAATAACGATGTTTAGCGCTTCTTGCGCTGCAACAACATTATCTTGCTCCACAAAATCAATAGCTGCAAAATATTGCTCAGATGATTTTGAGGAAACGGATTTTTGATAAAACTCCCAGCCCTCTTTCGCGGCAACTGCCAAAACAACAGCCAGAGCTAAACCTATAAAAAGCGGTGCATATTTGCGCCACATATTACGCATGCGCTCATTACGAAGTTCTTCATCAACTTCACTAAAAATATTTTCTTCTGACATTTTTGACCTAAATTAGATTGAGATTTTTTTGCACACTAAAGCAATTTCACAAAAAGTGAAAGCTCCCTTTTATATCTCATGTGTTTTCTTAGGGCAAGATAGAATTAAGAATTTATAATACTATTACTTCAGCGCCAACGGGCACACGATCATATAGATCTTCAACATATTCATTCGTTAGGCGAATACAGCCATTTGAAATAGCTTTGCCAATAGTCCAAGGTTCGGTAGTGCCATGAATACGATAAAGAGTATCTCGCCCATTACGATAAAGATAAAGCGCTCTTGCACCAAGTGGATTATTTATGCCTCCCGGAACGCCTTTAGCAAAACGAGCATATTTACCCGGTTCTCGCCTAATCATATTTTTTGTAGGTGTCCAACGTGGCCATTCAGCTTTTCGCCCAACTGTTGCCTTGCCCTTCCAAGCCAAACCAGCCCTGCCAACACCAACACCATAACGGCGAGCTTTTGTTTTGCTTTCAATAAGATAGAGAAATTTATTTGCTGGATCAACGACAATAGTTCCAACTTCATAGCCAGAATAATCAACTAATTGCGGTAAATATTTTTCATCTAATTTGAATTCTTTGTGCGCAAAAGCCACATTTGGGATTGCTAGAACTGATAGAGTAGAAAGTACAAAAATTCTTCTTTTCATCATGTTGTCCTCGTTAGTATAATTAAAGATATTATAACATTAAAAACTGAAACCAAAAAACTACTAACAAGATATATCATTAAATTTATTAACACTCCTTCACATTTATGTTATCGGATTTAGTATATTTAGATAATGTCATTGAGATAGATCAAAACCTCTTTATGTTTAAAGTCATATAGAAAAAGCAACAATAAGAAGGTGCGAGGTGATATCATATTAACGCACCCAAATTAGGAGGGCTCAAAATGTCCCGTAAAATAATTATTGATACTGATCCTTCACCCGATGATTCTGTTACTTTTTTAATGGCGCTTGGCTCACCAAATGAGCTTGAACTTTTGGCGCTCACCACCGTTGGTGGCAATGTATCACTTGAGCAAACAACCATAAATACTCTTAAATCTTTAGAGCTGGTTGGTCGGGTAGAAATTCCTGTCTATATGGGGGCGGATAGACCTCTTAAGCGTGAACTTATTACGGCACAAGAAGTGCATGGTGGCAATGGTTTTGAAGGTTATGATTTACCTGAGCCAACCACCAAAGCAAGTGAAGGGTTTGCCCCTGATAAAATTGTTGAGTTGGTGATGGATAACGAGCCAAATTCGATAACAATTTGCGCCATTGCACCCCTAACAAATATTGCGCTTGCTATGCAAAAAGAGCCAAAAATTAAACAGCGATTGCAAGAAATTATCATTATGGGCGGCGCACGAAGCGAGGGCGGAAATGTTACTCCTGCTGCTGAATATAATATTTATGTTGACCCAGAAGCGGCAGATATTGTCTTTACTTCTGGCACTCCAATTACGCTTGTTCCGCTTGATTGCACCCATAAAGCACTTTCAACTGATGCTCGACTAGAAAAATTACGAGCCGTTGGCACACCGCACATGGAAGCATTTTATCATTTATTAAAATTCAATAGAATATATGATTCTGAAAAAATGCACATGGATGGCGGCCCACTGCATGACCCAACCACCGTTGCCTATTTGCTCAAGCCTGAAATTTTTAAGAGCAAAAAGGTCAATGTTACAATTTCAAAAGATTATGAATTAACTCGTGGCATGACGGTAATCGATTGGTGGGGCAAAATGGAATTACCCCTAAATGCCAACGTGCTTTATGATCTTGATAGCGAGGCATATTATGATTTGGTGATTGAGCGTTTGGCTTTGGCTGGTGGCTAGATGCTTGCGTGTGGGAAGTTACTTTTAAGAAAGCTTGGACTACTTCGCTTACATTTTTATACTCCCACCGCTTTTATCCCAAACCCCCACCCCTAGCCCCTCCCCGCAAGTGGGAGGGGGATAAGTTTTGCATTCTTTGATAAATTTTCAGCCAAAACTCAATCTGCCTCCCTCCCACTTGCGGGGAGGGATTGAGGGTGGGGGTTTGCATTTGAGTGTAATGGATTGCGGATCAAGCCCGCAATGACATTGAGGAGGCTGTTAATATTTAGATTTATTCGCTGACAATATCTGCCTTATCTAGCGCAGTTAAAAGAGTGTCTATGAATGCACAAATTTGAAGTGCTTGTTCACGAGTTATTTCATTCATAAATCTATGATGGCTTTCGTTCCTAAATACTCCAACCACTCCTCGAAATAATGCGACATAACTCTCTTGTTCGCTATTTTTATCAGAGAATTTTATTCTACTATCATTTGGTATCTTGTTCATTGCCTTACTTACCAGTGTCTGACCTGTATATTCTTTTAAATCAGGAAGTATTGTACGCAGCCTTTCTTCAAGCACCAGTGTTGCTTGGTTAATAACACGATCAAAATGATCAGGAGCTGACAACAAATCAGAGCATCGTGATTTTAACAATTCATCTTTTATAAGGTTGTAAACACTACCGATTTCAACAATTCTGTTAGATGCATTATGAACATTTTCTAGATAGCTTATCAGTTGTAATATTTTTGAACGTAAGGGGGATTTTATTGCTTGGGTGTATAGAATATCTGCATATTCATTCTCATACCAAACTGTATCTGAAAGGTCAAAATCCAAGAAATCATCTTCACACTCCTTTCGAAGATTTTTCAGAATAAGCGAATAATCATCTACAAAATCTCTAGAAAGATAGTCTTCCTTCTCTGAAGCAACAGCATCCCTAAGACCCTTTAATCTGGCATAATTACCTTCAATAGCCCGCCTAGTCATAAATCACTCCCATTCAATAGTCCCCGGAGGTTTGCTCGTAACATCATAAACCACACGATTAATCCCCCGAACTTCGTTAATTATCCGAGTTGCTGCTTTTCCTAAAAATTCCATTTCGTATGGGAAAAAATCTGCCGTCATGCCATCAACTGAAGTTACTGCTCGTAATGCGCAGACAAATTCGTAGGTTCGATTATCGCCCATTACTCCGACCGTTTGCACTGGCAGCAACACCGCAAATGCTTGCCAAATCTTATCGTAAAGCCCTGCTTTTCTTATTTCATCGAGATAAATCACATCGGCTTTTCTTAAAATTTCTAGCTTATCTCGTGTAACGCCTCCGGGTAGGCGAATGGCTAGGCCGGGGCCGGGAAATGGGTGGCGGCCTATGAAGCTATCGGGCAATCCAAGCTCATATCCAAGCGCTCTTACTTCGTCTTTGAACAATTCACGCAATGGCTCGACTAATTCCATATTCATACGCTCTGGCAGACCACCAACATTATGGTGTGATTTTATTGTTGCTGAGGGGCCGCCAGAAACAGAAACCGATTCTATCACATCGGGGTAAAGCGTGCCTTGCGCTAAGAAATTTGCACCACCAAGTTTTTTTGCTTCTGCCTCAAAGGTCTCAATGAATAATCGCCCAATGGTTTTTCGCTTTGTTTCAGGATCGCTCTCACCCTCAAGCGCATTGATAAATAAATCCACCGCATCAACATGCACTAATTTTAGATTATAATGCTCCTTAAACATCTCAACCACATCTTTGGCTTCGTTTTGGCGCATTAGACCGTGATCTACCAAAATGCAGGTTAGATTATCGCCAATCGCCTCGTGCAATAATAATGCCGCAACCGAACTATCCACTCCGCCAGAAAGCCCGCAAATCACCTTGCCATCACCCACCTGCTCACGGATTTTATCAATCGCTTGCTGCTTATAGGTCGCCATTGTCCAATCGCCTGTGCAACCACAAATTTTATGCACAAAATTTGACAGTAATTTTGCCCCATCTGGTGTGTGATGAACTTCGGGGTGAAATTGTACTGCCCAGATTTGCTTTTCTTTATTCTCAATGAAGGCAAAAGGTGCGCCGCTTGAAGTTGCTACTACTTCAAAACCTTTAGGGAGCGTCGTAACCCTATCGCCGTGCGACATCCAAACTTGATGTTCACTGCCCAATTCCCAAACATCATCATAAAGAGCGCAAGCCTTGTTTGGGGTTATCTCGGCTCGTCCAAATTCAGCATGGTGATCTGCCTCGACCTTACCGCCAAGCGCAACGCAAAGCGCTTGTTGACCATAACAAATACCCAAAATTGGCACATTGGTTTCAAGCAATCTCTTGTCAATTTGTGGTGCGTTTTTATCTAATACAGAAGCAGGGCCGCCTGAAAGAATTATGCCTTTTGGTTTTAATCGAGCTAATTCATCGGCAGCTTTTGAAAATGGGTGAATTTCGCAATATACCCCTGCTTCACGCAAACGCCTTGCAATAAGTTGAGTAACTTGTGAGCCAAAATCTACGATTAGGATTGCCTCGTGACTAGTCACCTCGTGATTAGGAACAGGCATATTATTTCCTTTGCATAATAGAAATATAAAAACCATCTGTGCCGCAGGAGGCAGGAGTTAGGGTTAGTCCGCATTTGTCAAAATAGGGTCGTGCTACGCTGTTTGAGCCAAATTTTTTCTGCCAAATACTATCAGATGGCAAGGCGCTAAATTCTTTATTATCTTTGAGAAATTTTTCAATTTGCTCAATATTTTCAGCTGGCAAAATCGAGCACGTAATATAGGTTAGTTGCCCGCCTTTTTTAACATATTTTGAGGCTTCTTGTAAAATTTCAGCTTGCTGTTTAAGGCGTTCATTTAGTAGGTTTTCACTTAGCTTCCACTTGGTATCTGGGCGGCGACGCCAAGTGCCAGAACCCGTGCAAGGAGCATCAATAATTACCCTGTCCATTTTATCAATTAGGTTCTCAAGCGCTTTGTCATTTGGCGCTATGGTTTGCACATTTCTAACCCCATTGCGCTTTAGCCTATCGTAAATTGGTTTGAGGCGATTTCTGTCATTATCATAGGCAAATATTTGCCCCTTATTTTGCATGTTTGCCGCAAGGGCAAGTGTCTTGCCGCCAGCTCCTGCGCAATAATCTAGCACCTGCTCGCCCTCTTTTGCACCAACTAACGAACTTACAATTTGTGAGCCGAGATCTTGAATTTCAAACCAGCCTTTTTTATAGGCTTCATCTGCTGTTACATTTGGCGTGCGAGCATCTTTCTCACCAGCCTTAATGCGTAATGCCTCAGGAATAATTTTGGTAAATTCAGGGCTAAAGCGTTCGAGTGATTTTTGCACCTTGTCAGAAGTTGAGAGCAATTTATTAACTCGTAAATCAAGTGGCGGACGCAAAGCCAGAGCCTTGCCCTCTTTAACTAAAATCTCACCAAATGCTTTTTCTAAAGTAGCTTCAAGCCATTGCGGGATATTTGCTAGAATATGCTTTGGGGTATTTTTCTTATCAATTTTTGCTTCTAGCAATGTTTTTTCTTGCTCGCTAATTTTTTCAGGGGCAAATTTATCGCTTGAAAAATCAGAATTTAGATCATCAACACTCAAACCCCAATCTCTTATTACAACAGATAAAACTAAAGCACGGGCATTTTCTGATTGCATTAAATGCGCATGAAAATTTTGCTTTCGCAAAACATCATAAACCAAATTACCAATCGCGGCCCTATCGCCAGAGCCTGCAAAGCGATGGCTTGCGCCCCAATTTTTTAGTGCCAAAGACACTGGAGCATGGTGCTGCTTTATAATTTCTATAATTTCAATAGCGGCAGATATTCTTCCTGATAGGCGCATAAAAATCCTTAAAATATTATTCTATAAAATATAGCAACTAGATATGCTATTAAAACTAAAACTCCAACAAAATAAATATTTAATCGCCAGACAAGATTATTGTTCGTTGTATGAATAAACACATGAATATATCGCAAGGCAACGAAGCTATAAGCTAGGATAATTTCTAGGCTGCTAACAGTGCCATAGACAAGGCTTAGAACTACGCCAAAATAAAATATTAGTGGCATTTGAAATTGGTTGGCAAAGGCATTGGCAATTTGGCGTGCCTTTTTTGGATAGGCGTCTGTGCTTAATGCGATTTCACTAAATTTTACCTGCTTGTTTTTTAGAGAACTTATCCGTGAAATTCCCATACAAAACATTAGAACAAATGTTAGTAATAATTGTAAGGCAACCGAGCCAAGTAAGATTTTATCCATTAGTGCCCACCTCGATAATTTGGGCTTTCACGAGTGATTGAAACATCATGCACGTGGCTTTCATGCAATGCCGCCCCTGAGATTTTGACAAATTTTGCTTCACGAGTAAAAATCTGTAAATTCTTAGCGCCAGTATAACCCATTGACGCACGCACACCGCCAGCTAATTGATGTAATACACTAGCAACAGGCCCTTTATATGCCACCTGTCCCTCAATGCCTTCGGGAACGAGTTTCATCTCGTCATTTACTTCTTGTTGGAAATATCTATCGGCCGAACCACGAGCCATTGCGCCAACTGATCCCATGCCACGATATGATTTATAGGAGCGTCCTTGATAAAGGTATGTTTCACCGGGGCTTTCATCTGTTCCTGCCAAAAGCGATCCTACCATTGCGCAACTTGCACCGCCTGCTAATGCCTTTGCCATATCGCCAGAAAATTTAATGCCGCCATCGGCAATGATTGGAATATTATGCTTATCTGCCTCTGCTGCGCACGCCATAATGGCGGCTAATTGTGGCACGCCAACCCCTGCAATAATTCTAGTTGTGCAAATTGAGCCCGGTCCAATGCCAACTTTCACCGCATCAGCCCCTGCATCAATAAGCGCTAAAGTTGCTTCAGCTGTTGCAACATTGCCTGCAACAATTCGAGAATTGGGTCGTGATTTTTTAAGTTCACGCACCGCCTCAATTACCCGAACAGAATGACCGTGCGCTGTATCTATTACCACAATATCTGCACCAGCATCAATTAATGCTAAGGAGCGTTCCAATCCAGCTTCGCCTACAGTTGAAGCTGCGCCAACTCTTAAAGAGCCATTTTTATCTTTAATCGCATTTGGGTTAGCAATAGCCTTTTCCATATCTTTAACGGTTATCAAGCCGATGCAATTTTTGCTCTCATCTATTACTAATAATCTTTCAATGCGGTGAGTATGCAATAAGCGTTTAGCATCTGATTGGCTAACATCTTTATTTACCGTTACAAGATTTTCATGGGTCATAAGTTCTGAAACTGGTTGTGATTTATTTGAGGCGAAGCGCACATCACGATTGGTAAGAATACCAACCAACTTGCCTGTGGCTCGCCCACCAGTGCCACCATTTTCAACTACTGGAATGCCAGAAATAGAATAATTTTTCATAAGAGCAAGCGCATCATTTAATGTAGCTTTGGGGCCAATAGTTATTGGATTTACCACCATTCCGCTTTCAAAGATTTTTACCTTTGCAACCTCTTTGGCCTGCAACTTTGGGGTAAGGTTACGATGTATCACACCTAAACCACCCGCTTGTGCCATAGCAATCGCCATTGCGCTTTCGGTTACTGTATCCATTGCAGAAGAAAGAATAGGTAGTTTTAACTCAATATCATTGGTAATACGAGTAGATAGATCAACGTCTGTTGGTAGGATTTCTGATTTTGCAGGCTGCAATAGCACATCATCAAATGTGAGCGCCGCATCGCCTGTAACAGAAGAAATTATTTTTGCCATTCGCCTTATCCTTAAAATGCAAATTTGAATGAATAGAATCATTTATATGAACGATTGACACGTGCCATTATCACCAAAAACACTATTTGGCTAGCAAGATAATGCAACATCAGAAAAATTTGAATATCATGTCAATATAGTATTTTCTAAATTCAATTATGCTAATTGAATTACGCTGGCTTCGCTACGCACCGCAGACGCTATCGCTTTCTGCGGTGATAGTATTTATCTTAAATGTATCCGCAATTATCATTATCGGGCACCCTAGCGGCGTGAGCGGGAAATGACCCGATAATCCATAAAGAGTTTTCCTTTAACAATATCATAAAGTTGCAATAGTTTTCTGGATAGTCGGGTCGAGCCCGACTATGACGAGGGGGGGTAGCTACCCCTTAAAGCCTGTGGCTATTAAATAAGTCTCCGCACTATCTTGTCTTGATGCAGGGGGTTTAGCGTGAAATGTTTTTGTAAAGTTTTTCTTTAACTCATTTAATAATTGATGTTCAGTGCCGCCCTGAAAAACTTTTGCTACAAATGTGCCACCGGGTGCGAGTACATTTATGGCGAAATCTGCTGCTAGCTCTACCAATGCAATTATACGAATGTGATCGGTTGGGCGATGCCCTGTTGTTGGCGCTGCCATATCTGAGAGAACAAGATCTGCTTTGTGCCCGCCAAGTGCCTCTATTAGTTTTTCTGGCGCATCTTCGTCGTTGAAATCTTTTTGCAAAATTATCGTACCCGGAATTGCCCCCATTTCAAGATAATCAATACCAACGATTGAGGGGGTTTTATGGGACGATTGCACTTCTTTTGAGGCTACTTGCAACCAACCACCCGGAGCGCAACCAAGATCAACGACTTTCATTCCCGGTTTGAATAATTTATATTTTTCGTGCAATTCCAAAATCTTAAATGCCGCACGAGATCGATAGCCCTCAGATCTTGCACGTGCAACATAGGGATCATTTAATTGACGTTGCAACCAAAGTGTTGAGGATAATTTTCGTTTTTTAGCCGTTTTAACACGAGTTTTAAGCCCAGAATTGGCACGTGAATTAGCCCCTGCTACTCCCTTAACCTTGCCTCTATTTGTCCCTTTGCCCATTTTAGCCATTATTTTTCTCTTGTACTTTTCTTGATCTATATTTATTTGGTTTTTTTCTTTTATCCATATCCATTAAAGAAATTAACATGCCTTCACGCAAACCCCTATCCGCTACTCGAATATAATCTGTTGTCCATTCACGTCTTATAGCTTCAAAAATCGCACAACCCGGTATTACTAAATCCGCACGATCTGAGCCGATACATTGGTGCTCCGCACGACGATCATAAGACATAGAGATAAGCACACGCATCGTATCAACTACTTCATCATTTCGCATCATCAAACCATCAACTTGCGATCTATCATAACGCTCAAGCCCAAGATGCAGACCTGCTAAGGTGGTAACAGTTCCCGATGTACCAATCAGATGCACATTATGAGATTTAATCATGTCTTTCAATTTGTTTGAGCCCTTAAAACCTTTCAGCTTTTCAGCGACAAAACCAACCATATCCTCAAATTTTTGCGTGCTTACGTCTTTGCCGCCAAATTTTTCTGCAATGGAAACCACCCCAATTTCTAGCGATTGCCAAGAGCGAATTGAGGAAGCTAATTTGCCATTTTCCTTTGGTCGCCCACCACGAAAATCAAGCCATGCTAATTCTGACGAGCCACCGCCAATGTCAAACATTAGCGCACCCATTACATCTTTTTCAATTAGATCACCACAACCAGTAACCGCTAATTTTGCTTCGGTTTGCTGGTCAATTATTTCTAATTCAAGACCTATTTCACTTTTTACACGAGCTAGAAATTCTTCTGAGTTTCTTGCCCCACGACAAGCTTGCGTTGCAATTAGGCGCATTCTTTTTGGTTTGTGGCGTTCTAACTTTATAGCGCATATTTTTAGCGCCTCAAGCGTGCGCTCAATCGCTTGTTCGTCAAGCATTCCGCTTTGAGAAACGCCCTCC
The DNA here is from genome assembly GCA_021648585.1 of Devosiaceae bacterium. Taxonomy (GTDB): domain Bacteria; phylum Pseudomonadota; class Alphaproteobacteria; order Rhizobiales; family Devosiaceae; genus S141-66. The sequence continues at coordinate 12,438 of JAKISM010000022.1, read as the reverse complement.
CCAAGCCGCACAATGCGAGAAAAACCATCAATTACCTTAAAGCCATTTTCATTTTTACGAGCGACCAATAGACGGCAATTATTAGTGCCAAGATCAAGCGCTGCATAGACAGGACTTAGCTTGCGCCGATAGGGATATCTATTATTTCCTGTTCGCCTTCTTTTAGAAAACGTAGCACCATTTGCTTTCGAGCTAGCTTTAATAGCTGGCTTTGAGCCTTTGGGCGTACGCTCCTGTTGATGCAATTCAGCCTTTTCATGGCTTGGTGAATTTACATCGGCGAACCGATTTATATCGGTCACTTTATATCCTTTTGCTTGGTCGTCAAAATAGCTAAATACGCTATTGCGCCCAAAGCACATATTGCAATAGTTAGGATTTATTCAAACTCGCTTTGATAGACCCTACTAAATTTATTTAAGTGTTTTTAATAAACACAGTCCCAAATTAGATTAATGCATTAGTTCTCAATGTCAATATTAAGAATATAAAAGGGTGAAATTCTATATGTTATAAAGTTTGCTTTTCTTGTTAATTGCTTTATGAGGCTAGAGGGTGTGGACTAATTAAGATAGTGGTTAGATTTAGCATAAATTATTCAATATCAAGCAATTTTTCTTGTAATGGGTGATCCCTTTGCAATAAAAATTGCGCCGATAGTGGGCGATTTATGCTAAACCCTTCGGGCAGGTCATATTTTGGCGCTTTTCGGTGAAAATTCAAATTGAAGGCATGAGCCTGCTGCATTGAATTTTCACCGAAAATCCCTCAAAATATGACCTGTCTAACCGCTATCTTAATTAGTCCACACCCTCTAAGATAATTTCAAAAAAGAGTAATATAATGATAAAGCCAACGATGGCAGCTTTTGCTGAACGTTTTAAGTCGGGTGAGAAAAACCAACCTAAAAAAATTCCTTTCACGCCAAATCGTATAAAGATTGAGCTTTTAGCTGGTTTAACTGTTGCTTTGGCGCTTGTTCCTGAAGCGGTGGCGTTTTCATTTGTTGCTGGAGTTCACCCGCTTGTAGGGCTTTATGCCGCTTTTATTGTTGGGCTTATTACTGCGGTTATTGGTGGTCGTCCTGGTATGATTTCTGGCGCTACTGGTGCGTTGGCTGTTGTGATGGTGGCACTTGTTGCGCAACATGGGGTTGAATATTTATTTGCTACCGTTGTTTTGATGGGCGTCATGCAAATTCTCGCTGGCATATTTCACCTTGGAAAATTCATTCGCCTTGTGCCGCACCCCGTTATGCTTGGTTTTGTAAATGGCTTAGCGATTGTTATATTTTTGGCGCAACTTAGCCAGTTCAAAACTCGCACCCCCGATGGTGCTGAAGTGTGGATGAGCGGTATGTCGCTTTATATTATGCTTGGGCTTGTTGTTCTCACTATGCTGATTATTTGGCTAATGCCAAAAATTACTAAATTTATTCCAGCTCCTTTGGCAGGGATTGGCATTGTCGCTTTCATTGTTATTTTCTTTGGTATTGATGTGCCACGAGTTGGCGATCTGGCATCGATTAAAGGTGGTTTGCCGCAATTTTCTATTCCTATGGTTGATCTAAATCTTGAGACGCTAAAAATCATTTTTCCCTATGCAGTAATTTTGGCGGCGATTGGACTGATTGAAAGCCTATTAACACTTAATTTGGTTGGTGAAATTACTGGGCGGCGCTCGGGTGCTTCAAAAGAATGTGTGGCGCAGGGTGTTGCAAATACTGTAACTGGATTTTTTGGTGGCATGGGTGGTTGCGCAATGATTGGGCAATCTATGATAAATGTTAAATCTGGTGGTCGCACTCGGCTTTCTGGCATTAGTGCGGCACTGTTTTTATTGGTGTTTATATTATTTGCCTCTGGCTTGATTGAGCAAATTCCGCTTGCCGCTTTGGTTGGCGTGATGTTTATGGTGGTGATTGGTACTTTTGCTTGGCGCTCTTTAGTTATTTTGCGTAAAATCCCGCTGATTGATGCGCTAGTGATTTTGCTGGTAACTGTGGTGACGGTTGAGCATGATTTAGCAGTTGCTGTTGTGGTTGGGGTTATTGTTTCGGCGCTTGCTTATGCTTGGAGTAATGCCAAACGCATTCATGCTCATATTGAAACCAATAAAAAGGGCGCTAAAATATATAAAATTCAGGGCCCATTATTCTTTGGCTCGGTTGAAGGATTTTCAGAAATTTTTCACCCTGAAACTGATCCTGAACTAGTAATTGTTGATTTTATGAATTCTCGCGTTGCCGATCAATCTGCTTTACAAGCGATTGAAGATTTGGCTAAAAAATATAAAAAGCAGGATAAGGTTTTACAATTAAGACACCTAACCCATGATTGCCATCGCTTGCTAAAACGCGCAGGGCAGTTAATGGTAGATTCTGATGATGACCCTGAATATCAAGTGGCGGCTGATTATTCGGTAAAAACAGGAACTTTGGGCGGTCATTAATTGTTAAAGAGGGTTTTTGAAAAATATGGATAATCATCAAGCAATATTAGATATTATGATTGAAGCAGCGCTTGAGGCTGGTGAGGCGATTCTTGAAATATATGAAACTTCCTTTGCTAATACCGCAAAAGCTGATGGCACACCTGTTACTATTGCCGATCAAAAGGCTGAAGATATTATTCTTTCTCATCTTAAAAAAACTGGCACTCCTGTTCTGGCAGAAGAAAGCGCAGAGGCTGGCAAAATTCCAACTTTAGGAAAGCGATTTTTTTGTGTTGATCCGCTTGATGGTACAAAGGAATTTATCAAGAAAAACGGCGAGTTCACAATCAACATTGCTTTGATTGAAAATGGTAAACCAATTTTGGGTTTGATTTCTGTTCCAGTGCAAAACAATATATATTTTGCTAGCAAAGATGGTGCGTTTAAGGCAAAAATTATTGGTAATAAAATTGGTGAAAAAGAAAAAATCTCTGTTGTTGGGTGTGGCGATATAAAGCTAGTTGCTTCTCGCTCGCATGGTAGTGAATTGTTGAAACAGCTTGATATTAAACTCCCCCCTTGTGAAGATGTGTCTGTTGGATCAGCACTAAAATTTTGCATTCTAGCTGAGGGCAAAGCACGGCTATACCCACGTTTTACTAATACTTACGAATGGGATAGCGCCGCAGGACAAGCTATTCTTGAAGCGGCTGGCGGTGTGGTTCTAACGCTTGATGGATTGCCGCTTTCTTATGATAAGGCGAAAGATAATTACCTAAATCCGTTTTTTGTAGCGGCGGATTGTGAAATTCTTGGCGAGCAAGTTGCCAAATATATGAATGAGATTTGCACTAGCTAACTGTCTTTTATTTTTTCAATAGATTGCTCACCCTTCAGATAGGTTAATGTATGCTTAACAAACATATGCTTGACAAGCATATGCCTATTTGATACATACCTGTCGAACATAAATGGGGATCAATGAAAATTTGGTTGACATTATCAATGGGTGTATTGCATATATAGAACACTAATATAGCATTACGCATAATATGTTAAGTGATAATAGTCAATTATATTTACTGTATAGATGTTCACATATGCTAATAACAAAGCTGGATAACAACATGAATATTCAAACTCTGTGCCTTTCAATTCTTTATGATAAAGATGTTACAGGTTATGAAATTAGAAAACTCTCAACACAGGGGTTGCACGCCTATTTTGTTGAGGCATCTTATGGCTCAATTTATCCAGCGCTTAACAAGCTAGAGCAGGGTGATTATGTAACTTCACGCCAAGAAATCCATGTTGGCTCACCAACCAAAAAGATTTATTCCATTACTGATGCTGGGCGCTCAAAATTTCAAAATTCTTTATTTGATGAGTTGGGCGAGGATATTTTTCGCTCTGAATTTTTATTGTTTGCTCGTTTTGCTTCGCTCTTACCTGCGGCACTTGTCAAACAAAGATTAGATGAGCGCATTGAAGGGCTTGAGCAAAAACGCCATGGACTAAAAGAAATGTTAGAAGCGCCGTTACAAAAAAGTGACGTTTGGGTATTAAATTACGGGTTAAATATTATTGGCGTTGAAATTGAATATATTAAAACCCATATGCACCAATTAACGGCTTTAGCTGTGCAAGAGGATATGCCAATTTTGGTACAATAATCAGGATTATTTTATGAAATTTATTACTTCTTATGGCGTAGCTTTTGTTTTAATTTTACTTGTCGGTGGCTGGCTGGTTACTGGCTCATTTATTCAAGGCGGCAATGGACCTGGTGAGGGCGAAAAATCTATCATAGGCATGTTTGTTGGCGAAGAGGTAACAGATAATGAACCAACGGCAGGAGAAACGTCGGGGGTGTCCCCGTGTCGTGGCACGGGGCAGGCTTGCTCGGGAGCGATAACGACCAACGGCGACAAGGATAAAGAAGTTGGTTTGCAGTCAGTGCGCACAAAGCTTTTTATTGCACAAAATATGCCGATAGAAGTTCCGCTTCGTGGGCGTACAAAGGCTCACGCTATAATTTCAATTAGCGCTGAAACTAGCGGACGGGTTGAAGATATTCATGTAGTTAAGGGACAGTCCGTAGAAGTTGGTGCACTTATTTGCACGCTAGATCAAGGGGTAAGAAAAACCCAAGTGGCGCAAGCACAGGCATCATTATTGCAAGCCAAGGCGTCTTTAAGCCAAGTGCAGGCAGATTTTGATACTAATAAAACATTGCGAGAAAAAGGTCTTGCTGCCGCCAACACAAAACGCTCGTATGAAGTTCAACTTGAGGCTGCAAAATCTTCATTAGCTGCTGCCCAATCGCAACTTGATAGCGCTGAACTTGAACTTTCTCGCACAAAAATCTACACTAAAGTAAGCGGTATTGTGCAAGACCCTCTAGCCAATGTTGGTGATATGATGGGAGCTGGCACTGCTTGTGCTACTTTAGTTCAATTAGACCCTATGCTGTTTGTTGGCAAAGTTGCTGAAAGCAAGGTTTCAATTATCAAAGAAGGCATGAGCGCAAATATTACAACCATTGGCTCACAGGTTATTAATGGCAAAGTCAGCTATATCAGCCCTAGTGCTGATGAGGAAACACGCTCTTTTAATGTTGAAATAGAGATGGACAATTCAAACGGTCTAATTCGCTCGGGCCTTAGTGCCAGCGCGATAATTATTGCTGGAGAAATAAAGGCGCAGCTTATTCCTCAATCTGCTTTAACACTAGATAGTGATGGTGCTATTGGGGTTAAAATTGTTGACCTTGAAAAAAAGGTTCATTTTGTTGAAATAACAATTATCAAAGATAATAATCAAGGTGTGTTTGTGCTTGGATTGCCTGAAAAAGCACCAATTGTTATTTTTGGGCAAGAATATGTAATTGACGGACAAATAGTAGAACCCACAATGATAAAAGAGGAGCAAGCATCATGATGAATATGCTTGAGGCAATTCTGCGCCGTCCAAAAACTGTCCTCACAATTATGTTTATCATGCTTGCTGCTGGCATTTCTGCCTTTATGACTTTGCCTCGTGAGGGGCAACCCTCCATTGATATACCATTTCTTAGTATAAGTACCGTGCAGACTGGAATATCTCCTAGCGATGCTGATAAGCTTTTGGTGCGACCACTCGAAACCGAGCTGGCTAATCTTGATGGCCTAAAATCTATGCGCTCCTATGGCAATAATAATAGCGCCACCATAATTTTAGAATTTGAAATGGACGTTGATATTGATGAAGCAGTACAGAGTGCTAAAGATGGCGTTGATAGAGCCAAGCCCAACCTGCCTGATGATGCTACTGATCCAAGCGTGAATGAAATTTCTATTGATGATTTTGGCACAATAACCGTTGCGCTTTATGGGCAGATACCCGAGCGAACTATTAACAAATTAGCAAAAGACTTGAAGGAAAGTATCGAGGGAATTGGCGATGTTCGTGAGGTGGAAATATCTGGCGATAGAGAAGAGGTTTTAGAAATTGTTATCGACCAGCTAAAATTAGAATCTTATAATCTTACTGCTAATGATTTATTTGACGCTTTGGCAAAAAATAACCTAATAATTCCTGCAGGGCGCTTAGACACTGGGCAGGGGCGTTTTGCGGTTAAAGTTCCCGGACTAATTGAGAGTGCGAAAGACGTATATAATTTACCTCTGAAAACTTCTGATGATAAAGTTGTAACTTTTTCAGACGTGGCAACTATTCAGCGAACCTTTAAGGACGCAACCAGTTTTACCCGAGTTAATGGGCAGCCAGCACTTATATTATCTGTTAAAAAAAAGCTGGATACAAATATTGGCGATATTTCTAAAGCGGTAAGAAAAATCACCAATGAACACGCACAAAATTGGCCAAAGGCTTTACAATATTCTTTTATGCTGGATATGGCAACAATGTCGACACGCATGTTTGACTCACTGCAAGCATCTGTTTTTACTGCGGTTTCAATAGTGCTAATTGTTTCAATCGCTCTGCTCGGGTTGCGCCCTGCCCTGTTAATCGGGTTTTCTATCCCTATTTCTTTTATGATTGGCTTTTTATTCCTTCAGTTCATGGGCATGACCATCAACATGATGATTATGTTTGGGCTTGTTTTAACCGTTGGCATGTTGGTTGATGGCGCTATTGTGGTTACTGAATATGCCGAGCGAAAAATTTCTGAAGGCTTGAGCCGCCAAGAGGCATTTATTCGTGCCGCACAAAGAATGTTTTGGCCAATAGCATCTTCAACTGCAACGACATTAGCTGCATTTTTACCGCTTTTATTATGGCCTGGTATTATTGGCAAGTTCATGTCCTATTTACCCATCATGGTAATAGTCACCCTGATATCCTCGTTCATTGTTGCAATGATATTCATTCCAACTATTGGGCGGTTTGTTGCCCGTAAGAAAATTAGCGAAAAAGAAAAGGCCTCTGCACTAGCGCTTTCAGGCTCAGCTAAATTTGATATTAAAAAAGTTCATGGTGTAACTGGCTCATACATTCGCGCCCTTTCATTTCTAATTAGACACCCATTCATATCACTAAGCGTTGGTTTTTCATTAGTTGGCGGTGCTTTCTTTTTGTTTGCCTCTAACCCAACAGGCATGGTTGCCTTTCCTGTGGTTGAACCGCAATTTGCAACCGTTGCCGTTACCACTCGTGGAAATTATTCCCCCGTTGAAATAAGAGGTATTTTACTTGAAGTAGAAACAGAAGTGCTAAAAGTTGCTGGCATTGAAGATGTGGTGATGAATTTTGGCTCAACTGGAGCGGTCGCATCAACCCCTCCTGATACTATCGGAAATTTTCAGCTTGAATTAGTTGGCTATAAAAATCGCCGTAAAGCTAAAGAAATATTTGATGAAGTAATAGATAAAACTAAAAATATTTCAGGTGTTGGTATTGAACTTATTGGAGCAGAAGAAGGGCCTCCTTCTGGCAAAGATATAAATTTACGGATTGAAGCAAGTGAATATGAATTACTTGCCCCAACAGTCGCCAAAATTCGTGATTATGTTGACAATGAATTGGGCGATGTAATTGGTGTTGAAGATGGTCGTCCCAAACCCGGTATTGATTGGGAAATAAACGTTGATAGAGATATGGCGGCACGTTTTGGCATAGGAATTCGTGATCTTAGCCCATATATCCAGCTTGTTACTACTGGGGTAAATCTTGGCACTTATCGCCCCAATGATGCTGTTGATGAACTTGATATTGTTGTTCGTTTGCCAAAGGATCAACGCTCATTTGATGCGCTTGATTCTATGCGAATAATCACTAGAGATGGACTTGTGCCAGTTTCAACATTTATTACTCGTGTGCCAGTGCAGAAAATTTCCTCTATTGCTCGTTGGGATCAAAAATACCGCATGAATATTGGGGCGAACGTTAGCGGTGTTGACGAGAATGGCAAAGATATAGCAGCTGCAGATAAAGTTGCTGAGCTAAAGGAATGGACTGAAGCGCAGGCATGGCCTTTGGGCACTGAGCTTGTCTATGGCGGTGCTGACGAGCAGACTAACGAAACTAACGCCTTTATGGTGCAGGCTGGACTTGGGGCAATGTTCTTGATGTTTTTGATTTTGCTGACCCAATTTAATAGTTTTTATCAGGTTTTTGTAACGCTCTCAACTGTCGTCATGGCGGTGGCTGGTGTGCTGTTGGGCATGTTGGTTACAGGGCAGGCTTTTTCTGCTATTATGACAGGGGTTGGTATTATTTCGCTGGCTGGCATTGTGGTGAATAATTCTATTGTTTTAATTGATACTTATAATCGCTTTACACGGAAACAAAAAATTGATCCACAAACTGCTATGCTAATGACAGCGGCGCAACGTATCCGCCCTGTTATGCTAACAACCATTACGACTATTTTTGGTCTATTACCAATGGCAATGGGCATTACTCTAAACTTCTTTTCTCGCTCAATAGAAATTGGCTCAATCGCTGGCTCTTGGTGGATACAATTAGCTACCGCTGTTATTGCAGGTCTTAGTTTTTCTACCCTTTTAACTCTGGTTCTAGTGCCAGTAATGCTCACTGCACCATCAACTATTTGGGCTAGCATTAAAAATATTGGCGCAAAAGGCAGGGCTAAGAAATTAGCTAGAGCTGAAGCTAAGGTAGATGAAGATGCTCCTGAAGTTGATAGTACGAAGAAATATATTAAAAAGGGCAAAAAGAATGATGAGGCTTTGGCTAAAGAAGCTGCTGAGTAGTGGAAATTTAACCCAAACACTTCATGCGATCATCACTTTTTAAGTTTGAACCCCCACCCGCTTTTTTACCTAACCCCCACCCTCAATCCCTCCCCGCAAGGGGGAGGGAAGTAGATTGAGTTTATGTTTAATCTAAATACTCTAAGCCAAATCCCCCTCCCCCTTGCGGGGAGGGATTGAGGGTGGGGGTATGGATAAGAGCGGTGGGGGTAGAACAAAACACTAAAGCTGCTTTTCTTTTGCCTTACGTAATTGCTCTTCTGCTTCACTTGCCTCACGCTGGCGATCCCACATTTGTGCGTAAAGCCCTTTTTTGCCAAGCAATGATCTATGTTTACCACGCTCAACAATCTCGCCTTTTTCTAGCACTATAATTTCATCAGCATTGATAATGGTTGAGAGCCTATGTGCTATAACTAATGTTGTGCGACCTTTTGAAACGGCATCTAATGCCGATTGGATTTCACGCTCGGTTTTTGTATCAAGCGCTGAGGTTGCTTCATCAAGAATTAAAATTGGCGGCGCTTTTAATATTGTTCTGGCTATCGCTACTCGTTGCTTTTCACCACCCGAAAGTTTTAGCCCACGCTCGCCAACTCTTGTTTCATAGCCTTTAGGAAGTGAGGCGATGAATTCACCAATTTGCGCCATATGCGCTGCCTCTTCAATTTCAGCTTGAGAAGCATTAGTACGACCATAAGCTATATTATAGCCTATCGTATCATTAAACAAAACCGTGTCTTGTGGCACCATGCCAATTGCTGCACGAAGGCTTTTTTGTGTAATGGTGCGCACGTCCTGCTTATCAATTTTCACATTGCCGTTTGAAATATCATAAAAGCGATAAATAAGCCTTGAAATTGTGGATTTGCCAGCACCTGATGGCCCAACAATAGCAATAGTTTTGCCTGCTGGCACTTCAAAACTTACATTTTTTAATATCGGCCTATCTTCATCATAGTGAAAAGAAACATTTTCAAAACTCACAACAGGGCCACTTATTTTTAGAACCTTTGCATCTGTTGCATCTTCAATTTCGGGATCTTTATCAAGCAACATGAACATTTCTTCAATATCGGCTAGGCCTTGACGTATCTCACGATATACTGAGCCGATGAAATTTAGCGGACGATAAATTTGCATCATGAATGTATTGACCAGCACAAAATCGCCGATTGTCATGTTGCCTTCCATCACACCATTTGCCGACATTATGCCTATAACAATCATACCAGTCCAAAATATTAACCCTTGCCCAAAATTTAACATTCCAAGCGAAACCCACATTTTTATGGCAGCTTTTTCGTAATTTGCCATCGAGCTATCAAAGCGTTTGGTCTCTAACTCTTCATTGCCAAAATATTTCACAGTTTCATAATTTATCAAACTATCAATGGCTTTTGAATTGGCCTCAACATCGCTCTGGTTCATGGCTCTACGAATTGCAATGCGCCAATTTGATGCCCGAATGGTGAAAAATATATAGGTAAAAATTATCGTAACTAGTACGGCCAAAAATTGCACGCCAAACAGCCAGATGAAAATAATTGAAACAATTATAAATTCAACAAAAGCTGGCGCAGTATTGAGCATTGTAAAGCGCACAATGGTTTCTATGCCCTTTGTACCACGCTCAATTATGCGAGACAAACCGCCCATATGACGTTGAAGGTGGAAGCGAAGCGAGAGCCTGTGTAAATGAATGAAAGTTTTGCGAGCTAATTGGCGCACTGCATGTTGTCCAACCCGAGCAAATAAAACATCTCGTAATTGCTGGAAAAGACTATCCATAATATTGGCAACACCAAAAGCAATCACCAGCACTATTGGCACTGCAATACCCATAATAAGTTCTGGATTATCTGCGTTTTCCCCTAGCGAATCTATAATGCCCTTATAGGCAAATGGTATTAAGGTTGTGGCGACCTTTGCCAACATCAAAGCGCCAATGGCGGCCATTACTCGTAATTTTAGATCAAGCCTATCGGAGGGCCACATATAGACCCAAAGGTTTTTTATAGTTGAAAAAAGCGAACCTTCATCGGCGCTGATTTTTGGTTTATTTTCACTCATTACTGACGACCTCTATAATTTGTTGTTTTAGATAATTATCAAAATCTGCTTGCACTTTATCAAGACGTTGATAGCAGATAGAATAACAATTTTTTGTGCCTTCAGATTTTCGTTCTATTAATCCAGCCTCAAGCAAAACCTTTATATGTTGCGAAATGGTCGATTGCGCCAGATCAATATATTTGGTTACATCAGTGCAACAGCAAGTGTTGTTTTTATTCTTGTCGCCCCCACCGCACTTTTGCGCAATTACCCGCAAAATATTAAGTCTTGCTGGGTGAGCAAATGCACGAAACGCAAAAGCTAGATTTTTATCGCTTGAGATTTTTTCTTTCATCGTAAATTTACGATAAAGATTATATTTATAAAATCAAGCCTTTATAGTATTTTCTAAATTCAATTATGCTAATTGAATTACGCTGGCTTCGCCGCGCACCGTACTCGCTATCGCTTCGAACGGTGATAGTATTTAGCATTGAAAATGCTAAATACTATAGTTACTAGATTTCATCAATTTATAGGTAATTGATTCATATAAAGCTTCAAAAGAAGCGTCGATAATATTGGGCGACACGCCTATTGTTACCCACCTCTCACCGCTTTCATCTTTACTCTCAATTAGCACTCTAGTAACAGCGCCAGTACCGCCATCAAGAATACGCACCTTAAAATCTACCAGCTCTAATCCTTTAATAATATCGCTATATTTGCCGAGATCTTTTCGCATTGCTTGATCAAGTGCATTAACTGGGCCGTTGCCCTCAGCAACCGACATGAACAACTCGCCTTCGATATTTATCTTTACCACGGCTTCTGAAACGGTGACTAATTCTCCTTTAACATTATGGCGGCGCTCGATTGAGGTGCGATAGCCCTCGACCTCAAAGTATTTAGGCAAAGTGCCAAGGTTTTTATGCGCTAAAAGCGCAAAAGAAGCATCTGCACCATCATAGGAATAGCCCCTCGCCTCTCTTTCCTTTACCTCTTTCAATAAAGCGCTTAGGCGTTCATCATTTTTATCAACTTCAATATCATGCCTTTTTAGCGCTACCAAAAGATTGGATTTTCCAGCTTGTTGCGACATTTTTATTGAGCGCTGGTTGCCGACTAATTCTGGCTCTATATGTTCATAGCTTTGAGGGTATTTTACCAGTGCTGAAGCATGAATACCAGCTTTTGTAGCAAAGGCAGATGAGCCAACATATGGGCTATGATCATTTGGCGCACGATTTAATATATCATCAAATGCACGTGAAATATGGGTGAGTTTTTTTAATTGCTCATTATTTATTGATAGGGAAGATTTATCGCAAAATTCATTTTTTAGCATAAGAGTTGGAATTAACGTAATAAGATTTGCATTGCCGCAACGCTCTCCTATTCCCCCTAATGTGCCTTGCACTTGGCGCACCCCAGCACGCACCGCCGCCAAAGAATTAGCAATGGCGTTGCCCGTATCATTATGGGCATGAATGCCTAATTTTTCACCCGGACAGATTTCTAAGATTTCACTGACAGCCTGCTCAATTTCAAATGGTAATGTGCCGCCATTTGTATCGCAAAGCACCACCCAATTAGCACCTGCATCAAGTGCCCGTTTTATGCATGATTTTGCATAAGTTGGGTTTGCCTTATAGCCATCAAAAAAATGCTCGCAATCTAGCATGGCTTCTTTACCTGCATTAATCGTTGCTTTGATTGATTGCTCAATCGA
>JAKISM010000021.1 GCA_021648585.1 Devosiaceae bacterium | reverse complement strand
CACATAACCCTTTGCTTTTTCCCATAAAGGCTTAGCCATTTGTGCCGCATGTGCTGTGCCTTTACGCTCATTTTGTATGAATATCTGCGCATTAGGAACATGTGAACTTATAAAATCACTTAAAAGATTATTATCTGGATTAGTTATAACGCCTAATTCATTTCTTCCAACATTGTTGCTAGCATTAAGCACATGCCCAATAATGGGTAATCCTGCAACTTTGTGCAATAGTTTTGGGGTGCTGGACTTCATACGAGTCCCCTCCCCAGCCGCTAAAATAATAATCGTTAAATCTGTCATATTGGTTTAGTAAAGATATTCTTTTAATGTTTCAATAAATTATATGTTTAATTTGCGCTCCAGTGCTAAACTTCAATGAATAATGATTCGTAACTACGAGATAAAATTGCCAAAAGATAAGCAGCAGACAAAACATAAAGATCAAATTAGGCAAAGTGATGTTACCTTTTGGGGCTCTGCTGCTCTTATCAGTGGCGCTCTAGCTATTTTGGGAGCTAACCTACCTTCCCTATTGCCAGCTGAATTTATCACAGGGTTACAATCCACACGTCTTGATGGCGGCAACCTAAATCAATTACGTAGCCAAGTAGCGCAATTAAAAACTGAAAGCATTATTTTAAGAAATAGCTATGCGCAACTTTCTTCACAAATGACATTAGCAGAACAAGGGCGAGGCCAAGTCACGCAACGTGTTGGCGCACTTGAAAGCTCTATTCCAGTAATATTACAAGCAGTGCCACCCGGTGTAGGGATTGATAGTTCAATTTCAACAGCTGCGATTGGCGATAGAAATGATGAAACATATTTAGTGGAGGGAGGTTCTGTTTCTATCACTAACACCTCTATTGAGCCTTCAAATCAATCAGAGCCAACCTTACAGCAATTCGAAATGCCAGCCGCCCTTGATCAAAACCCTATTGACCAAAATGTTTCTAAAAATGAAAAAAAGCCTGAAACAATTTCTAGCTCAGAATTTGGAATAGCTATTGGTAATAAAACAACTCAAACCGATGCATTTATTGCGTGGCAAGAAATTGAAAAAAAAGTAGGAACATTATTAATAGGCCTGAAGCCTATTCTCTCAAATAACAACGATGCCACAGAACAAAACCTAATCGCTGGCCCTGTGAATTCCTACGCAGAAGCAGAACAATTATGCACCAGACTAGTTCGTGTTGGCATTGCTTGTTTGCCTGTCCCTTATTCAGGACAAAAAATGCCCAACTGATTTAAGGGCAAGTGAGTAGGGCAATCATTCATTTATATCCTTAAAAACTCATTCGGATTTTGCCTGAATAATTGCTTTTTGTTTTCTCTCTTTTGCTAATGTGCTTAGACCAAAATCATCAAAAATAGCATATATAGATGGCAGGACGAACAATACCATTAGCCCAGAAAATAACAGACCAAATGCCAAGCTGGTAACTAATGGAATTAATATCTGCGCTTGCAGGCTGGTTTCTGTTAGGATTGGAAGCAAACCCACTATGGTTGTGCTTAAGGTTAAAAATATTGCCCTAAAACGTGCCCTTGCAGCAAGACCTGCGGCAATGGCTACCGTTTCAGCTTCGCCATGTTCGCGTTTAACAAAATCTACCAGCAAAATCGAATTATTCACCACTACTCCAGCCAGCGCTGCAAAACCAAGAAGTGAGGGCATAGAAAAATCTAAGCCCATTATCATGTGCCCAAAAATCGTTCCTGATAAGGAAAGTGGGATTATTAACATTACAACGATTGGCTCTAAATATGAGCGGAACAGGAAACTAAGCAATAAAAACACACCAACAAGACCAATAGCAAAGCCTTTCAACATAGATTTTTGGGTTTTTTGTGCTTCCGCACGCTGCCCTTCAACGTCCAATGAGATATTAGGATAACGTTTGAGAAGTTCTGGGGTAAAGCGGTTTAATGTATCGCTTACAATAGCTGCGGAGTTAGCAATGCTAGTATCTATTGTTCCTTGTAATGTTACAGTACGCAGTCCATCTTCACGATTTATTCGGCTGAAACCTTGCACAATATCAATATCAGTTACCACGCTTAGCGGAACATAACTGCCATCTGGGCGGATAATGAAAAAATTATCAAACTGCGCAAGAGAGCTACGGCTCTCATAATCTAAAATTGCAGTAACTTCCAATAACTGCCCTCGCACCTGCATTTCGCTAACCGTTGTGCCAAAATAAGCGGAGCGCAACTGATCTGCAATCATTGCAGCATTTATCCCCATTGTCGCTGCGTTATCATTCATTTTTATTCTTATTTCACGCTTGCCCGGCCTTAAATCAGTCATGACAGAAGTTACACCCTCATAGCTTTCAACCCAATATTTAAGTTCTGCAGCTGCCGTTGCCAAAACCTCTAAATCATCGCCCTTTAAGCGCAAATCTATGGCTATGCCAGCTGGTCCAATGCTTGATTCAGTATATTTCAAACTGATTATATCAGGAAGTTCTCCAACAGCATTACGCCAATTAGACATAATTTCGCTAGGTCGATGAACACGTATATCTGAAGGCAATAAATCAACGCTTATTGTTGCAAGGTGAGGCCCTGCTTCAAAGGCATCAATATTTTGGCCATAAAACACAGAAACATTGCGGATTAATTTTTCCCCTTCTGGCTGAAGTGGTGAAAGGTCTTCATTTACCTTGCTAAGGCCGTTTTGAAGTTTTTCGACAATTTCTTCAGTGCGTGAAAGTGGAGTTCCTTGCGGCAATAGCACACGAGCAACAATAGTATCGCTATCTAGTTCAGGAAATGCCACAAATTTTAGATGTCCACCTGCTATCATTGCTATTGCTGAAAGCATCAAAGCTAGTGCTAGACCAGCCGTTATATAACGAAAGCGAATTGTTAAATCAACAAGAGGGCCTACTAGCTTATCGCGCGTCCAAATTAATCCTGCATTGGCTATCGCTGGAATACCACGCGGTTTTTTACGATTTTCAAGCGAATGGATAAGGTGATGTGGGAGGATTAGAAATGCCTCAACCAAAGAAACCACAAGCACAAATAACATAACTACTGGCACTACTCGTAATACTGAGCCTAAATCTCCAGAAAGAAAGGCTAATGAGCCAAAAACCATCGCCGTAGTGCCAAAAGAGGCTAATATATTGGGGAAAACTTGCCTTGCACCTTGTGCAGCAGCCTCCAATGCGGAAAGGCCTTTTTCTCGTAAGCGGGCAATATTTTCAGCAATAACAATGGCATCATCCATCAAAATTCCAATGACTATTAACAAGCCAATCGTGGTCATCAGGTTTAGCGAATAACCAACCACCCACATTAAAAATATCCCACCCATAAAAGATACAGGCAGCCCCATTGCTACCCAAAAGGAAAACCGCAAACCAAAAAATGCCCAAAGCAATAAAACTACGAGCGCTAACCCCTGCAAGCCATTAATTATTACTAACTCTAATCTATCTCGCACTACTGAGGCTGCATCTGAAGTTATTTCGAGAACAATTCCTGTTGGCGCTTGGCTTTGCTCATGTTGCAAAAATGACTTAATAGCATCAATTACACGCAAACTATCTTCAACCCGAGTTTTGCTAACATCTAGCACAGCTGCTGGTTTGCCATTAAAAGTAATTCTATCATCATCTTGAGCAAACCGTTCAGTGATTTTGGCTACTTCTTCTAATCGAACTTGCCCACCATTAGCAGCAGAACGGATTATTAATTCAGCTAATTCATCAGCGCTTTGTCGCTCCTCCGCCACTCGCACTAAAAGAGTTTCATCATTTGTTTCAACTGATCCTGCGGGGATATCAATGCTAGTTACCTCAATGGCACGTGCTATATCAGAAACCGACATATTAAATTTACGCAACGCCACCATATCCAATTCGACACGAAGTTCCCGAGTGGAAAAGCCTTTTATTGTTACTATTGGAATGCCATCCCATCGCAACATACGAGTGCGCACATCTTGTGCATAATCATTTAAGTTGGTGCGGCTAAGAGGCCCAGTAATTGAAACAGATGCTACAAAATCTGTTAAACCCAGCGGCTTCACACTTACATCTTTTGCACGATCTGGAAAATCTGTAACCGATTCTAACTCTGATTTCACATTGGCTACAAAAGCTTGAAAATCCCCGCCCTCATTCATCTTTGCAATAGCTCGACCTAATCCTTCACGTGCTTCACAAGATTGGCTTTCAATATCCGACACTTTATCCAATGCATTTTCAATACGCTCACATATTGCGCTCTCTACATCTTCAGGTCGTGCACTGGGATAAGGAACAGTAATTTCAACTCGAGTGAGGTCTTTGCGTGGAAAGGTTTCACGTAATAATTGAGGCCCAGCTAATAGTCCTGCAGCTAGAAAAACAACCATCAATATATTTGAGATTGTTGGGTGAGCGGTAAAAAATCTTATCATTTATTGACCTCATAAGAGCTAATTTCTTGCATAAGCACTTCATCAACATGTGGTGATAAAAGCATACCCTCAATCATAGGCACGGGAGTGCTAAGCACAATATTAGTTCCATCTTCTATGCCCCCTGTAATTGCCGCAACACGATCTCGCATAAAAGCAATTTCTACAGGCACAAGGCGAAGTCTATTTTTATCATCAGCTACAATTACTTTGCCATCACGAATAGAGTTACGTGGAACTAGAATGGCTTTTATCGGTGAAGACTGAAGGATAGCCTCAACGAACATTCCTCGTGTTAGCGGTGGGCGAACTTCTAGTTTAGCATCTTTATAATTATTTTCGATGCGCACAATAACACCAACCGTACCTGTTTTTTGATCAATGGCATTACTTATTCGACTTACCTTTGCTGGCCAGTCTATATATTCATCTCCCAATTTCATCTGCACTCGAACTTGCACCCCAACATCCAAAAGAATATTTGTAAGAGCTGCAGGGTCTAGCATGGAGTAATTTACTCCTGTTTGGTGTTGATTGAATAATGTTTTTACATCGGCAACAGCTATCTGTGCTTCCACTTCAGCAGCGTTAATGCCGTCTAATTTGGCAACAACCTGCCCACTTCGCACTAGCTGACCTTGCTCAACCATTACATCGCCTACTCTGGCATCAAATGGCAGGCGTAATTCTGTTCTTTCAATATTTAACTCAGCAATCTCTAAAGATGCACGATGCACCGCAATTTGCTCTTTTTGCACAAGCCTTTGCGGCTCAACAAGGGCAAGTGAGCTTTTCAGGTTTTGCATTTTTTGTTTTTGCGCTAAATAGGCAGATTCTGTCTTTTCTAAAACAGCTTGTGAGCTAGTGCCTGATTGGTAAAGTTTATTTGCCCTTTCTAACTCACGGTTTTTTAAGTTTAGAGTTTCTTCTTCTATTGCCAGTGCAACTTTCAAATTAGATTCTGAAACCCCAATTTCAGCTAGGCGAGCTTCAACAGAGCGAATATTGGCTTGGGATTGGGCGGCAATTAATCTGTAATCCTTATCATTTAGGCGTACTAAAACTGTTCCTTTGGGGAGGATATTTCCCTTTTTCAACAATGGAGAAACATATTTAGCAGCACCAGAAACCTGCGCTATTGCTTCATAGTTACGCTCAGGCATAATTATGCCAAACCCTGAGGCCATAGCAGAAATCGTGCTATTAGTAGCTTTAATAACTCTCACAGCAACAGCATGTTCAATCGCTTCCTTTTGAAGGGGAGGTGTTTTGTTGTTGATATTATAAGCAAGAAACGCCGCCCCCAATGCAATTATTGGTAAAGTTATTAGTAATAATTTAAAGCCAGCTCTCATTATTTTGTTCCTATTTTGGTAAAACCCGACAACAGCAAATCTAAAAGTCGCTCACCATTTTTGCTTAAAATATCGGGATTTCGCTCAATTAACATGCGAAGGACAAGGCTTTGCACCAAACCCATGATCAATGAAGAAGCGTCTTTTGCGCAAAGATTGCAATCAAATTCCTCCTCTTTGACTGCTCGCTTCACCTCTTGCGCCAAGGCGTTATGAAAATTTTTCATTGAATTTTGAATGATTTTTTGAAATGTAGAATGTTCATTGTTCTTTTTGCGCAGCACCATGATTTCAAGCAAAGCGGGCGCTTTACGTAATAGTTCTAGATGAGACAAAACCAGTCGTTTCAAAGCTGTAATTGGCTGCAATTTTTCTTCATTTTTTGCAGCAATATTTTTTGAAATTTTCTTAGCAATGCTAGTTGCAACCTCTTCCCAAATTTCCTGTTTATTCTTAAAATGCTTATATAATGCAGGTTGTGTTATCCCCAAATGCTGTGCGATCATATTTGTAGAAACATTAGGCGCTCCGTGCTGATAAGATAACTCAAGCACGGTTTTCACTATCTGCTTTTTTCTTTCAAGTGTAGATTTATAATCAGACATCATCGCCATCCCTTGAGGCAAAGAACGCCGCCATCAAAAAAGCTGGATAAGATATTATATTTAACTGGGGCAATAGTAGTTACCTCTCGTAATATAAAGCTATTAGCTTGCAACATATAGTCCTTAGTCAATCATCAAAAGAAGTTATAGATATATAACTTTGAAAAATAGTGTCAAGCACTTATTTATATTCTTAAAAATTTTATTCTGATTTTATCAGTTCTTTAGCCTTATCCTAAAATGCTTATCGCCGGTTTTCAATTAAAGGTTTTTAGACGATTAAACGCAGGTATTTAGCGATCATTCCAACAGGGAAACTGAAATATCTTGACCAAATGGTAAAATTATGTTTTTCTTTACTAGTATTTTTCAGACGCAATATTAAAGGGAGTTTATAATGGGTTTACTATATTTAATATCCAGAAGAAGTGTAATCATTGGAGCAACAATGCTCGGATTATTGATGTCACCTACTGTCGCAATGGCGCAAGCCACAAAGGTAGCAGGGATTTTTACTCTGCCAGTTGAACAACAGTGGATTAGCCGTATTCATATTGCGCTAACTGCTGCTAAGGAACGCGGGGATATCGAATATGTATATTCTGAAAACGTGTCCAATACTGACTATGAACGTGTTATGCGCGAATATGCTGAAAGCGGAGTTAACTTAATCGTAGGCGAGGTTTTCGGCCTTGAACGGGCTGCACGCAAAGTGGCTGAAGATTATCCAGACATTGCCTTCCTAATGGGGTCATCTTTCGCCCCACAAGAACCTAACTTCTCTATATTTGACAACTATATTCATGAGCCTGCCTACCTCTCTGGCATGATTGCTGGTGCTGACAGTAAAAGCAATGTGATTGGCATGGTTGGAGGATATGCGATTCCTGAAGTTAACCGACTAATGCATGCTTTTATGGAAGGCGCTCGGGAAACTAATCCAGAGGTTACTTTTTTAGTTAATTTTATAGATAGCTGGTATGATCCACCTAAAGCAAAAGAAAGCGCTTTTGCGATGATGGATGCTGGTGCCGATGTCATGTATGCAGAACGTTTCGGTGTTTCTGATGCAGCTATGGAGCGTGGCCTCAAGGCTATTGGCAACGTGATTGACACATCAGCCGATTATCCAGGCACCATACTTGCCTCAGCAATTTGGCACATGGAAGCAACCATTGATATTGCTATTAAAGCGGTAGCAGATGGCACTTACGAAGCCGATGATTATGGTAAGTATAGCTATATGCAATATGGCGGTGGTTCGCTGGTAATGGACGAATCACTGATTTCGGCTGATATCGTGGCTGCTGTAAAAGCTAAACAGGCTGCAATTTTAGATGGTAGCTTCGTTGTTAAAGTTAACGACGAAAAACCAGTCTCAGATAATTAATGGTTCAGGGCCGGATTTATCCGGCCCTTTTCACTATGGAAAAAACTTCCGTTCTTTCATTAAATAACCTCTCGAAACGCTTTGGTTCGGTTCTTGCCAATGATGCAATTAACCTCACCTTAAAGCAAGGTGAAGTACTGGCATTACTAGGCGAAAACGGCGCTGGAAAAACCACGCTAATGAACATGCTTTTTGGTCATTATGTACCTGATAGTGGCAGTATTGATGTAGCTGATGAAACTGGAAAAATGCACCCCCTTACACTAGGTCATCCGCAAGCAGCGTTAGATGCAGGTATCGGTATGGTTCACCAGCATTTTACATTAGCCGAGAATTTAAGCTCCCTCGACAACATTCTCCTTGGTTCTGAAAGCCTATTTTCGTGGCGGCATAAACGCAAAAAAGCTCGAAAAAAAATCACTGCCATCATGCAACGTACTGGATTAAGTGCTCCACTAGATGAAAAAATTGGTCAACTCTCAGTTGGCGAGCGCCAGCGAGTTGAAATTTTGAAAGCACTTTATCATGACGCAAAAATTTTAGTGCTTGATGAGCCAACAGCCGTTCTAACCCCTAACGAGGCAGACACGCTGTTTGAGAATATCGCAGCAATGACCCGTGAAGGCCTATCGGTAATTTTTATCTCCCATAAATTGCACGAAGTATTAGCTTTTTCTCAACGTATTGTAGTATTGCGGCATGGTAAGTTGGTTGGCGAAATTATTACCGCCGATGCCAATGAACGAAAGATCGCCCAGATGATGGTCGGCGCTGATACCCCCGCCACCCCACGCCAAGCTATGCCCCCTGGCGCACCAGTGTTAGATCTCAAATCACTAACTATTAAAGGGGAAAATACCCGCAACTCGTTATATGACGCCGATCTGTGTATCCACTCCCATGAGATTGTTGGCATTGCTGGGGTCTCTGGCAATGGCCAGTCAGCGCTAGCTCGGGTGATATCAGGTTTGATTACTCCAAATAGTGGCAGCATTTCAATGAACGGAGAAAAGCTTACCAGATTCACCCCACCTGCCATGCTAAAAGCTGGGGTTGGACGCATACCCGAAGACCGACATCATGATGGAATAATCGGCGCTATGAGCGTTTCAGAAAACCTTATAATTGAACGGCTTTCAGATTCAGATGTGCAAACATACGGGTTTTTGAAACAACATAACATCGCAACTCATGCTAAAGAACTGTGTGCTGCCTATGATGTACGAGGCCCTGGAATAGAGTCTGCAGTTCGCCTTCTTTCAGGCGGGAATATACAAAAGCTAATTCTTGCACGGGTATTTGAAAGTTCCCCACACCTAATTTTAGCCAATCAACCTACTCGTGGCCTTGATTTGGGCGCTGCAGGAGAGGTAGCTCGTCGCCTATTAGAGGCACGCCGAGATGGTGCTGGTATTTTGTTGATTTCTGAAGATTTAGATGAAGTGCTGGCACTGGCAGACCGAGTATTTGTAATTCATAATGGGCACTTAACAATAGCGCATAACAAAGACCGAACGACTATTGGTTTGATGATGGCAGGAGAGAAGGCATGTTAAGGATAGAACCACGTGAAAGCCCTTCCCGCTGGTGGACATTGGGTGTGCCCATAGCTTCGGCATTACTGGCGCTATTACTGGCAGCAATCCCTCTGGCTTTTGCTGGAGCCAATATTTTTGAAGGTTATAGGCAGATGGCAAAAGGGATTTTTGGCTCAACCTTTGCTTTTACAGAAATGCTCACCCGAGCGACCCCACTTATATTCACTGGTCTTGCAGTAACTCTGGCATTTCGTGCCAAGCTTTGGAATATTGGAGCAGAAGGCCAATTATACTTAGGTGCGATGGCCGCAGTTATTGTAGGAACAGGAATGATTGATGCTCCACCATTCATTCTTATCCCAATCATTTTACTGGCAGGTGCGAGCGCAGGAGCTGTAGGAATGGCTGGCCCTGCATATCTTAAAACTCGGTTTGGAGCAGACGAGGTAGTCACCACGCTTTTGCTCAATTTCATCATTTTGATTTTTTTGCAAATGATGCTGGAAGGACCATTAAAAGACCCAATGGGTATGGGTTGGCCACAGTCGAAGCCGATTGTTGATGATGGTATATTGCCACAGTTGCTACCTCGTATGCGAGTCCATGCTGGATTAATTATCGCATTGTTAGCAGCAGTAATTGCGCATATTATGTTATCCAAAACTGTTTGGGGATTAAAATTGCGGGCTGTTGGTGAAAATGCAGCAGCAGCGTTACATGCTGGGATCAAGGTAAAACGTACTATTATAGGGGCAGCGATAGTTTCTGGTGCGCTGGCTGGATTGGCTGGAGTTGGCGAAGTTACTGGGTTGCGTGGATATTTGACCACTGATTTGTCACCGGGTTACGGCTATACTGGTATTGTGGTAGCAATGCTAGCAGGACTTTCACCAATTGGAGTAGTAATCTCGGCGCTATTTATTGCATCGATATTTGTAGGAGCAGACAGCATGAGCCGGGCCATGGGAGTATCAAGCTATTTGGCTGATCTAGTGGTTGCCATGTCTTTAATTTGCGTACTGGTCGGTGGTTTTGTGGCACGTTACCGTATAACCCGCACCGGCAAAGGGGATGTATAATGGATATTTTGAATATCTTGATTAGCGACAGTTTTTGGGCGGCCTCCCTACGGATTGCCACTCCACTAATTTTTGGCGTGCTGGGTGCGCTGATTTGTGAAAGATCAGGTGTACTTAACCTTGGCATTGAAGGTATATTCGTAGCGGGAGCTATGGCAGGCTGGATGGCCGTATGGTTTGGTGCGGGTCTATGGGGGGGATTGCTGGTGGCAGCGTCCGTCGGAGCGTTATTTGGATTACTCCATGCAGTATTAACTGTACCTCTGGGGCTCTCACAACACGTTTCTGGTCTTGGCATCACCATGCTGGCGACGTCGGTAAGCTATTTTGCCTATCGCACTGCCCTGCCCAATCTCTCATCACCGCCTCGCATTGAACCGTTTCAGCCTTTGGATATCCCGATAATTTCTGATATACCGTTCATAGGGGCGGTGTTATCTCAACAAACTGCTATGACTTGGTTAGCACTTTTCTTGGTTTTATTGGTTTGGTGGGTGTTAGAACGCACCCCGCTTGGTCTTGCCATTCGTGCTGTGGGTGATAACCCAGATGCGGTTGATGCGCAGGGACTATCGGTTTATGCTTTGCGCATAGGTGCGGTTATGGCTGGCTCGGCATTAATGGCGCTTGGCGGTGCATTCCTTACCATGTCAGCTTTTGATTCTTTCTTCTTTGGCATGGTCAATGGGCGTGGTTGGATTGCTATCGCACTAGTTATCTTTGCCAGCTGGCGACCGGGCAAGGCCTTGCTTGGGGCATTATTATTTGGTGCTTTCGATGCTTTTCAAGTTCGTTTGCAAACAGAAGTTGGAGCATTTGTGCCTTCACAAATTTTCTTGATGGCTCCTTATGTTTTATCAATCATTGCCCTCGTCATTGTTGCCCGTCGTGCTGAATATCCCCGAGCTTTATTAAAACCGTGGTTCAAAGGACAACGCTAATGAATTTTGATTTAATAATAAAAAACGCAACTCTTGTAGATGGCCGAACCAGTATTGATGTAGCTTGCCACAAAGGTCTAATTGTTGCGATAGACCGTGCGGTTCAGGGCGAAGCTAAAGAAGTTATAGATGCAAAAGGGCAATTATTATCACCACCGTTTATTGACCCACATTTTCACTTGGATGCAACCCTCTCACTAGGTACACCACGCATGAATATTTCTGGCACGCTGCTTGAGGGAATAGCGCTTTGGGGTGAATTAAAGCCCGTGCAAACTATTGATGATATTATTGAGCGTGCACTGCGCTATTGCGACTTGGCAGTCTCTATGGGGATCGGGGCTATTCGTTCTCATGTTGATATATGCGGTGCTGAGCTAAAAGGCGTTGAGGCGCTTCTTGAAGTGCGTAAACAAGTCTCACATTATATTGATCTTCAACTGGTTGCCTTTCCGCAAGATGGAGCATTTCGTGACCCAACAGCAAAGAAAAATCTGATTAAGGCGCTTGATATGGGGGTTGATGTTATCGGTGGTATTCCACATTTTGAAAGCACGATGCAGCAAGGAACTGACTCAATTAAATTCTTGTGCGAAATCGCAGCAGAGCGTGGATTGATGGTTGATATGCATTGCGACGAGAGTGACGATCCTCTTAGCCGTCACGTGGAGACATTGGCTTATGAAACTAGACGTTTGGGATTAGAGGGTAAAGTTACAGGCTCACACCTGACCTCAATGCATTCTATGGATAATTATTATGTGTCCAAACTTATAGCTTTGATGGCAAAGGCTGAACTACACGCCATTGCCAACCCACTAATTAACATCATGCTTCAGGGCAGGCATGATACTTATCCTAAGCGCCGAGGGCAGACCAGAGTGCCAGAACTAAAAGCTGCTGGAATAGTGGTGGGGTTTGGTTCGGATTGCATGATGGATCCTTGGTACTCTCTTGGCAAAGCTGATATGTTAGATGTAGCGCATATGGGGTTGCATGTCGGCCAACTTTCTAGCCGCACGGATATGGCTTGGTGTTTTGATGCAGTTACTAAGAATTCCGCTAAAATAATGGGGCTAGAAGGATATGGCATTGAGCAAGGTTGCAAAGCCAATATGGTATTATTACAGGCAACAGATTCTATCGAAGCCATACGGCTAAGAGCAACCCGTTTGGCGGTTATTCGAGATGGCAAAGTGATTGCTCGCAGTCAGCCAAATAAATCTGAATTATTTCTAAAAGGTCGCCCAAAACATATTGACCCAGCAACTTATGCTCCGATAGCTTCTTCCACCTAATTGTGTATTATTTTAGAAGTTACAAGTTGCGATGCGAGTAGTGAAATTGTAGATTTAAATGGATAACGATCGCATGGGTTTTTCAGGTGTCTCTACAATTAATGTTATGCGCTCCACATCCAGCGCCAGATTGTGTTTGCTCTTTCTCAAACTATCCCTAATATCACATTTTATGCGTTATCTAGGACAGCCCCAAATTTTAGCGTAATAAGACCTCACTATTGCCTTTTACACGCATGATTTGCTTTTCACTCATTAATGTAAAACCAGTTGAAAGCCCATCTGCAAGCGCTGCAGAACGAGTAATAACGCTCACCTCTTGCCAATTTCCGCTTGGCTTGCCACATCTTGGATCTAAAATATGCCCAACCTTACCATTTTCATCAAAGCTCGTGCCAAGCGGAGCAGAGGTTGCTATTGCACCATCACTTAGTGGCATATCAATATTTCTCTCGCCCTTTAGGTGCACACGCCATTTTTTACCGCTTGGAGCTGCGCCAATAGAAGCAATTTCTCCAGTATTCACCAATACATTTTCAACTCCATTGCGCTTGAACAGGTCACGTATTTTATCGGCAATATAGCCCTGAGCAATACCATTTAGAGTTAGCGCAACTCCTTTACGAGTGAAGCTTATTTTAGAGCTTGAATAATCAACATATTGCCAGCCAGTTACATATTTTGCCCTTGCAAGCTGTTCCATCGTAACTGTTTTACCTTCTGAATAAGCCATTGCATAAAGCGCCCAAAGGCTCTGCACGCTAGGATCAAATGCACCACCAGTTTTTAGATTTATTTGCGAACTTAAAGAGAGCAATTCAAGCATTTCAAATGAAGGGTTGAAAACTTTTCCCTCCCTATTAAGCGTAGCTAATTCTGAATTAGCAAGATAAAGGCTAAAAATATTCTCAAGCCGCCTTATTTCAGCAACCGCTTTTTCAATCAGCTCATTGCCATTCTCATGATCGAGTATGATTTGCGCCTGTGCACCAAGCGCAATGCCTTTCCAGCTTGCAGGTTCTTGCCAACTTGCAGGGGTTGTGCTTGCCTTTACACTAACCCCAAGTAATGGCAAAGTAGCACTCCCAGCTAAAATACTCAACAAGCGCCGTCTTTTTATCATTGATTGACCCCTTCTTGCGTAGGCTGCATATCCGTATTTGTTTCCATATTCATATTGGAGTCCATACCCGTTTCACCATCCATCTTCATTTTCATTTTCCCGTCCTCCATGAGCATAGAAAAATCTGGCACTAAAACCATCTCGGCAGTAATATCGGTGAAATTAATGATTCTCCCACCCCGTGTATCTATAAATTCTTGAGCCTTTTCTTTATCACTAAATGGAACAAGTTCAGGTGATCTCATGCCACCAACGGCATCTGATTCAAAAACATAAAAAGCACTTTTTGCATCAATCCAGTTGCCAACTCCCATATCACTCCAGCTAGGCGCTGCACCAACATCATTGACGTAAATCGCTAAAATTTCAGCAGTTTTTTCATCAGATTTAAGATAGGCTAAACCATCACGAACTTGCGTAAACCAAAGCGGAACATCATCGCCAGCGAGAAATACTTGCGCTCTAGGCCCAATATGCCCCACCACTATCATTTTATCATAATGCCCCATTGCATCATCGCTCAAAATAGCAGGTTCTGGTTTTTCTAAATTTGCGTTATTTTGCCCGCAAGCGCCAAGCAATAAAACAAGTGTAATAAGTGTAATCTTTTTAAGAGTGTTCATGGTTCTACCTTTCTAAAAACTAACCACGCCAACAACAAAGAAATTGCTGGCCATAATAGGAGTGAAATAAATGAGTAAATATTATTCGTTACGCTTTTTGCAGCACCTAGCCCCGAGCTAAGCACGTTATTGGCAATGTCTGGCATGTTTAACAAACGAAACGCATCTGCTGGGTTAAAAACAAGCAGCCAAGGGAAAATGCTTTTAGTGAAAAAACCGCCATTATCGGCAACCAATGCACCAAGCAAACCAATATCATATAGAATGACTAAAACTAGCCATATTACTATTGCCAAACCAGAAGCAACGCTTGGCTGGCGCACTAGGGCTGAAACCATATAGCCAAGCCCCAAAAAACTAGCACCCAACAAAATGGAAGTAAAAAACAGCCATATAAGAGGAGTAAATGACATGCTCACGCCCCTATTTAGCAACAGGCTAATAATTGCGGTTAATAATAATGCCAAGCCAATAGCAACAGCTAATACTACTAATTGCGCCAAAAATTTACCAAATAATATTTCAGCACGAGAAAGCGGATAGGTTAGCGAGAGAGCCAATGTGCCTCTTTCTATTTCCCCTGAAATTGCATCAAAACTTAATAATAAAGCTAGCAATGGCACAAAATATACCGAAAGAGTTGTAATAGAAGTAGCCGCAATAATTATCGGATCAACGCCAAGCGTGCCCGTTGGAGCGCTCCCAGCTAGGGTTAGCACCAAAGTAAAAAGCACCATCAAAGTGATTGATATCGCAACCCAAAGATTGCGCTTAGCGATTAGCAATTCTAGCTTTGCAACTTCAAACATTTTCCTGCTCCCCTTCTTCATCTTGCGGCGCACTATAAAAGCGATAAAGCTCCTCAAGGCTAGCTGGCGCAATATCAATATCTGAAATTTTCTCTTTCATATTCGAGATGCGTTTAAGCAGATTTATTTTCTCATCACCATTACAAAACAATTCAACAATATGACCATTAATGCGTTTGCCACTGAGTGTTTTTGCAATCAAAGCAGCAGATTTTTCATCAGCCATAATATTGATACGAATAGGAAGGTTTGCATGTTGGCGTAAATTTTCAATTCTATCATTAGCCACCATTTGACCATTTGACATAATGACTATTCTATCCATACGAGTTTCCATTTCGGTTAGCGCATGTGAAGAAATAAGCACCATAGTGCCACCCCCCGAAAGTTCCTCAATTATATCATAAAAATCATGGCGAGAAATTGGATCAAGCCCAGAAGTTGGCTCATCGAGCAGCACCAATTTTGGCTTGCCTAGCAATGCTTGCGCCAAACCAACTCTTTGGCGCATACCTTTGGAATATGTGCCAATGCGCCGATCAATAGCATGGCTCAAACCAACCCGTTCTAATATTTCATCAGCGGTTTTTTTGGCAATAGATTTAAGAGCTGCAAAATGATGCATTTGCTCACGCCCAGTTAATGAGCCATGAAAGGCAACATTTTCAGGCAAATATCCGCTTAATTTACGAGCTTTGCGAGATCCAACAATTTCACCAAGCATAGAAATTGTACCAGAACTAATAGGAACAAGCCCCAGCATCATTTTTATCAAAGTAGTTTTACCAGCCCCATTATGCCCAAGCAAAGCAACACGCTCGCCTGCCTCAATTTTTAGAGAAATATTTTTCACCACCCTATGTGAGCCATATTGCTTATTGACATTTTCAACTATTAAAGCACTCATTTTATATCTTTCCAAATTGGCATAGTAGGGCTTGTTGGTTTCATTAAAGGCGCACTATCAATAACACCACCCGGTAAAAGTGCAGGGAACGCACTTTGCGACCATTTAATAAGTTGCACCGCAGGCGATCCCATCAAAGCCTTTGCCGCTGGCTGTGTCCATAATATCCTATCCATAACATCATTTGGGCGATAAGGGCCATCTGCTATTCCATTACCATTAAGATCAAACCCTTGATTATCTGACCAAAAATTACCTAACCCATTTGCACTCCAATCAACCCATTTTGTGCCAACATATTTCACTTGGGTTTGATTGAACAAAAATGAATTATTATAAATTTCATTGCGTTCAGAGCCTGCACTAAAATGAATGCCAATTTCGCATTGCTCAAACCTATTTCCGCTAATTGTGTTTTTATGCGAATTATAAATAAACACGCATTTTTCTTCTGCCTGCTCAACAATATTATCTGAAATTGTGCTCGAATTAGCATAATTTAACATAATACCATAATCACGATCATTACGTGATAGATTGCCAATAAGCGTTACTTTTTTTGAGAACATTATTGCATAGCCAAGATGATTATTAATTGAGATATTTTGCGCAACAATCGTATCGTGGACATACATATAATGAATTGCAAAGCGTAAATCTCTAAAACGATTACCCCTATATTCATTTTTCTTTGAAGTGGTAACAAAAATTCCATCACGCCCATATTGCACGTCATTACCAATGACTTTTGCATTTATTGCATTCCAAATATAAATGCCATTACCACGATCATTCATGCGCTTATCTTGACGACCTATAATAATATTGCGTCTAACAATAGCGTCCTTTGCACCATGAATATTTACACCAACCAAATTGCCAATAATTTTGTTATTTTCAACTATTGCATTGTCTGCACCCTTAAGCAGGCGCACCCCAGAATCCATTGTCTCATGGCTTGAACCAGAGCCCGAAATTTCTAAGCCTCTAATGGTTACATCTGTCGCATTTACAATTATGGGTGAACCAACCCCATTACCAATAATCTTAGCATTGCCATCTCCCTCAATCGTTACGGAAACATCAATGATAAAATTACCTTTATAAGTACCAGTGCTAAGCCGGAGGATATCCCCCGACTTAGCATTTTTAAGAGCTGTGGTAAGTGCTCCGTTTTCAGGAGGGATAGAATATTGTGCCGCTTTTGCTAAAGGAGCAAAAGCTAACAAAATAACTAAAATGAAAACTCTAAACAACATTACCAAACTCTTTCTATACTCTTAAGCAGGCTCTACCAACTCTATTCTTGCGCTGGTTGAACCCCATTATGTTTTTACGCAGGTTCAACCAGCATGCGCCCACGCATTTCAAGGTGCAGTGCATGACAGAACCATTGGCAATAGAACCAATGCACACCAGGGCGATCTGCAACAAAAGTAATAGATGCCGTTGCGTGTGGCCCAACTTCCATAGCAACACCAAAGTTCACCATACAAAAGCCATGAGTAAGATCATCTACATCATCCATATTGGTAACATAAACGGTTACTTCATCACCCTGTTTAACAGTGAATTGCTCTAGTGAAAAAGTTGGAGCGACTGAGGTCATATAGACACGAACCTTATTGCCATCACGAATGACGTCCGCTGCATCTTCAAGATCAACACCATCAGCCTCTGCTTGTGCCACAGCATCAGCAAAAGTCGGATCATCTCTCTTATAAGCAATGCTAGGATTCACTTTTGAGCGATGCACAATAATACTATCGTGCGGCTCAGCAAAAGTAGAGCCATCATGAACCACTTCAAACTTATTATCTGTAATATCAATAAGCTGCTCATTTTCAGGTTTTAATGGCCCAACATTGATGAAACGATCTTTTGAGAACTTATTCATCGACACTAACCACTTACCGTCAGCTTCATTGGTTTCACCCATAGAAGTTGAGTTATGCCCCGGTTGATAATGCACATCGACCTTTGCAATAATCGGGTCAACATCTTCACCAGCGTAGGCTTTGATAGCCTTATCAACATTCCATTTAGCAAGTTGGCTATCAAGGAATAAGGTTGTAAAACAGTTTCCAGCTCCATCAAAAGCAGTATGCAATGGACCAAGACCTAATTCTGGTTCAGCAACAATTACTGAGCGAGCATCAACATCAGATGAGAATAAAGCATCAACTTTACTAACATCAATCACTGAAACAGTTGGTGAAAGTTTACCATTTATCATGATATACTTACCATCAGGTGATGCGTTTACACCGTGCGGTGAGTTTGGAATTGGCACATAACGAGTATATTTAGAACCTTTCCGTCCATCAAGCACAGGCACACCATTTAGCTCTTGAAAATCACCAGCAGCAACGCCAGCTTCAATTGCCTTAATATCAAAAATAACACAATGGTCCATTTCATTGCCCATCATATCAGCCAAATTCATACCCATTTCTGAGTTATAGCTTGAAGAAAAAGCATATTTGCCCTGATAATCAGCATCAACATTATCTAAATTGCCGCTTACTTGAAGCTGCCATTTAACTTCCATACTGTCGCCATCAATGGCTGTAAAAATAGAAACATAGGCTGAAGGATTATCAAGATCACGACCATCATTGATAAGTGGTGCTTCATGTTCACCGTTACAAAATATATAACCAGTACGTGGGAACTTTTGTGGACGAAGACCATGAATTGAATATGCGTTAGGAATTTCTATCATTTTATCGCATTTCATAATATCCACACGAACACGTGCAACACGAGTGTTTGCTTTGTCATTCATGAATAAATAGCGACCATCATAAGTGCCATCAGTAAATGACATGTGCGGGTGATGAAGATCACCATTATCATAATTTACCTTACCTTGTTTGGCGAGCATTTCCTTGGTTTGTGGCAACAGATTTTCAGTCATAATTTTTAATGACTCATTGGTCTGCCCCCAGCCAGTTGCCGAACAACGGTTAAACACAGGAACACGCATAAGTTCACGCATAGAAGGAACGCCCAAAATGCGCATTTCACCAGCTTGACCCGATGACCAAAAACCATAATATTCGTCAAGTTCACCCGGTTTAAGTTCGTTTTTACCAGCAGCTTGTGCAGGTGTTGCAAGCATAGTTGCGCCACCAGCTGCGGCAAGCGAGCCAGCTAAAACAGCGCCCGTACCAGTTCTTGTTAAGAGCTCTCTTCTTGAGAGGCCTTTCTTTTCTTTAATATCATCCGACATATTAGTTCTCCTTTTTTGGCGGTTGATGGTTTGGTAGTTTATTATGCTGAGCCAAAGCACTAGCGGATTGCGCAGTACTTCTAGCCAGTTTTTCCCGTCCTTTGCGTAATTTAATTTGGACGGGGCATTTCGCGTCATCTTGATAAAGCACTTGACAGTGCAAACAGGACAAACACTCATTTGGATTAATTTCGCCAGTTGGGTGAATTGCTTGCACAAAACACTCATTGGCACATATTTGGCAAGGTTCGCCGCATTCTTTATAACGTTTGAGCCAATCAAACATACGAATACGAGCAGGAATTGCCAGCGCTGCCCCTAGCGGGCATAGATAACGACAATAAAAACGCTCAATGAATAAGCCGATGCCAAGAAGCACTGTTACAAATAATAGAAATGGCCAGGCACGGGCAAATTTTAGAATGATAGCAGTTTTGAAAGGTTCAATTTCTGCATACGTTTCAGCTAAACCCATTGAGGCTAATGAAAGGCCAAACAGAGCTAAAAATATCATATATTTTAATGGCCAAAGTCTTTCGTGCAGACCCCATGGCAATGTCCATTGTGGCACTTTGAAAAATCTAGCAATTTGGTTAGTAATTTCTTGCAATGCACCAAATGGGCATAACCAGCCGCAATATGCTCCACGACCCCAAAACAACAAAGAAACCGCAACAGAAACCCAAAGAATGAAAATCATCGGATCCATTAAAAATGCGCCCCAAGAAAAACCCTCACTTAGCGAAGCAGCAAGTGCCATTAGATTAACTACCGAAAGCTGGGCATTCATCATCCAGCCAAGAAACACTAGAGTGACAACCAAGAAACTCATTCGAAACCAGTAAAACACTCGCTCATTTTTTGTTACTTGTTTTTGGAAGAAAAACACACCAGTAAGAATGAGTATCATTGATAAAAGCAGTGCTATTTCAACTTTTTTATTAAGCCAAATGCGTTTCCAAAGTTCAGAACGAGCCGCATCATCTTCTAAAACTACTATTTGTGAAATCTCACTTTGTACTTTTGTAAGATATTGCTCAGGCAAATTATAACCCAAATCATAGGTGATAAATAATTTCTCAATCGCTCCAACTGCACGATTGGTCAACAGTTGAATACGAAATGGTTTTGTCGGATCAAAGCCAACATCACTAGGGATTTTGAAGATATCTAATTCACTAAATTCAGGCGCCCCATCTGCCGCAATTTCACCCAGTCTTTTTTGCCCTTTATCGTGAAAGCGAACCGATATATCACCCTGAATGAGATGAATACGATCAAACACACCGCCACGAACATAACCCGATCCCTTGTAAGAAAAAAGCCCATTAGCGGCCAAAAGAATGGCACTTTCGCCCTCTTCGAGCCAGCTGAGTAAATTCTCATATTCAGCTTCGCCTAACAATGAAAGCCCAATAGAGGGGGCAGATATTTGCGCCACATACATATCTATAAATGTACCACTTGCATCGCCCTTTTCAGCATATTTTGCAACCCGCTTATCACCCATTTCCTCAAAGGCAGAATTTATCTGACCAACATCAATGCTTAGACGACGAATAGAGCCGTCCCCTGCTAGTGTCTGCCAATCATAGACATCTTTTTTATCCATATTTACAATGAATTTTGGACCAGTATTTGTACTTAGAGCTTCTAATCCACCAAGCCCCAGCGCACGGGCAATCTTTATCGATGCGCGAGTTACACTATCGTCAATAATCATAATGGTAACGGTTGCACCCGATATGATATCAACATCATGCCCAGTGCCACCAACCGCTGCTTCATGAACAATATCAAGCCCATCAAAGCCTTCTATCATTTTCTTGATTTTGCTTTCGGGAATGCCAATCAGCACAATCGGCTCGTGATGTTCAACCAGCTTGGCACGTAGCAATTTACCGTCCAACCCAATAGCCACCATAACATGAATAGGCTTACCAGAATATCCAGTAGTGCTAACAAAATCAGAAGTTATATAGACATAGCCAAGTAGCTCTTCTCCTTTTAATATAGGCGCAACTGGAATATTTTCTAACATATCACCATAAGAAGTGGCATCCGCAACAAATTCACTAACTGCTATTTGCGGTAAGAATTTCTCTAAAACTGGAGCGCTAACTTGCGCTTTGCTTGCACTCGTTAATAAAAACAAAGAAAAAATAAAAACCAGCAAGGCAACAAAAAAAATGCGCTTAAAAAAACCGCTGCCTGATTTTTTAAGAAACCTAGTTCCATACGCTTTTGAAATAGTCATTATGCCACCAATTGGAATAGTTGCAGAAAAAATGAAAACTAATGTCTACCAACTTACAAACTGGTTAGATTAATTCAAAGGTTTCAACATTGTTCTATATCAATGTTTAATAATTATTTAAAATTTGATAATTTTATTAGTATGCTAACACCCTCATATTTATAGCAATGGATTCAACTGATCATCGCAACGCACCATATATTGAAAAACCTAAAATGCCCACAACCCCGAAAAACTCAACCCGCTAGTCCAGAGGTGGTACGCCAAGGAGAATTGAACCTTATATATACCTATCCGTACAGCGAGCTTTGGGCTCGCCGCAGCGTGTGCCGCGCCCCACCAACCTACGCTCTTCGAGCTTCGGATCGGCAGGTCGGAGCATGAGCATAGGCGGATATATAAGGAAAACGGAGTCGGGCAGCCTTGAGTGGATAAGCATGGGAAAAGAATAACGGCGGGGGTGTCGGGGACGGGAGCGAAGCGACCAACGGCGACAAGAATAAAACTATTAAGAGTTTCCAGCCTATGAATATCAACTTTGGGCTTATTCCAGATATTGAAGTGATAAAGCCAGAGGGTGTGAAACGATGGCGCAAGGCAGATCGAAAAAAGGTAAAAAAGAAAGCAATTTCCACCCGTGCATTAGAGGATATTACTGATTGGCTTTTGGAATTTCAGAGCTAAATAAAAGCCCTTCAAGACGTTGCACTTCCCATTCATTATTTTTATTTTTTTCTAATGAGATAAAATCTACTAACAAGAGATAATTTATATTTTCTATTGTAAAATCTATTTCTGGCTTAGTAAGAGTTTCATCTTGCTGCTCGCTTAACCAATCGGTAAGTTCGATGTTTTTTTCTTCTCCATCACTACTGATTTTAATAGATTGCATAGTAATAGCTAAATTAAGCAAGCCGACAGGAATATCCATAGAAGCATATTTATTTAACTCAACTCTCCCCAAATAATATGGAGTAGCAGTTAGGTTGGCATAATTATCTTTTGCAGATATTAGAGAACGATGATTCAAATTTTTAGCATCATAACTATCAAGTTCAAGCTGTTTATAAAGTTCTAAACGAGTTACATCAGGCTTATATTCTAGTTCATAACGAGAAAAAACCTGCTCCAACTTCTTTTCTCCACCGTCCTCTTTATACAAATAATTTAATGCACCAATAGCCTTTTTGGCATTCTCTTCACTCCAATTAGGATTAGAGAATGTGCCTTGAGTAATAGAGGTAGCAGAAATCATTGCCGCCTCTAAACGCGAAGCCTGATTTAATATTGGTGCATTTGAAATATTAAACGGACCAACGCTTAGAAGTAAAAAAATCACTAGAGCAAATAATGGCATAAGGCGAATATCGGCTATTTTTTTACTTAAAAACATAATAGTTAGCAATGTCACCCAAACCCCACCAGCTACCAAAATCATGCGCTCTGAAGTTAATCCATAAGCATTTAATCTAATTACTACACCAATAGTAAAAAGCACCAAAGGCACTATGGTTAGCCAAAACCACGTTGCTCGAAACAGTTTTACCATTGTTTTTTCTCGCATAAAGCGCGGATAAACCAACAGCCAAGCAACCGCTCCAGTAATAGTAAAACCAAGCACCATCCAGCCAAGTGTTCCAACAGGCATTGTTTGAGTAAAAACAATTTGCACTGCATAAACAAGAAGAATTAGCGCGTAAGCAAAAAGAAATGGCACGAACAAAAACTGCCCTAAAAAACCAATAGATTTTGATAGAAAGTCAGGTTTTTCTAATTCCTTCGCGCTTACCTCATTTAGGTTTTCAATGGCTGAAAGCCAATAAAACGGCACAAGAAAAAGCCCAGCAACTGGTAGTAAATATTGATAAAAAATATCTGAAATATCAAGCCCGAATAATAGAGTAAATGTTCGCTCAATGGCAACTAGACCCAAGGCGATTATCCCAAAACCAACGCCTGCAATAATAGCTAAAACCACAGCACGGTGATTTATTATCCAAAATCTATCTTGAATTTCTTGCC
>JAKISM010000020.1 GCA_021648585.1 Devosiaceae bacterium | reverse complement strand
CTCCGCTCGCAGAACTTGAAAAACAACTAATAATTTTTGCTCTTGAGAAGTATAAAGGCCATATGTCGCAAATTGCCCGTTCCTTAAAAATTGGACGCTCAACCCTATATAGAAAACTTAAAGAATATGGGCTTGAAGAGCAGGACGAGAAAACCGCTGCATAACAAAGTGCTTTTTATATAAAATTTCACCCTGTATTTAGGTGAAAATATTATTTTTCCTAAATACTTTACTAGACATATAGTTCTAATTAATTATAACCATCAAACTGCCTTGCTTATGCCGTGATTTATGTTCACATAAATTAGCAGGAAAATATATTTGGCTGGCATATAAATTGTGAATGTAATAATAATTTAGCTTGTTGTTAACAAAGTCTAAATTATGCCAATGTTAATATTTAATTATATTTAATAAGCGGTTTTAGGGGAAGATAAAAGGTGCAAATTTTAGCAATTCAGCGAAAATATTTACGCCCATTTTTTGCCTGTTTTTTGGCTTTTATAACTATTTTGTTAGCAGCAGTTTCTCCTGCCAATGCTTCAAGAGATACCCGTAGCCTTTATATTTATTATTCTAGCACCAAAGAAACTGCCAAAATCACTTTCAAGCGCAATGGTCGTTATGATAAAAAGGGGCTTACCCAACTCAATCAACTACTACGTGATTGGCGACGCAATGAACCAACAAATATGGATCCAACCCTGTTTGATTTAGTTTGGGAAGTTTATAAGGAAAGTGGGGCAACTGGCCCTATTCACGTTGTTTCAGCATATCGCTCCCCTGCCACTAACGAAATGTTGCGCTCAAGATCAAGGGCAGTGGCAAGAAGCTCTCGCCACACTAGGGGACAGGCCTTGGATTTTTTCATTCCTGGTGTATCAACAAAGAAATTACGTGAAATAGCCCTGAAAAAACAAGTTGGCGGTGTTGGTTATTATCCCACAGCAAACTCTCCCTTTGTCCATCTTGATACTGGCAATGTACGTGCGTGGCCACGTTTGACCCGCACTCAATTAGCAAGAATTTTCCCAGATGGTAGAACTCTGCATATTCCCAATACTGGCGTCCCCCTTTCAAATGCTGGATATAAATTAGCGCAAGCCGATTGGAATAAATGTCGCCAAGTGCCATGCTCTGGAAGAACAACAACCCGTATAGCTAGCAACAATCAAAACTCCCAAACTTCAGACAAGCCAAGCCGCACATTATTTGATTTATTCTTTGGCGGAGATGAAGATGAAGGAAACATAAATAATAATGTTGCAATCGCGGCAAATAATCCTACTCAACGTCAAGTAACAACAAGGCCAGTAAGTTCTAGAGCTCCTAAATCAGCGCCAATTCCAATGACACGACCAATACAAAATAATGTCTTGCTTGCCAGCACAAATTCGGTAGCCCTTGCCTCTGCCCCTGCTCCTGCACCAAGACCAGATTTCCTCGTCAGCACTCAAACACAACAAAACCCCAATGATAATTTTGCTATTGCAGCTATTGATGAGAATTCGTCACCAGCCCCTAGAGTCCTACTAACTAGGCAAGCCAATAATTCTCTTCTAACAGCATTTGCGCCAGAAGTTTCATCATCTATTAGCACTAGCTCGCTTGTGAATGAGAACTCTAAAACCGCAAATGATGAAATTGTAACTGCTTCCATATCACCAGATATAAGAAGCAACCAATTATCAGGACTAATTGAAAGCACATGGGACATCGTTACTCTAACTCAATCCCCTCCTAAAAAAATCATAGAAGTCCAAAATTATCCTCAACGTCAAATTTCACTTATTGCACCAGATCTTGAGCATGTAGCACAAACTTTTACTGACCCTCGTTCAATAACTTCTAGCCGATATGCTTTTATATACGAACCCGATGAAGCTGACTTTAATCCAGATCTAGAGCTTGGTTCATATTGGAATAAGGTTGGTTTCTTACAGAATAATACTAATAATATGAACATATTCAGATTCAAAACTGGCGCAAAATTAATTGTAGCTTCAAGGTAATTAATACTTACAAAGATTACCATATTCTGTTAAATAGCTATATAATTTATTATTTAGTGATTTTGAACAGTGAATGAAACACCAAAAACAGCTATTCTAGATAGGCTAGAAGACCCAAGCGAAATTCGCAAACTAACGCATGAAGAGTTGGGGCAACTAGCAAATGAAGTTCGATCAGAGCTTATTGATAGCGTATCAAAAACTGGCGGGCATTTGGGCGCAGGCCTAGGCGTTGTTGAGCTTAGCGTAGCTTTACATCATGTGTTCAACACTCCTCATGACAGGCTAATTTGGGACGTTGGGCATCAGTCCTACCCTCATAAAATTCTTACCAAACGCAAAGATCAATTCTTAAATTTACGCAAAAAGGGTGGATTGTCTGGTTTTACCAACCGCTTTGAGAGCGAATTTGATCCATTTGGTACAGGCCACTCCTCAACCTCAATTTCTGCAGGTCTTGGCATGGCAGTTGGCTCAGAATTATCTCAAACAGAGCGAAATGTAATTGCCGTGATAGGCGATGGAGCAATGAGCGCTGGCATGGCTTATGAAGCTATGAATAATGCTGGTGCAATGGATGCACGTTTAATAGTCATTCTTAACGATAATGATATGTCTATTGCAACTCCAACAGGGGCAATGAGCGCCTATCTGGCACGCCTTGTTTCTTCAAGAGCTTATCGCTCAGTACGAGAAGTTGCAAAATCTATTACCCAAAAATTACCTGCCTTTATCCATGATAAGGCACGAAAAACTGAAGAATATGCTCGTGGGTTTTTTACAGGCGGCACTTTATTTGAAGAGTTAGGGTTTTATTATGTTGGCCCTGTCGATGGACATAATCTAGATCATCTCCTGCCCGTTTTACGCAATGTGCGTGATAGTAAAAACGGTCCATTTTTAATTCATGTCGTCACAAAAAAAGGCAAAGGCTATAAGCCTGCAGAAAATGCAAAAGATAAATTTCATGGTGTTGGAAAGTTCAATATAATAACTGGTGCGCAAACAAAAACCATAAGCAATGCCCCCTCTTATACGTCTGTGTTTGCTTCTTCTTTAATTAATGAAGCAAAAAAAGATGATAAGATAGTAGCAATTCACGCCGCCATGCCAAGCGGAACAGGGCTTGATAGGTTTGAAGAAATGTTCCCAAAAAGATGTTTTGATGTTGGCATTGCCGAACAGCACGCCGTAACTTTTGCAGCAGGCATGGCGTGCGAGGGGCTAAAACCTTTTGTCGCCATTTATTCAACTTTTTTACAACGTGCCTACGATCAAATAATCCATGATGTTGCTTTGCAAAAACTCCCCGTTCGCTTTGCCATAGATAGGGCTGGATTTGTTGGAGCGGACGGGCCAACTCATGCT
The DNA here is from genome assembly GCA_021648585.1 of Devosiaceae bacterium. Classification (GTDB taxonomy): domain Bacteria; phylum Pseudomonadota; class Alphaproteobacteria; order Rhizobiales; family Devosiaceae; genus S141-66. The sequence goes on along the minus strand of JAKISM010000020.1, from coordinate 20,239 downwards.
GGCAATTATGATAATGCCTTTCTTGGTGCTATTCCAAATATGGTTTTAATGGCAGCATCAAATGAAGCTGAATTACAAAATATGGTAACAACTAGCGCCGCCTATAATGAAGGCCCAATCGCTTTTCGATATCCACGTGGTGAAGGGGTTGGGATTGAATTACCAAGCGAGGGTAAAATTATAGAAATAGGTAAAGGGCGTATTGTAAAAGAAGGCACAAGCATTGCCATAGTTTCTTATGGTGCGCATCTTGAGCAATGTCTTAAAGCTGCAAAAACCCTAGAAAATTTCGGGCTTTCTTGTACTGTGGTAGATGCTCGTTTCCTAAAGCCGCTTGATGAGCAACTAATAAAAGATTTAGCCAAGAACCACGAATTATTGCTAAGCGTTGAAGAGGGTAGCATTGGCGGCTTTGGCAGCCATGTTGCAACTTTTTTAACAAAAAATGCTTTGCTTGATGGGAGGCTAAAGTTTAGACCGCTAATGATACCAGATAGGTTTGATGAACATGCAACCCAGCAACAGCTCTATCAACAAGCAGGGCTTGATGAAAAAAGCATTGTTGCAACCGCTCTAAAGGCCATTAAAGCTGATGATAAAGCTTCTAATTTTATAAATTCAAATTTAGATAATAAAGCTTAACTCAAAAACCTAGCCAACATCTGGTATCATACCAAGTGCGTGCATATATAAATCTAATATCGCTTCTTGCTCTTGACGCTCAGCTTTATCTATTTTTCTAATACGCACAACTTGACGCAAAATTTTAGCATCAAAGCCATTTCCTTTAGCCTCCGCATAAACTTCTGAAATATCATCTGAAATTGTCTTTTTTTCTTCTTCAAGTCTCTCAATACGATCAATAATTGAACGTAACTGATCTTTTGCTACACCATGCTCTGACATGTTTTCTCCTATGTTTTTATAGTCTGTATCAACATTAGATTATCGCATCAATCAAGCATTTTTATATCTCTCCCCAATTTTGCCAAATCTATAGTATTTTCTAAATTCAATTATATGATAATACTTAATTGACTTAACCCCTATATTTTTGGCACAAGAAAGAACTAATAATAAATGCGAATCAACAAATTGAACAATTCAAAATCCTCACCATTAATTATATTCACTTTGTTGTTTTCTACTATGTTCTTGGCAACTATGTTTTTTACAAGTCCAGCAAAAGCTGATTTACGGATTTGCAACAAGACAGCCAATCAAATAAATATTTCACTTGGCTATCGTGCTGAGCGGGGGTGGCAATCAGAGGGATGGTGGTTGGCTGCTAGCAATGATTGTGTTACAGTTTTTCAAGGTGATCTTAATTCAAGGTTTTATTATTTATTTGCCGTTGATGATATTGGCGGCGGTGCATGGGATGGACCAGTTTATCTTTGCACTCGTGATGAAACTTTTACTATCTTTAGTGTAGATGATTGCCTTGCTCGTGGATATGAGCGCACAGGTTTTTTTGAGATTGATACTAAAAACGAAGCTAACTGGACGTTGGAACTAAGAGAAGAGCAAATATCTAACACTTCAGAAGTTGAACCTGACACAATAAACGTTAAACCTGACACAATAAACCTGGAAACTGACAAAGAGCAAATGTAAGATAAAATGAAACGAAATAGACGTATAAAAATTCTAGCAACTCTTGGCCCCGCTTCTGACAAAGAAGAAATAATAATGCAATTAGCACAAGCTGGTGCTGATGTTTTTCGCATTAATATGAGCCATGCCAGCCATGAGGTTTTGGCAAGGACTGTTTCGTATATCAGAAATGTTGAAAAGAAAATCGACCACCCTCTTGGGATTTTGGTTGATTTGCAAGGGCCAAAATTACGAATTGGCACTTTTATTGATGGCTATTCAAACATCATTGCAGGTGATGAATTTATTCTTGATAATAATAAAAAAGATGGAGACAGCTCTCGGGTTTATTTGCCTCATAAAGAAATTTTTAAATCTGTTTCTATTGGCGATAGATTATTGCTTGATGATGGTAAAATTCATCTAAAAGTCACTGATCTGACAAAAGACAAAATTAAAACAATCATTGTTCATGGCGGAAAACTTTCAAATAAAAAAGGTGTTAGCGTACCTGATAGTATTTTGAGCATGAGTTCGCTAACCAAAAAAGATAAAGCAGATCTACAAAAAGCACTAGAAAATGAAGCTGATTGGATTGCGCTTTCTTTTGTTCAACGCCCTGAAGATATTTATGAAATTCGAAAAATAGTAAAAGGTCGTGCGGGTATTTTAGCAAAGATTGAAAAACCGCAAGCCATCTCTCGCCTCGAAGAAATCATCAAATTGAGCGATGCCATAATGGTTGCTCGTGGTGATCTTGGTGTTGAAATGCCGCTTGAAGAAGTTCCGGGTTTACAAAAGCGAATGGTAAGATTAGCTCGTGCACATGGCAAACCTGTTGTAGTTGCCACGCAAATGCTCGAATCAATGATAACTTCGCCCGTTCCAACACGTGCCGAAGTGTCAGATGTTTCAACTGCGGTTTTTGAGGGAGCAGACGCTATTATGCTTTCAGCTGAAAGTGCTGCTGGCGATTATCCTGTAAAGGCCGTCAAAACTATGGATAATGTAGCAGTTGCTGTTGAGGGTGATGATAATTTCCAATCTATTATTCGTGCGCAAGCAACCAAGCCAGAGCCAACAGCTGCTGACGCTATATCAGCGGCCACAAGACAAATTGCCGAAACTTTAGATCTATCCGCTATTGTTACTTACACATCTTCTGGCTCAACTGGCCTAAGAGCCGCACGTGAGCGCCCCGCAATCCCAATCATTGCTCTCTCGCCAAACCTAAGAACAACTCGGCGATTATCATTAGTATGGGGACTTCATTGTGTGCAAACAGAAGATGCGAAAGATCTTGAGGATATGGTTTCAAGAGCGTCATCAATTTCCCTACAAGAAGGCTTTGCTCAAGTTGGGGAGCGCATAGCCATAACCGCTGGCGTACCTCTTGGCACACCGGGTGCTACAAATATGATACGCATTGCTTTTGTGAAAAAGACAGATGAATAAACAACAATAGGCCGCATATTTTAGCGGCCTAATATTAAAATCAAATTTAGACTTTTAGCCCTGACGTGCTTTAAAGCGCTTATTCACCTTATTGATAATATATGTACGGCCACGACGGCGCACTAATTTATTATCACGATGACGACCCATTAGGGCTTTAAGAGAATTACGAACTTTCATAATCATTACCTTTAATATTTCCAGCAATTAAACTGCCGCGAATTTTGCGCAAACATAAGGCCAACAATTAGTCCTGTCAATAAGCTATAAAATTTTACCGTAAAGCAACCTAGTATTCCCACCTAGCTAAAGATTTACCGATTCTCACCTTAAATATTAGCACAATAGTGCCTAATCTTTTTGGAAGACAACGATGCGTATTATCGATATGTCGGCGCTTAATGTTTTAATAGTCGATAGCAACCAATATATGCTTAAAATTGTCCGTGCTATGTTGCGCGGTTTTAGCATTTCTAATATTCGTGAGGCAAATGATGGCGCAGTGGCGCTTGAAGAGCTCAACACTCATCTAATTGATCTTGTTATTGTTGATTACGCGCTTGAAACATTAAATGGAGTTGAGTTGGTTGAACTTTTGCGTGGTGCAGAAGACAGTCCAAATCGCTTTGTTCCAGTTATTATGCTTTCAGCCTATACCGAAAAATGGCGTATCGAAACCGCTCGTGATGCTGGGATTAGCGAATTTTTACGCAAGCCCCTATGCGCAAAAGACCTATATACAAGAATTGTTGAAACTATTGAACGCCCAAGAAAATTCATTCGAACAAATCGCTATTTTGGCCCTGATAGACGAAGGCATAAAATGGCAAATTATTCTGGAGAAGAACGACGCTCTGAAACTGAAGAAGATTTAACAAATATTGAAGACGCAAATGATTTAGTAGATGAATTATTTGGCTAAGCCAATTAACCTATGCAGATGACGTTCTGATTTTTGCAGAAACATTTGGGTTAGAGCAATAACAGCCGCCTCTGTCATTCTCAAACCAGCTCGCTAATTCACTCACACATTTCTTACTTCGTTTGCCGTACCGTACGGTACGGCAATAAATATTGATAAGCTCTTTTGCGGGGTGACACCTAGGGGAATGAATAAATGCATCGAGAACAGTATTCAGAATACCTAAATCTATGTTACTATAATTATATGAAAAAGTTTACATACTTCGCTTACGGCTCGAATATGCTTTTAGAGCGATTAAAAGAACGCTGCGAATCGGCTGAATATATATCTCCAGCCTATGTTTGTGGTTATGAATTGAATTTTAACAAACGTAGCAAAGATTGTTCTGGAAAAGCAACCATTGTCGAAAATCGATATTGCACCAAAAAATTATATGGCGCTCTTTTCCAGATCGATGAAAAGGAGCGATCCAAGTTAGATAGAGCAGAGGGAAACGGTTATACAAGAATAGACAATTTTGTTGTTGTGCAATCAGATAATAATAATGAAATAGAAACCACGACATATTTTGCTAAATCTGGGGCAACTGGGAGAAAATTAAGACCATATAGTTGGTATAAACAGTTGGTTTTATGGGGCGCAGTACAATCGAGTTTACCAGCTACTTATTTAACCAATCTAGTGGCAATTCAAGCTGATCGTGACCCCAATAATGAGCGAAATGATAAAGCGCTATGTTTGTTGAGAGAGAGTTGGGGCGATGTTTTTATAAAAGGGGGTTGGGATATGAAAATTGCAGGACATCTCAGCGTTGCAGATTGGAGAGTTATGGAGAAAACCCTTGAAGTAGGCAAGCCAGAGAACTGGGAACAAGCCTATAAAACATTCTTCGTTACAAGAATTGAAACAAGATATTTTGAACCTATCAAACTCTTGCAAAAACACGGCAAAAACAAAGGGGAAGGATTCTCTATCGTTACCTTGCAATGTAGCCTAATAGAATTTTTGGCGTCAATTCGTGATGGTGTTATATGCGAGGAGCTAAAAATAAAGGACTGTTCTCAAGAAGGCTGTTCTAGAAAAATCATAACGAATGAGAACTATGTCAGCAGTGCTAAAATTTTCAAAGATTTCCTTAAAAATAATAAGCCATTCAATGCAGATTTTAATTCAACTAATAAAGCAGATAGTTTTTATAAGGATGTCAGGTGTGCTTTGTTACATGATGCTCGCACCAAGGAGAGTTGGAAGATTCGTGCCAAATCTGATTCCGATGCGATAATTAGTTGGGGTGGCAAGAACAAAGAAAAAATATTATATCGAAACAATCTTCAATCAGCTTTTGAACAATATATAAAAAAATATGGTGAAGAACTAAAAGCAAATGCAAGTCTGCAAGAAGCATTTATTGCCAAATTTGATGCGCTTTGTGAAGAATAAACCCTAGTACGCCCTAGTTTTCATAGACATCTTGATATTTCATTTTTTACTGCTGTCTCAAGCTGAATTTGAAGAATCGCTATAAAACCTCTTTTCACTTTTAGCATTGCTCAACAAAACAGTACTTCTTACATCGTACCGTACGTTACGGCAAGTAAAGCAACAAACTAGCTAAAGCAACCAAACCATTACTTCGTCTGCTCAGTAACAAAAGCATCAAAAGCTGCAAATACCTGCGCTCTAATGTCATCATTTTCCATAAATAATTCATGTCGAGCCGCACCAATAACTGCGTGCCTGCCAACTCTCATACTTAGACCCAAATGCTCAATAGCAGCGCTTGAAACAACTTCATCACGAGCTGCTGCTAGCATTAATACTGGTACATTTACTTTCTTTGGAAAATCATCACTTCCAACATAGGCCATGGCACGAAACGCCGATGCCGCCCAGCGAAAAGTTGGTGCTAAGATTTCTAAATCTGGATAAGAATTAAAAATATCTACCGATTTCATATAGCGAGTATAATCTGAAGTTAGGTTATTTCCAGCAAATTTCTTATCACTGGTCATGAAATTACTATTTGATGACGCAGGTATTTTGCCCAAACCAACATAACAAATCGCCTCAGCTACATTTGCCATTCCTGCCATAGAAATATGCTGCCCCGTTATCTCAACCATAGGGGCGGATAAAAACATTCTATCAAACATCAAACGATCACGTGCCCCAGACATTAAAGAAACCAGACCGCCCATAGAATGACCAACCAAATAATAGGGTGGTGGGCAATCTGGCATTAAAATTTCATCATAAAAACTTTGTAAATCAACTAAATAATCATCAAATTGATCAACATAGCCGAGTTTTTTATTTCTAATTAAGCGATCCGAGCCCCCCTGCCCACGCCAATCAAATGTCGCAACAGCAAAACCACGCTTAAGAAAATCATTTATTGTTTCAAAATATTTTTCAATAAATTCAGTGCGCCCATGCACCAAACAAACAGTACCCTTATCGCCACCATTAACAGGCCGCCAAAGGGCATATCTAAGGCGAACATTATCGCTAGTTTTCATATAACTCACCCTAGCACCCTGCGGTATTGGACTAGATGCTACATCGCAAAGTTTGGGGCCGTTCGGGTCAACAATTATATTCATAAATATCTCGTACTTAAAATGTAAAATAAATTTCATTGATAGATTATGTTGTTTATCTTTGAAATAGCCAAAAAGCAATATATCAATAAAGGTAATAAAAAAGCTGGTGAATTGAATATTCAATAGCACCAGCTTTTATTATTAAGATACCGGCGGGGGGCTTGCGGTATCTTTTAGGTCGTACATAAAAGCAAAACGCTTTATTTGATTGCACAAAACATATTTAGCAAAACCAATATGAACCAACACTTGCAAACTCATTCATCTCATATTCAGAAAAACCAGCCCTAGCGGCGTGAGCGGAAAAGAAAGCCCAAGCGGCGTGAGCGGAAAGAAAAGCCCAAGCGGCGTGAGCATAAGAAAGCCTCTCAGTGTGAGGCATGGGAAAAGAATAAACGGCGGGGGTGTCCCACCTACGCCAAGGCTTCGGTGGGCAGGCGGGGACGGCAAGAATAAATAAAAAAGCACGTGCTTAACACTCTATCTATCAGGACAGCGAGCTTTGGGCTCGCCGGCGCTAGCGCCGCCCCATCGGAGCGTGAGCAAAGCGAACTAGCGTGAGATAAATAAAACAAAACCCAACCAAACCTTGAAACAAAATTTAACATACCTACATTTCAATCAAGCACGCTGTTTTCGCTTGCCTTTAAGGGAGCGCAAATCAGAAAAACTGAAGTTGCTCAAAACATGAAGGAGAACTACATATGCAAAATTTAGATTTTTCACCATTTCTTCGCTCAACGGTAGGGTTTGATCGTCTATTTGATAGTCTTGATAATCTTGTTGGACAAGAAACGAAATCCTATCCCCCCTATAATATTGAACTAATTGAGAACGATATTTGGCTAGTATCAATAGCCCTTGCAGGATTTTCCATTGATGATATTTCTATTGAAACAAAAGAAAATTCATTATCAATAAGAGGCGCAAAAGAACCTAGTACAGACAATGAAGATCGTGAATTTTTACATCGTGGCATAGCGGAGCGTAGTTTTGAACTTGGCTTTCAATTAGGCGATTATGTAGAAGTTTCAAATGCTAGGCTTGAAAATGGCCTACTTAATATTGAGCTAAAACGCGAAGTGCCAGAAAGCAAAAAATCTCGCCAAATAGTAATTAATGACAAATCAAATGCAAAAGATAAATTAAAGTCTAAGTCTGTAAATTAGCAGCAAATTCTAATTTCTTTTATCAAGGGCGCAATCTAACAAGATTGTGCCCTTTTTGATTGTGCACTCAATAAAATTAACAATGCAGAAAAAAGGACAGCACTATTGTCCAATTAACAAAAACCTGATATCTAGCTGTCTCATTTAGTAGCAATAGCCAATATTTGGAAAAGCAATATTTTTGTATGAATAAAACCCAAAATTGAGTTAAACTAATAAATCAACAAGGGCAGACAGAGTGAGCATTAACGCAAAAAACCAATCGCAAGGCCTACATAATCAAGGCCTATATAATAGCGCAAATGAACATGATTCTTGTGGTGTAGGTTTTATCGCCAATGTAAAAAACATACAATCACGCAATATTATTGAAAAAGGGCTGGAAATGCTTGAAAACCTCACCCATCGTGGTGCGGTTGGCGCAGACCCTTTAATGGGTGATGGCGCTGGTATGTTAGTGCAAATCCCACATGATTTTTTTCAAAAATCCGTTGGTTTTGATCTAACTGGCGAGGGCGAATATGCCATTGCGATGATTTTTTATCCATCAGATAAAAAATTACGAGACAAATGCAATGAGATTTTCAAAGCCACTCTAAAAGAAGAGGGATTAGAATTTTTAGGCGAGCGTACTGTTCCATTTGATAATTCTTGTCTTTCAAAAGCAGTAATTGCCTCTCAACCAATTATTGAACAAGCATTTATCGCTCGCCCTTCTTTAATGAGAATAGAGACATTTGAGCGCAAGTTGCTAACCGCTAGAAAGCAAATATCAAACACTATTTATAAACAACTCCCACAAACATTTAGCGACACTGGATTTTATTTCGTTTCTTTTTCTGCCCGAACAATCATTTATAAAGGCATGTTTTTAGCCTATCAACTTGGTGCGTTTTATCCTGATTTACATGATAAAGATTTTATCTCAGCTTTAGCCTTAGTTCATCAGCGTTTTTCAACTAATACTTTCCCATCATGGAAACTAGCACACCCCTATCGCCTCACCGCTCATAATGGTGAAATCAACACAATACGTGGTAATGTAAACTGGATGGCAGCTCGCCAAACCTCAGTAAAATCAGAATTATTTGGCGAGGACATATCAAAAATCTGGCCAGTTTCTTATGAAGGTCAATCCGATACTGCTTGTTTTGATAATGCGTTAGAATTTTTAGTTCGTGGTGGATACTCACTGCCTCATGCCGCTATGATGTTAATTCCAGAGGCTTGGACAAATAATCCTTTAATGGATGAAGAGCGGCGAAATTTTTATGCCTATCATGCCGTTATGATGGAGCCGTGGGACGGGCCTGCTGCTATGGCACTTTCTGATGGTCGTTATATTGTTGCAACTCTTGATAGGAACGGTTTGCGCCCAGCACGTTATTATAGCACCAAAGATGATTTAATAGTATTAGCTTCAGAGGCTGGAACTCTTGATATTGATGAAAGTGAAATCATCAATAAGTGGCGTTTGCAACCGGGTAAAATGTTGGTAATTGATTTGCAAGAGGGACGCATTATTTCTGATGATGAAATTAAGAAAACTCTTGCAACAAGATATCCTTATGAAAAATGGCTAAGCCAAACGCAAATTATTCTTGAAGACTTGCCAAAAGTTACAGCTAAAGCTCCCAAATCTTCAGAAATGTTGCTCGATAGGCAACAAGCATTTTGTTATTCACATGAAGATCTAAAGCTTTTAATGTCGCCAATGGCCACAACAGGGCAAGAAAATACTGGCTCAATGGGAACAGACACTCCAATTTCTGTTCTCTCTAATAAATCAAAATTGCTCTATACATATTTCAAGCAAAATTTTGCACAAGTTACCAATCCACCAATAGATCCAATACGTGAAGAATCAGTAATGTCGCTAGTTTCTTTCATTGGCCCACGCCCCAATATTTTTGATCTAAAAGGTCTTTCAAATCTAAAACGTTTAGAGGTTCGCCAACCAATTCTAACCAATGAAGATTTAGAAAAAATCCGCACTATTTCTGAAATTGGCGATAACCAATTTCAAGCCAAAACTCTTGATATTACTTATAATGCGCAAAAAGGCGCAAAAGGTATGGATGGGGCACTAAAAGAGCTTTGTCAAAAGGCCGAAAAAGCTGTTATGGGCAACTATAATATCATCATTCTTTCTGATAGATTAGTGCAAGAAACCCGGATTGCAATTCCTGCCCTATTAGCGACAGCAGCGGTACACCATCATCTGATAAGAAAAGGTTTAAGAACCTCATCTGGCCTAGTTGTTGAAACAGGTGAAGCACGTGAAATTCATCATTTTGCAGTGCTTGCTGGTTATGGCGCAGAGGCTATTAATCCCTATCTTGCCTTTGAAACATTAGCCGCAATGCATTCAGAAAAGCAATTTCCACCAGAGGTTGATAAATATGAAGTTGTTGAGCGCTATATTAAAGCGATTGGTAAGGGCCTATTAAAAGTCATGTCAAAAATGGGCATTTCAACTTTTCAATCATATTGCGGCGCTCAGGTTTTTGATGCAGTTGGTCTAAATCAAAATTTTGTTGATAGGTTCTTTTTTGGCACACCAACTTCTATTGAAGGGGTTGGACTTGGTGAAGTAGCTATTGAAACCGTCCGCCGCCATAGTTTAGCTTTTGGTGAAAACGCTATTCTAAAACGCACTTTAACAGTTGGTGGAGAATATGCTTTTAGAATGCGTGGCGAGGCTCATTCTTGGACACCTGAGGCGATAGTTAATTTACAACATGCCGTTCGCTTTAAGGGTGATTTAGATGAAAAAGCGCAAAATCATTATAATGAATTTGCAAAAGAAATAAATTCACAAAATTCAAAAGCCCTTAATATTCGCTCTTTATTTGATGTAAAGCCGCTAAATAAAGCAATAGATATAAACGAAGTAGAGCCAGCTAGCGAAATTGTTAAGCGCTTTTCAACTGGCGCTATGTCTTATGGCTCAATTTCACACGAGGCACATTCAACCCTTGCCATTGCCATGAATAGGATTGGCGGGAAATCTAATACTGGGGAGGGTGGAGAAGATGTTGAACGCTTTAAGCCATTGCCAGACGGCTCGCAAAACCCAATGCGCTCTGCAATCAAACAAGTTGCCTCAGGGCGCTTTGGCGTAACCACGCAATATTTGGTCAATGCTGATATGATTCAAATAAAAGTTGCACAAGGGGCAAAACCGGGTGAAGGGGGTCAATTACCAGGTCATAAAGTAAATTGGGTAATTGCTAAAACTCGTCATTCAACTCCAGGGGTTGGACTTATTTCCCCTCCCCCCCATCACGATATCTATTCAATCGAAGATTTAGCACAACTAATTTATGATCTTAAAAACGTCAATCCTGTTGCAGATATTTCAGTAAAACTAGTTTCAGAAGTTGGAGTAGGCACAGTTGCGGCTGGAGTAGCTAAAGCAAAAGCTGATCATATTACTATTTCTGGTTATGATGGTGGAACAGGCGCTTCCCCCCTCACCTCAATTAAAAATGCAGGCTCGCCATGGGAAATTGGCTTAGCAGAAACCCACCAAACTTTGGTGATGAATAATTTACGTTCAAGAATAGTGCTACAAGTTGATGGCGGTCTAAGAACAGGGCGTGATGTCTTAATGGGGGCTTTACTTGGCGCCGATGAATTTGGCTTTGCCACCGCCCCACTAATTGCCGCTGGTTGCCTTATGATGCGCAAATGCCACCTCAATACTTGCCCCGTAGGCATTGCAACGCAAGATCCAGTTTTGCGCAAACGCTTCATTGGCACACCAGAAAACGTCATTAACTACTTCTTTTTTGTAGCTGAAGAATTGCGTATTCTTATGGCTGAAATGGGCGCAAAAAACCTAAACGAGCTTGTTGGGCGCTCTGATCTTTTAAGCCAACATAAATTAAGCGATCATTGGAAGGCGCAAGGTTTAGATTTAGCAAAATTATTCTTTAAACCAAAACCTGCAAAAGGAAATACAATCCACCATTCAATTTTGCAAAACCATGAAATTGATGATGTGCTTGATAGGGAGCTAATTAAACAAGCAAAGCCAGCTCTAAAAAATAAGCAGCCAGTAAAAATTGCAATGCCTATTAAGTCATTAAATCGCTCAACGGGCGCAATGCTATCGGGAGAATTTATTAAGGCGCATGAAAATGAAAATTTAAGTGATGATATAATTTCAGTTAATTTTGAGGGCACTGCGGGGCAAAGTTTTGGTGCATTTTTAAGCAAGGGAATATCTTTTGATTTGCAAGGAGAGGCCAATGATTATGTTGGCAAGGGGCTTTCAGGGGGGCGTATTATTGTTCGTCCGCCACAAAATACTAATATTATTCCTGAGCAATCTATAATTGTTGGCAACACGGTGCTTTATGGCGCAACCTCTGGGCAATGTTATTTTAGAGGTCATGCAGGGGAGCGTTTTGCCGTTCGTAATTCTGGTGCTATTGCGGTAGTTGAAGGCACTGGCGATCATGGTTGTGAATATATGACTGGCGGCATTGTAGTTATACTTGGCAATACTGGGCGCAATTTTGCAGCTGGCATGTCGGGCGGCATTGCCTATGTATTTGATGAGGACGGCACATTTGAAAATAGGTGTAACCTAACAATGGTCGACCTTGAACCTGTGGTTGAAGAAGAAGATCTCATGCGCCGTTTCCACCATCATGGCGGCGATCTTGAATGGCACGGAAGAGTTGATGTATCAGGCGATATGTCACGCCATGACGACGAAAGATTACAACAATTATTATCAAACCATGTGCATTATACTGGCTCAACTTTGGCAAAAAACATGCTTGATAATTGGCTTGATTTTCGCTCCAAATTTGTAAAAATAATGCCCGTTGAATATGCGCGCGCTATTAGAGAAATGGAACAAAGAAAACATAATAAGAATAAACTTAAAAATGGGAGCCAATAAAAATGGGTAAAATAACAGGCTTCTTAGAAATTGATCGTGAGCAAAATCGAAAAGAGCCAGCTTCCGATAGAATACGCCATCAGGGTGAATTTACTATTCCTATGTCAAACAGCCGTATTATCGATCAGGCGGCTCGTTGCATGGATTGTGGCGTACCCTATTGTCATGGTGATACTGGTTGCCCTGTCCATAATCAAATTCCAGATTGGAACGATTTAATCTATAATGGAAATTGGGAAGAAGCCACTCGCTCGCTTTATTCAACCAATAATTTCCCTGAATTTACTGGCCGTATCTGCCCTGCCCCATGCGAAGAAGCATGTGTGCTTAACCTAGAAGATAGCCCTGTTTCAATAAAAACTATCGAACAAGCAATAGCTGATAATGCTATAAAAAACGGCTGGGTTATCCCCCGCCCCTCTAAAAAAGCAACAGGTAAAAAAGTTGCAATAGTTGGCTCTGGCCCTGCAGGCCTTGCAGCAGCACAACAACTAACCAGAGTTGGGCACGAGGTACATATTTTTGAGAGAGAAGCAAAACCGGGCGGTCTTTTGCGCTATGGCATTCCTGATTTCAAACTAGAAAAACACCATATTGATTTTCGTATTGAGCAATTATTAGCAGAGGGTGTTATCTTTCATTTTAACGAAAATATTGGCGTAACCCGCTCATTAAAAATGCTACAAGACAACCATGATGCGGTGCTTTTATGCGGTGGATCAGAACACCCACGTGAAGTTGGCTGCAAAGGAGCTGAACTTTCAAACGTGCATTATGCCATGCCCTATCTAATATTACAAAACCGCATAAATGAAAATGAAGATGTTAGCCATATTCAACCAATTAGCGCCGCCAATAAGCATGTAGTAGTAATTGGCGGCGGCGACACTGCATCAGATTGTGTTGGCACTGCTATTCGTCAAGGCGCTATTGCAGTAACCCAATTAGACATTCGCCCACAACCTCCAATTAAAGAAGATAAATTATCGTCTTGGCCCTTTTGGGCAATAAAAATGCGCACATCTTCTTCGCAAGCCGAAGGGGCAATCAGAGAGTTCTCAACCGCAACCATGGAAATAATTGGCAATGAGAATGGGCAAGCTTCTTTTGTAAAATGCACTAAAGTTGACGAAAAGCGCCAAGCAATTAAGGGCACAGAATTTAATATAAAAGCTGATTTAGTATTAATGGCTATCGGATTTGCCCACCCAATATTTGAGGGAATGTTAGAAGAATTAGGAGCAGATTTAGATGCACGCAAAAACCTATTAGCAGATGAATTTACCTATAAAACTTCTGTTGATGGGGTATATTGCTCAGGTGATATGCGGCGTGGGCAATCATTAGTTGTTTGGGCAATAAGAGAGGGTCGCCAAGCAGCCCGTTCCATTGATTTGAACCTAATGGGCAGAACTGATTTACCTCTATAGAAGGCTCTTGATTTATTCTTTTAGTTCAACAAAAGCATCAACTCGCCCAAGCGGAGCATTAGAAAAATTAATATTGCTAGGAGCAGGAGTTATTTCTAAATCAAGCAATAACTCGCTTGCCCTTTGAGCTTCCTTATTAATTGTTAGAGCAGCTCCTGCAACTTGCAACAATCTTAATTGCCCTAACCCTTGAAATGGCAAGCGCTGTAACGCTCCTGCATCAGTGCCCTCAAGCGGATCAATAATTGCTAGGCTAATCGTTCCACTACGATAAAAACCTTTCAAAGATTGATTAATATAAAATGCCAATTTATCAGAACCAGCTCGTGAAAAATGTATGCCATCAGACTTACGCATTAGCACTTGTTGCCCATTTATATCCGGCCCCTGAGAAATATATTTCCCATTCTCATCTGTAAAACGCTCATAAATATCTATAAAATCCGCCCCAGCTGAAAAACTTGCTAATTTTTGCAATGCTGAAATTTGCGCAAGTGATGCCGAAAATTTTGGCGGAGCCATTGGCGGCATTCCTAACCAAATTACTGGCTTATTAGCACTTGCTAATTGACTTAAAAATTCCGATAGACGCTGAGTATAAGCACCACGCCATGCTTCACTTAATGGTTGGGCGCTCGTTTGCTCAACCATTAATGGCTGCCTATCATTAATCCCCATAAAAACCACTAAAATATCAAAACTATCTAACTCTATTTCATTTTTAAGTGCTTCACCCCAATCATAAAAATCATCTCGAACAAATCCAGAAGAGCCAACTCCTTTTGAGATAATTACCAAATTAGGATCATCAACATAAAAACGAGTAAGGGATTTAGCTAAATCAACAGCTAGTGAATCTCCTATTACCATTAATCTGCTGGCATCAGGTGCTTTTGCAATTTCAACTTTTTCAGGAGGCGCACTAACAACATTGGGCGCAACTCTTCGAACGGTGGGTTTTTTAATCTTTTGAGGAACTACCTGCTCTTTTGGCGGGCCAAATAATAAATCCCACAAAGTTGGTGAGCTATTTTGAGCCACTTCTATTCGCTGTTGCGCAAAAACATTAGCAGGAAAAATCACACCCACAAAACATATCAAAAATATTGCAAAAAATCGTTTGAACATAATTCAAACATTATCCCTCAATCACACAATAAAGCCAAGAAAAATATATAAGAGAAAAATATAAGAGAGTAATCGACTTATTTTACGGCTTCAACCTTTAGAACGACACCCTCGTGCCCAACAATTTTCACACGTGCCCCTTTAGGTAAATCATCACCTGATACCCGCCAAGTCGTGTCGTCCATTTTCACTCGTCCAAAACCTTGGCGAAGAGCCTCTTCAAGCACTGCCTCACGACCAACAAACCGCTCAGTACGCTTATTTAGAAATGGACTGTCCGTTTTTGTATTCATAGCTTTACGACCAAATTTTAACCATAGGATAATACCAGATAGTGCCAAAACACCATAAAGCACCCATTGCACCGCAAAGCCTATTGGCAATACTAAAACCACAAGCCCTGTCGCAATGGCTGCAACGCCAAGCCAGATAAATATGCCACCCGGTACAATTAATTCAAGCGCTAGAATAATTAACCCACCAACAATCCATGACCAAGCCCCGTATTGTGCAAAAAAAGCAAATAAATCCATTAGTGCCTCCTATGATTTACCCGTGGTTGGAGTGCGAGAGCCAGCACGTTTTGATTTTGTCTTAGTTTCATCACTAAATGCCTCTTTTGCCAATTCAGCAATACCACCAATCGCACCAATTACATTTGCCGCCTCAATAGGCATCATCAATACTTTTTGATTAGGAGATTTTGCAATGCTCTCAAGCGCCTTAATATAATTATTAGCCACAAAATAATTTATCGCTTGCACATCGCCAACTGCAATCGCTTCAGAAACCATTGTTGTGGCTTTTGCTTCCGCTTCGGCTAAGCGCTCACGTGCTTCCGCATCTCTAAAAGCAGCTTCCTTACGACCCTCAGCTTCAAGCACTTGCGCTCGTTTATCGCCTTCTGCCCGTAAAATTTCAGCTTGTCGTGCGCCCTCTGATTCTAAAATTGTCGCACGCTTCTCACGTTCCGCCTTCATTTGACGTGCCATCGAAGCCACAATATCTTTTGGCGGATCAATATCTTTAATCTCAATACGAGTAATTTTCACCCCCCAAGGAGAAACTGCCGCATCAACCACCGTTAAAAGACGTTCATTTATTTCATCACGATTTGAGAGCAGTTGATCAAGCGTCATAGAACCCATAACCGTTCTAATATTAGTCATAGTTAGATTAAGAATGGCATGTTCAAGGTTAGAAACCTCATAAGCCGCCTCTGCTGCATCTAAAATTTGAAAGAAATTTATACCGTTCGCAGTGACCGTTGCGTTATCACGAGTAATAACTTCTTGGTGCGGCACGTCTAAAACCTGCTCCATCATATTTAGCTTGCGCCCTATTTTATCGATAAAAGGAATAATAAGATTAAGACCTGGTTTTAGGGTGCGAGTATATTTACCAAATCTTTCAATAGTAAAATTATAACCCTGAGGCACAATTTTAGCACCAGCAAATAATACCAATATTAGCAAAATCGCTAGTGCGATAAGAGTAATTGAAAATCCGTCCATTTTTTTCTCCCGAAAACAAAACTACATAATAGAATCACATTGTTAATTTAATTATCCACCTAATGTAGGTAGCAATATGGCTTTGTGCAAGCTTGCTAAGGACAGAATAGTTCTTAATGCATCATTTCATTACCCTACATCACTAGATTGTGAACGATATATTGTCTAAGCTACCTTTAGGACTAGAATCAAAAAGGTTCGCATTAAAGCTCATAACAGGGAGAAAATTATGAAAAACCTACTTAAATCAGCTCTATTAGGCTCAATAGCCTTAGTAGGGCTTAGCGCTTCACCAGTGCTTGCTCACTATAAGCTAACTATTTTACACACCAATGATTTCCACGCTCGCTTTGAGCCAATAAGCAGATTTAACGGCCCTTGCTCAAGCGCAGATAACGAAGAGGGTAAATGTTTTGGCGGCTCTGCACGGCTTGAAACTGCTATTAAAGATGCTCGCGCTCGTGCAGAAAATTCTATTTTAGTTGATGGCGGAGATCAGTTTCAAGGCACATTATTTTACACATATTATAAGGGTAAATTTACCGCAGAAATGATGAACGAGCTTGGTTATGATGCCATGACTGTTGGCAATCATGAATTTGATGATGGTCCGTCAGTATTGCGTGAATTTATGCAAAATGTAAATTTCCCAGTTGTTATGTCAAATGCTGATGTAAGTAATGAGCCAGAATTAAAGGATATTTTGAAAAAATACACTATTGTAAAAAAAGGAAAAGAAAGAATTGGTATTATTGGGCTAACCCCACAAGATACAGATGAACTTGCTAGTCCCGGTGAAAATATTACTTTTTTTGATCCAGTTGCTTCTGTACAAGCACAAGTTGATGAATTAACAGCACAAGGTGTAAACAAAATCATCGTTCTTTCCCATTCTGGTTTTGATGTTGATCTTGAAGTAGCAAGAAATACCACTGGTGTTGATGTTATAGTTGCTGGCCATTCAAATACTTATCTTTCAAATGTTTCAGATAAAGCAGAAGGACCTTATCCTACAATGGTTGGCGATACTGCGCTTGTTGCAGCTTTTGCCTATGGCAAGTTTTTGGGCGAGTTAAATCTTACTTTTGATGATAATGGCATTATTACTGAAGCCTTTGGTGAGCCAATTATTATGGACGCCAAAGTTATTGAAGAAGTATCAGTAAAAGCCCGTGTTGCTGAAATGGCAATTCCACTTGAAGAAATTCGTCAAAAAGTTGTAGCAAAAGCTAATTATGCGATTGATGGTGAAAGAGCAAATTGCCGCGTTAAAGAATGCCAGATGGGCAATCTAATATCTGATGCAATGCTTGATAGAGTTAAAGGTCAGGGTATTGCTATAGCCATTCAAAATGGTGGTGGAATTCGAGCATCGATCAATGCTGGTGAAACAACAATGGGAGAAGTATTTCAAGTGCTTCCATTCCAAAACACTCTTTCAACTTTTTGGGTAAGTGGGCAAACAATAATTAATGCACTTGAAAATGGCGTTAGCCAAGTTGAAGAAGTTAAAGGGCGTTTCTTACAAGTTGCTGGCCTAACATTTACTTGGGATCAATCTATTGCTCCAAATGAAGGTAGAATTAGCGATGTTAAAGTAAAACAAGATGGCTCTTGGGTAGCGATTGATCCAAATGCTGAATATGGTGTTGTTTCTAACAATTTTGTTCGTAGCGGTGGCGATGGATTTAAAATGTTTGGTGATGCAAGAAACATCTATGATTATGGCCCAGATCTAGCTGAAGTAGTAGCTGATTATTTGTCTAAATCTAACGGATATGTTCCTTATATGGATGGCCGTATTTCCAAAAAATAACCATACTTTATGACTATAGAAAAGCCCTAAAAATTTACTTTTTGGGGCTTTTCATTTTTCTCCAAATTAACTGTAGATTTAATGTCCATTCGACATATAAAAAAAATCATCTATGATTATTTCATGCAAGAAACTATCGCCAAAACCACCATCTATAATCTTATCAATGCGGGGCATCTCGCACGCCAAGCTATGCTTGTGCCATTGCAATCTCATGGGCTAGTTCCGGGAGATGATGCAATTCTTTTTGCGCTATCAAACCCTAATGGAGAAAGCGAAGAAAATCTTTGTCTTTTAACATCGCTTGATAAAGTAGCTCTTGATGCTCGCCTTGATCGTCTAGCAGCTCTTGAAATTTTACAACGAGTAGAAATTGGCAATAAAAACCAACCAGCCGCTCGCCTAAGCGAAAAAGGCTTTAAGGTGTCAAACAATCTAGTAGCAAATTGGCAACAACTTGATGAAGCTCTTATTGGTGAATTAAGCAACAAAGAAAAAGATAAGCTACAAAAAAATCTCAATCGCTTTATCAAACTGCTTAGCCTTTGAACGAAGATAGATTAATTTGCTAATTTCTTAGTGTCTTTTATTTCTTGATGTCTTTTATTTCTTAGTGTCTTTTATTTCTTGGCATCCCTTGCCAGACTTTCTATCTTTACAAAATCACCTGCAATAATTGCTTCTTTTGGCGTGACAAAAGATCCGCCAACACAAATCACATTAGATAGACCAAGATAGGATCTAGCATTTTTTTCATTAATGCCACCAGTTGCACAAAATTTAATATCCTGAAATGGGGATATAAAATTTTTCAACATATTCACGCCGCCAAGCGCCTCCGCTGGGAAAAATTTAAGGTATTTATATCCCATTTCAGACGCTGCCATTATTTCGGTGGCGCTAGCAACTCCGGGTAATAATGGAATAGAAATATCTTTTGCCTGTTCTAATAATTTTTTTGGTGCGCCAGGTGAAACCATAAATTGACAACCAGCATCAATAGATTGTTGCATCATAGAAAGATCTCTGATTGTACCAGAGCCAACAATCGCTCCCTTAACTTTAGCCATTTCTTTTATAACTTTTAGGGCATTTTTTGTACGCAATGTCACTTCAATAACTGGCAGCCCACCAGCAACTAAGGCGTTAGCTAGTGGTTTTGCTTTACTTACATCATCAAGAACAATAACAGGAATAATTGGCGCTAGTGATAATATATTGTTCAATTTCTTTATATCTTGAGCCATGTTATTTCCTTCGCACTATTTCTAACATATAAGAATTGAAATTTTGACAAAACAAAATTACTCTATTTTTGAACAACTATATTTATGGTTTTAATTCAATAGGAACAGGTGGCTTTTCTTTAACCAGCAAAATTGATATGCGTTGGTTAGAGGCTAAATAAGGGTCATTAGGGAAAAATGGCTCAGCATCACCCTTTCCAACAACCGAGTAAATTCTATCCGATGAAAGCCCAAATTCTTCTAAAATTGCTCGAACAGAATTTGCTCTATCAGATGAAAGTTCCCAACGTCCATAACGTGGGTTAGTATATTTTATACCCGCCGCAGTATGCCCGCTTATACGAATTTGATTTGGCATTTTTTCAAGCATTGGTGCCATTGCAGCAATAGCTTTGCGTGTTCTTTCAAAGGGATATTTTGACCCTTCCGGAAACATTG
>JAKISM010000019.1 GCA_021648585.1 Devosiaceae bacterium | reverse complement strand
GATCGAACCGACGACCTCTTCGCTGCCAGCGAAGCGCTCTCCCAGCTGAGCTATGGCCCCTAAGAACCCCAAATATGTTTAGGGTTAGTTGTCGCTTAAATTAGATTTAGCGGCATTAATTTTCATCACCAGTATCAGTTGACACACCAAGATCAATCTTAGCGTCTTCGTCATCTTCTTCTAAAAAAGTATCTTGCTGGTCGGCATTGACGCTATCATCAACTTCCACATCATCAACATCGGGAATTTCTTCACCAGCATTTTCTTCTTCTTCGGCATCATCAAGTGAAATAATTTCTGGTGCATCACTATCGCTAGATAGTTCACCCTCGTCTTTTACTTTATCAGCTACTTTTTCTTTAACTGGTTTGGGTGCAGGGGCATCTGATACAACAGTAAATTTTTCGCCACATTTAGGGCAAATAATAGGGTCTTTATTTAGATCATAAAATTTAACATCGCACTCTTGGCATTGGCGCTTAGTTCCTCTTTCAACTTTTCCCATTTCATTCCCTATCTTAATAATTAATTTCTTAGTAGCATATGCCTATTGATAAATTTGGATTTATCCTAAAAATATAAACAAATCACTGCTTTGTTAATTCGGATAAATGAATTTTGGCTTTAATGTCAAATCTAAAATATATTTTTTTGCTGATTTTATAAATATTATAGTATTTCCACTTTATTTCATGCTAGATAAAATACTTTATTTTTACCATCTTAAAGCATATTTTTGGAACATATTTTTATGAATATTTCAAACTCAAAATTACAACCAGTAATTGCTATAGCAAATAAATCTGCGCTATTAGGAGAAATTATTTTACCGGGAGATAAATCTATTTCCCATCGGGCGCTTATGTTTGGCGCTATTGCCTCTGGCACTACTAAGGTTAAAGGATTGCTTGAAGGTGAAGATGTACTTGCAACTGCAAATGCTATGCGACAACTTGGTGCAAGAATTACCAAAACTAATAATATCTACCACATAGAGGGAGTTGGAGAAAAAGGTCTTAGCAAAAGCCAAAAAACAATAGATTTTGGCAACGCTGGCACTGGCGTAAGATTGTGCATGGGGCTGGTCAGCGCTTATGATTTTAGTACCAAATTTAGTGGCGATGCTTCTCTTAGTTCAAGACCAATGGGGCGAGTGCTTGATCCGCTTAAATCTATTGGTGTTGAGGTTTTAGAGGATAATGGAGGAAAATTGCCTATTACTATTCGTGGCGCAAAACAGCTTGAGCCAATAAATTACCAAGTTCCAATGGCATCAGCACAAGTTAAATCAGCAGTTTTATTGGCTGGCTTGAACTCAAAACATAAAACCATAGTAATAGAAAAAATTAAAACCCGAGATCATACAGAAAAAATGCTGCAAGGCTTTGGCGCAAAGCTAAGCATGGAAAATGGTGAAAACGGCGCAATAATAATTGAAATGGAAGCAAATCCTAAACTTATTGCACAAGATATAACTGTTCCCGGAGATCCAAGCTCAGCTGCCTTTGCGATCGTTGCAGCTACTATTATTCCAAATTCTGATGTTTTAATAAAAAACACTCTAATGAACCCAACTCGTGCTGGCTTGATAAAAACACTCATAGAAATGGGTGCTAATATTCAAATATTAAATTCGCATATTTCTGGTGGCGAAGAAATTGCAGACGTTAGAGTGCGATATGCAAAACTTAAAGGTGTAGAAGTACCAGCAAAGCGTGCGCCATCAATGATAGATGAATATCCAATATTGGCGGTAGCAGCAGCTTTTGCAGATGGCACAACAAAAATGTTTGGCATTGGTGAAATGCGAGTAAAAGAAACCGATAGATTAGCTTTAATGGCCAAAGGGCTTAAGGCAAATGGCGTTGATTTAGTTGAGGGGAAGGATTATTTAATCATAAATGGCGCTAGCGAAATTGAGGGCGGTGCTAAAATAAAAGCTCACCTTGATCACCGTATTGCCATGACATTTTTAGTGCTAGGAATGGTAACAAAAAACCCTATAGAAATAGATGATGCTAGTGTTATAGATACTTCTTATCCAAGTTTTATTGCTGATTTTACTGATCTTGGCGCAAGTTTTGAGGTTTTGGAGCAATTATGATTATTGCGATTGATGGCCCCGCAGCTTCGGGCAAGGGAACTATTGCTAAAGGCTTAGCTAAATATTATGGGCTACCCCATTTAGATACTGGCCTATTATATCGAGCGATTGGGCAGGCAATGCAGGATCAGCTAGACGATAAGGATTTTGAACAAAAGGCAATAAAAATTGCGCATAATTTAGATAAATCTCAACTTGATGCAAAAAAACTCGGAACGCCTGAAATAGCAAATGCTGCTGCAAAAGTGGCCAAAATTGAGCAAGTTCGAGAGGCTTTACGTCAATATCAGAGTGATTTTGCTCAGCAAAAAGGCGGTGCAGTGCTTGATGGGCGTGATATTGGCACTCGTATATGCCCAAATGCTGACGTTAAATTATTCATTATTGCTGATGCTAAAACCCGTGCAAATCGCCGCTATTTAGAGTTATTATCCAAAGGCTTACAGGCAGATGAGGGTGAAATATTGCGCCAAATCATCATGCGAGATGAAAGCGATAGAAATAATCCAAGCGGAAATTTTTATGAAGCACAAGATTCGCACTTGCTAGATAGTTCTAAATTAGATATAGAAACATCACTTCGCAAAGCCATTGCGATTGTTGATAATAAAATGGCCAAATAGGGCAGAAAATAATTATTTAATTTATTTTCAAAACCAACCCCTAAATGAGCGGTTTATAAAGGCAATATCTAACTCTTTGGCTCATCGAAAAAATCACCAAAAATCTCTTAGCCATTTTGCGCTGGGTCGTTTTGATTTCAATTTGATTTTCAAAACGCAACCCATAAAATAGTCTAATATTTTTGGCTTTGTAATTTAACCAGCCCAGCGCACGATTGATGGAGTTATATTTTGACACAACTAGATGTGACACAAGAAGATTTTGAAGCCCTTTTAATGGATTCATTTGTTGATAATGAACCAATGGAAGGTGCTTTTGTTAAGGGACGTATTGTAACTATTGAAAATGATTTAGCAATTATTGATGTAGGATTAAAAACTGAGGGGCGTGTTCCGCTTAAAGAATTTGGTGCTGCGGGCACCGATGGTTCTTTGCAAATTGGCTCAGAAGTTGAAGTTTATATTGATCGCATTGAAAATGCGGCAGGTGAAGCAGTGCTTAGCCGTGAAAAAGCACGTCGTGAGGAAAGCTGGTTAAATCTTGAAAAACTTAGCGAAGCTGGTGAGCGAGTAAATGGTAAAATCTTTAATCAAGTAAAGGGTGGCTTCACTGTTGATCTTGACGGAGCTATTGCTTTTCTTCCACGTTCTCAAGTTGATATTCGTCCAATTCGTGATATTGCGCCATTGATGAATGTTGAGCAGCCATTTATGATTCTTAAGATGGACAAAAGACGTGGTAATATTGTTGTTTCCCGCCGAGCAATCCTTGAAGAGAGCCGTGCTGAGCAACGTACTGAAATTGTGCAAAAGCTTGAAGAAGGTCAAACCGTTGAGGGTGTTGTTAAAAACATCACTGATTATGGTGCATTTATTGATCTTGGTGGCATTGACGGTCTATTACACGTAACCGATATTGCATGGCGTCGTGTAAATAACCCAGGTGAAGTTTTAACTATTGGCGAAACAATTAAAGTTAAAATTATTCGTGTTAATCAAGAAACTCATCGTATTTCACTAGGCATGAAGCAACTTGAAGCTAATCCTTGGGAATCGATTGATTCTAAATTCCCACTTGAGGGTAAATTTACTGGCCGTGTAACAAATATCACCGATTATGGTGCATTTGTTGAGCTTGAACCAGGAATTGAAGGACTTATTCATATTTCTGAAATGAGCTGGACTAAGAAAAATGTTCATCCGGGTAAAATTGTTTCAACCTCGCAAGAAGTTGAAATTATGATTTTGGAAGTTGATCCTGAGCGTCGTCGTATTTCGCTTGGTCTTAAACAATGTATGGATAATCCTTGGAATAGCTTTGCAGATAAATTCCCTATTGATTCTATTGTTGAGGGTGAAGTTAAAAACAAAACCGAATTTGGTCTATTTATCGGCCTTGAAGGTGAAGTTGATGGCATGGTGCATCTTTCAGATCTTGATTGGCAACGACAAGGCGAAGAAGTTCTTGAAGATTATAATCGTGGTGATGTGGTTAAAGCTAAGGTGCTTGATGTTGATATTGATAAAGAGCGAATTTCGCTTGGCATTAAACAGCTAGTTTCAGATGCAACAGCAGAACAAGCACAAAGTAGCGGCATTCGTAAAGGTGCGATTGTTACTGGAACAGTTAAGAGCATAAATGATGGTGGCATCGAAGTAACTATTGCTGATAGCGATATTGTTGCCTTTATTCGCCGTAATGATCTTTCTCGTGATCGTGCTGATCAACGTCCAGATAGATTTGCGGTTGGCGATAAGCTAGATGCACGTGTAACTCAGTTTGATAAGAAAACTGGCCGCACTGTTCTTTCGATTAAGGCTCTAGAAATTGCTGAAGAAAAAGAAGCAGTGGCGCAATATGGCAGCTCTGATTCTGGTGCATCACTTGGTGATATCCTTGGCGCAGCTCTTAAAGGTAAAAAGGAAGATTAAAATTCTTCTTCCCTCCCCCTTGCGGGGAGGGATTGAGGGTGGGGGTTTGGAATAAAAGTGGGTGGGGGTTTGGAATAAAAGCAGGCCAATAAAGTTGAATAAAGACTTTCTTTTAGAAAAACTCTATAAATATTAAACCCGCATTTCAAAAGAAGTGCGGGTTTTTTGTTTGTTATCTTCTATTGATAGTTATTAATTAGTGTTCCAAATCCTCATAGAGGTCGTTCAAATTGAAACTCCATTAAAAAAGAGCAGGGCTTTACCGCTTAATAAGCTGACCCTATATTGTAATAGTAAAATATTAAATCATGGAGCAATAAGTGAATTTAATTACTATTATTTTATCTAGCTTGCTTTTGTTTGCTATCCTTTATTTGCTAATTATTGCTCTGCTTAATCGCAAAATTGCACCAAAGGGCGCTAAAATTATCAGTGATACTGAAGAATTAGAAAAAACCTTACCTCAAACTATTAGGCTTGCAACTTGGAATATTGGCTATGCTGGACTTGGGCAAGAAAGCGATTTTTTAATTGATGGCGGTAAGAATTTATTAGCTCCCTCAAAAAAAATAGTGCAAAAAAACCTAACAGCGATAATAAAGCAACTACAAAGAATAAAGGCTGATATTTTTCTATTACAAGAAGTAAGCCAGAAGAGTTTTTTAAGTAGAAATGTTGATGTTTTAAAAGGAATCACTAGCATTTTTATAAAATATTTTATTATTTTTCGCCCCGATTTTGCTTCCATTGGCTTGCCATATCCGCTCAAAATAAAACATGGCACGCTTAGCCTAGCTAAAGTAAAGCCAGCACTAACTTTAGTAAAAACATTGCCCTTTGAGCCTAAGCCGCTTGGTGGAATATTTCATCGCCATTATGCTTTGCAGATTAATTATTTCAATATTGCAGGCAAACCCACCCAGTGGGTTATTATAAATTTGCATCTTGCAGCTTTTGATGAGAATGGTGCAACGAGGCAAAAGCAGTTTGATGCAGTTTTTGCTTTTGCTGAACAAGAATATAAAAAAGATAATTATGTAATTTTGGGCGGTGATTGGAATATGGAGCTAACAAATAGTAATTTTCCTCATAAAACTGAAGAAAAATATTTATTTTGGAAAATTCCTTTTCCTTTTGAAAGATTACCAAAAAATTGGCAAATTGGTATCGATAAAAAAACACCAACCGTAAGAAGCAACCAAAAGCCTTACGTAGCAGGCGAAAATTATACAGCAATAATTGACGGATTTATAACATCCCCAAATGTGCAAATAAATGAAATGAAAACCTTTAATAATGATTTTAAGTACACAGATCATTTGCCAATAATTGGAACTTTCTCGACAAAGTGAAATTTAGGCTCTAGGCTCAAGAAAATCTGGGGGGATAATGATTATGGCAAAAGTTTCTAAAAAAGGTATTTTTTCGTGGATGCTATTTGATTGGGCGGCACAACCCTATCATACGGTATTAATTACCTTCATTTTTGCACCCTATTTTGTAGCGCAAGTTGCTAGCAATTCTGTTGATGGGCAAGCCGTTTGGGGCTTAGCTATGGGCATAGGCGGCATATTCATTGCCATTCTAGCGCCAATTCTTGGGGCAATGGCAGATGTCACCGGCCCACGAAAACCATTTATTGCATTCTTTTCTATTCTTGTAGTTGTTGGCGCTTCTTTATTATGGCTTGCAGCTCCGGGTGGTGTTGCCCCTGTTACGCTTATTCTTGTTGCCTTTGTAGTTGGGCTTATCGGCATTGAATTTTCAACCGTTTTTACCAATTCCATGATGCCTTCACTAGTGCCTCGTGAAGAATTAGGTAAACTTTCAGGTTCAGGCTGGGCGCTTGGTTATATTGGTGGCATTATTGCGCTGGTCATTGTTTTAGCTCTGATGGCGGCCGATCCGATTTCAGGTAAAACGCTTGTTGGTCTTTCACCCATGTTGGGCTTAGACGCTAGCCAATTTGAAGGCGAGCGTGCCACTGGCCCACTTACGGCTATGTGGTTTTTAGTATTTATTATTCCGCTATTTTTGTTCACTCCCGATATTAAAAAACGAGAAGGGCAAGGCCAAGCAGTAAAACAAGCGCTTTCAAACCTTTGGGAAACTATTCGTGAACTACCAAAGCGCAAATCCTATTTTTCCTTTCTAATTACTTCAATGTTCTATCGTGATGGGCTAAATGGTTTATTTATGTTTGGCGGTATTTATGCGGCAGGCGTTTTGAAAATGTCTATCACCGAAATAGGAATTTTTGGGATTATTGCAGGGATTGCAGGAGCGGCAGGAGCATTTCTTGGCGGTAGAATGGACGCTAAATTTGGCCCTAAAGCAGTAGTTTTCATCTCTTGTTGCCTATTGATAATAGCTTGTACTATCATTGTTTCAACAACCCCTGAAAATATCTTTTTTGTAGTCCCTGTTACTTCTGCTAGCACGCCAGTTATTGTATTTTATCTTGCTGGCTCGCTAATTGGGGCAAGTGGTGGCGCATTACAAGCCGCTTCACGCACCTTGTTAGTTGACCAAGTTGAGCCTGATGAAACAACAGAAGCCTTTGGTCTTTATGCGCTAACAGGACGAGCAACTTCGTTCATTGCACCATTAGCTATTGGTTATGTAACCTTAATAAGCCAAGATCAGCGCATTGGTATCACGCCAGTAATTGCCCTATTATTGCTTGGTGCAATCGGTCTGATGTTTGTGAAAGAAAAGGGATCAAATTAGGGGGCAACTAAAACAGGAGCTAAAAATGCATGTAGAGCCAAAACCTCTTTCAGCCTATCCTTTTTATATTAGGTTGTTTTTTTTCAAACAAAAGAAAACTTACGGCAAAGTGCTAGAGCCCGGCCTTTTATGGGCACGCTCGCCAAAAATATTTTCAACTCTAGCCCTGCTTTATGGTGCATTAAATCGTAAATCCTCGCCACTTTCCCCAGCGCTGCGCTCATTAATAACAGTTCGTGTTTCACAAATAAATCATTGTAAATTTTGCATTGATATAAATGCCAATACTCTACTAAAGCGGGGGGTAAGTGAAGAAAAAACTATGGCGCTAAGTGATTGGCAAAATAGCCCTATGTTTGATGAGATAGAAATAGCGGCACTTAAATATTGTGAAGCGATGACTTATTCTAATAAAGAAGTGACAGGGCAGCATATTGATGCGCTTAAAAAGCATTTTGATGATGATGCGTTGGTTGAATTAACAGGCCTTATTGCATTTCAAAATATGTCATCTAAATTTAACTCAGCACTAGATATCCCCTCGCAAGGTTTTTGCAAAATCAAATTATAGTATTTTCATTATTTGCTATTTTTTGCGACCACACAAAACTGCAATATTTCTTCTCAAATTCAAATATTGTCATTGCGAGCCCATTTTTAATGGGCGTGGCAATCCAGAATCTACTAACAAGAATAAATACTAATTATTTGCAGAATAAGTGAGGATATTGAGCAGTGCACAAAAATACCGCCGCCAAAATTTGAGCACAAAAAAGCTCGGGCATCTCTGCCCGAGCTTGATATTTTCTACAGTGAGTAGTTAGATAATGGGTTTCCTTAGAAACCTATTCCACCACCATTCGGGTTGGCTTGACCAACTCGAACACTTAATGATTTGGGCGAGTATGGTCTTCTTTAGAAGCCCATACCTCCGCCCATGCCACCCATGCCGCCCATGTCTGGCATTCCGCCACCAGCTGGTGCTGCTTCTTGTGGAACTTCGGCAATCATGGCTTCGGTTGTGATAAGAAGTGAAGCAACTGATGCGGCGTCTTGTAGTGCTGTGCGCACAACTTTAACTGGATCAACAATACCCATTTCAATCATGTCGCCATATTCAGAAGTTTGGGCGTTATAGCCAAAACTATCTGATTTGCTTTCAAGCACTTTGCCAACAACAATAGATGCTTCATCGCCTGAGTTAGTAGCAATTTGACGAATTGGAGCTTGTAGCGCACGGCGCACAATACCAATACCAGCTTGTTGGTCAGCATTTACGCCCTTAGCTTTAAGATTTGCAGCAGCACGAAGTAGCGCAACGCCACCCCCTGCAACAATACCTTCTTCAACTGCCGCACGAGTTGCATTAAGCGCATCTTCAACACGATCTTTACGTTCTTTCACTTCAATTTCAGTAGCACCGCCAACTTTAATCACGGCAACACCGCCAGCTAATTTTGCTAGACGTTCTTGAAGTTTTTCACGATCATAATCAGAAGTAGTATCTTCTGCTTGAGCTTTGATTTGTGAAACACGTCCCTTTATATCTTCGCTAGAGCCAGCGCCATCAATAATAGTTGTTGTTTCTTTATTGATTTCAACTTTTTTGGCAGTGCCAAGCATATCAATAGTTACATTTTCAAGCTTGATGCCCATTTCTTCTGAAATAAGAGTACCACCAGTTAAAATTGCAATATCTTCAAGCATTGCTTTACGACGATCACCAAAACCTGGAGCTTTAACCGCTGCAACTTTAAGACCACCACGAAGACGGTTAACAACAAGAGTTGCCAGCGCTTCGCCGTCAATATCTTCTGCAATAATAAGAAGCGGGCGAGAAGATTGCACAACGCTTTCAAGAATTGGCAACATTGGTTGAAGGGAAGAGAGTTTTTTCTCATGTAAAAGAATAAGCGGATCTTCAAATGACGTTGTCATTTTTTCTGGATTAGTTGCGAAATATGGTGAAAGATAACCACGATCAAACTGCATACCTTCAACAACGTCGGTTTCAGTTTCAAGTGATTTTGCTTCTTCAACAGTGATAACACCTTCATTACCAACACGTTGCATAGCGTCTGCAATTTGCTCACCAATCGCTGTTTCGCCATTGGCTGAAATTGTACCAACTTGAGCGATTTCTTCAACGGTTGAAATCACTTTTTTAGATTTGCCAAGATTGCCAACTACTTCAGTGATAGCTAAATCAATGCCACGTTTTAGATCCATTGGGTTCATGCCAGCCGCAACAAGCTTAACGCCCTCTGTTACGATAGATTGCGCAAGAACTGTAGCCGTTGTTGTGCCGTCACCCGCTGTATCATTGGTTTTTGAAGCAACAGCACGCACCATTTGTGCACCCATATTTTCAAATTTATCTTCAAGCTCGATTTCTTTGGCAACTGTAACACCATCTTTAGTGATACGTGGTGCGCCAAAAGATTTGTCAATAATAACATTACGACCCTTTGGCCCAAGTGTTACTTTAACAGCATTTGCGAGAATATTTACACCGCGTAACATTTTGTCACGGGCTTCAGTTGAGAATTTTACTTCTTTTGCAGCCATTATATTAGCTCCTTAAAATTTATATTTAATTTTGAATTGGAAAAAACTTAGGCTTCAATAATGCCCATTATGTCGCTTTCTTTCATAATCAATAATTCATCATTATCAATTTTGATTTCGGTGCCTGACCATTTGCCAAACAGCACACGATCACCAGCTTTTACATCAAGCGCTACTACTTTACCGCTGTCATCACGTGCGCCTGGGCCAACTGAAACGATAACGCCTTCAGATGGTTTTTCTTGCACTGTATCTGGAATAATAATGCCACCAGTAGTTTTTTCTTCACTATCAACGCGGCGAACTACCACGCGGTCGTGTAGGGGACGAAAACCCATGTTTCACTCCTTTAATTTATTTATTCATCAAAATTGATGATTGTTTAAGTTTGTTAGCACTCGCCATTATAGAGTGCTAATGAATGGAGTGGATATATGTATTAAAGGGAAAAGAGTCAAGGTTTTAGAGAAAGAATTGAAGCTTTTAGCTAGAAATCGCACTAAAACTTCCAAACTCACCCCATGATTGACGTTTGCGATAAATTGTTGAGGGGCTAATTTCTAGTGCTTTGGCGGCGCTGGCAATATTACCATTAAATAATAATATAGCATCTTCAATAATTTTTTGCTCTTGTTGCCACATAGGTTTAACTGGCTTGGCGGACATATCTTCAACAGCATTTATGCCAAGGGCATTATTATTTCCAACGCCAATCATATTTTGCGCAATATTTAGATGTTTATTATTACCATGCTCAAGTGAAAGCTTTTTTAGGCAATTATCTAACTCTTTATAATCAATAGGTTTTGCAATAATATCATGCGCCCCAGCCTGCATTGCACTAAGTGTTGAGGAAACAGAATTTTTATCTGAAAGCGCAATAACTTTTGCCCTTCCAGCCAAACGACAAAAAGAATTAAGAATATCCTCGCTTAATTGCTCGCATAAATCAATTATTACAATATCAAACTCACTGGTGCGTAATAGGCTTGTTGCAACAGAATAATCATTAATTGTAATAATATCTGATTGAGCGCCTAAAAAACTCGATAAGTCACCTATATTTATAATATCCTCGCCTTTAGTGCTTTGTAATAATAAAACACGGACATATTTGTTTGTTTTTTCATTTAAGGTAACTGACTGATACATTTAGGCTACTCTCCCATTCTTACCCATTCTTGGGGTTTTTTGGATACTATTATTAAATTGGCTTTCTGCCTGTTCTAATTATCAACTAACATAGTAAATAAATAGTTTTGCTTAACAAGATTATTGCCTCTTTTTGGATATTTTCCTTTAGATAGCAATAAATTGCGCTATTAATAATAAGAGAATCACCAAAACTAACAAAGGCAGTATTTAGCGGTGCAGCTACTGATCTATATTTTTATATTTTTATTGGGGTTAGCTTTAGCCTTTGGCGCATATTTGGGTTTAAGTTTTACTCCCATTGAAGCGCTTTTGTTAGGAATTATTGCAATAAGCTTGGCTATTGTAATATTTGAGCGCACATTACGCCGCCGCGCTGAAGAGAGGTTTGAAAAAGGCATTGAGGATCTTTCACGCCTTCTTTCAACTAATGCCCAAGCTGGACAAGTTCTTTCTAAAAGAATGAATAAAATGATAGGTCAAGATAGTGGCAATAGGCTTGGAATAGTGGAAGCCGATGTTTCAGTCTTAGGGAGTGTTGTTCGCCAAGTTGCAGAAGCTGTTGCGCAACTAGAAGAAGCACAGGCAAAAGCTGATAATGCCTCTCCATCTTTAAGTGTAAAACAAGAAATTAAAAATATTATTGATCCAATTGTGCCCATTAAAGATGTTAAAAAGGCTCTTGATGATGGTCGAGTAATAATTCATGCTAGTGAAATTATAGGTCTGCCAAAAAGACAAGTGCAAGCTTATGATCTCATACCACACATGCAATTAGAAAATGGCCAGATGAAAAAAGCGGCTGATTTTATTCCTCAAACGGGCAGCGAAAATATGGTTCGCAAAATAGATCAACTTGGATTTAAGCGAGTATTTGAATATTTAGAAAATGCTAATGAAGATAAAAATGCAAAGAGTGATTTAATACCCATTCATGTACCAATTTCTAAAGCCACTCTTTCAGATACTGCTATTGTTGAATGGATAATTGCGCAACTTGATATTAGCCGCGATTTGGCTAAGGCTATCAGTTTCTCAATTCCTGAAACTCAGTTTAATTCATTGAATAATAAAGAAAAAATCAATCTGACGGCTTTAGTTGAAAAAGGCTCTGCTATTTCTATCAAAGATGTAAAAAACCTGCGTATGGATTTTGCGGATCTAAGACATAATGAAGTTTCTTCTGTTCGTGCAAATTCTACTATCTTTATCAATAAAACAGAAGAACTAACTGATTACGAAGCATCAGATGTAGCTTCTTATATTTCACGTTTTGGAATTGATTTAATTATGTCAAGCGTTCAGAACGAAGAACAAATATTATCTTTACTTGAAGATGGAATTAGTTTTATTAGCGGTGAATATGTTTCTCCTGCAAAGCCCGCCCTTTCGGTACTCAAGCATTTTGAAAATCGTGCTGCAACAGGGTGAAATTTAATTTCAAACTAAATTTAATTTAATGGATAGATAGTGATTAATAGTGCCAAACAAATAACGAACCTCTCTGATATTTCTAGCAATTATTCAGCCCTAATTTGTGATATTTGGGGGGTGGTGCATAATGGTCTTGTTGCGAATGAAGCAGCAGTTGTAGCACTAATAAAACATCGCCAGATGGGTGGTAAAGTAATTCTTGTAACAAATGCTTCACGCACTGCGCCCTTCATTAAAAAAATGCTTGATAATATGAATATTACTCAAGAGGCCTATGATGTGATTGTTACTTCTGGTGATGTAACTAGAAACCATATTAAAAAATATTCAGGCGATATAATTCACCATGTAGGGTCAATTACTGACGGAGTGGTTTTTGATGGACTTAATATTACAAAAGGTAACGCACACGAAGCTAAAGCCATTGTAATAACTGGGTTAGATAAAGACGATGATGGTTTAGAAAAATACCAGACCCGCTTAAATAAGTGGCTAGAATTAGGTTTGGAGTTAATCTGCACTAATCCTGATAAGGTGGTAGAAATTGGTGATAAGATTTTATATTGTCCTGGAGCAATCGCTGATCTTTATCAAGAAATGGGCGGAAAAATAATAATGGCGGGTAAGCCAAGCGAAGTTATTTATAATGCAGCTTTTCTTGAGATTGAAAAAATTACAGGCAATAAAATAAATCTGAAAACGATTTTGGCAATAGGTGATAGTGTACGCACCGATGCAACAGGAGCTGCCAATATGGGGATTGATTTCCTGTTTATTACTGGATCAATCCACGCTAAAGAAATTGATGCTTTTGACAATGTTGACGAAAAAATCCACCAACTAGTTGCGCCAAGCAAAGCTAATTTAATTGGCTATCAAGATAAATTAAAATAACTCATCAATCGCTGATTGATCTACCCCTTCACCATCAAATTTGGGCCATTAAGCAACAGGTCTTTTTTGCGTTGCTGTTTGGCGTTCAATTCTTCTTTTGGTGCTTCTTCCCCAGTGCCCGACATATCAAGCATTTCGCATAATAGGTTTATTCTCTCTTCAATAATTTCAACCGTTTCAACAATTTTTGTAACTCGTTGCCCAGTTAAATCTTGGAAAGAACAGGCCTCAAAAATATGCATCATTTTATTAGAAACCATATTTTTATATTCTTCAATATCATTACCCTCATATTCCATCACAGATTCAGCGGCCTCCATAATAGAATTGGTCGCCCCTTCCGTTGCATCAACAATGGCCGAAAGCTCACGCCCCATTTCAGGAATTTTATTTTCTGAAATATCATCAGCACGAACTTTAGCTATTTCATGGCGCAAACCTTCAATGCGCAATAATATCCCTCTTAATTCTGTGTGAATAGTTGAATCGATTTGCCGCAAAAGTGGCTGCAATGAGCTGGTTAATAATTCCGCCACTCCAATAACATCGGTTAGCGACATATTTTTAGTTTTATTTTGCTTGAGCTTATCACTTAGTGTTATTAGTGCATCAATAGAAGAATTATCAGGTTGTTGTTGTTTTGCTTGAGCTGCGCCCATAATTATTCTCCAAATACTGCATCAATTTTACCCTTTAATGTCTGCGCATTAAACGGCTTAACGATATAATTATTTACCCCTGCTTTTTTAGCAGCAATGACATTTTCAGTCTTTGATTCAGCCGTTACCATAATAAAAGGTGTTCGTGCCGTATCACCTGCTGCCCGCACTTGTTTCAGCAGTTCATAGCCAGTCATTGGCTCCATATTCCAATCTGAAATTATCAATGAATATTTTTTATCTTTTATTCTCTCTAATGCCTGTGTGCCATCTGAGGCATCATCAACATTAAGAAATCCAAGCTGCTTTAAAAGGTTACGAATAATTCTAATCATCGTTGTATAATCATCAACTATTAAAATTGGCATCGCATTATCAATCGCCATATTATTTACTCCACTAAAACTCATTACTTTTGGATCAAAACCTTTTTGTCCCAATTAGCATCAAGATTAACCTTGCTTGCTAAAGTGTTAGTAAAATAATCTATTGGTAGAAATCACTATAGAAACATTTGCAAACCTAGAATTAGTAAACAATACTTGCAAAATGATTGGTTTTTGTTGCAAATACTAAAGATATATATTTTTAATTAATGAGGTTGCTTTGTCAGATTTTAAGATTATGCACGAATTAGAAAACGTGCCAGAAGCTTTGCAAAATTGCGTGCTGGCTATTGGAAATTTTGATGGCTGTCATCTTGGTCATCAGCGGATTTTCTCCTCCGCACTTGATATTTCGGTAGCGACAATAGGAAAAGAAAAGATGGCGGGGGTGTCGGGGTCGGGAGCGCAGCGACCAACGGCGACATTAGAAAAGACATCGGGGGTGTCGGGGTCGGGCAGCCTGCGTGGCGTGAACGCAAGAAAGAATGTGCGACCAACAGCCTGCCCCATACTGGATACGGGGGCGACAAGAAATAAGATGCCTGCATTGGTTTTAACCTTTGAGCCACACCCAAGAGATGTATTTGCGCCAAAGCCATTTATATTTCGCTTAACCGATGGGCAGCAAAAGGCGCAAATTGTTAAAGCGCTTGGTTTTGATGGCATAATAATTATGCCATTTGATAGGGATTTAGCTGCAATGGAAGCGCAAGATTTTGTGCAGAAATATTTCATTGATGCGCTGAATGTTAAGGCGATTTGCGTTGGTGAGGATTTTCATTTTGGTAAAAATCGTAAAGGCACGCCTGAATTTTTAGCCCATAGCGGCTCTAAAAATGGCTTTGAAGTACATCAGCTAAACCTGTTGGTGCAGGGACAAGAAACCATATCTTCTTCACGTATTAGAAAATGCCTAAGTGAGGGCGGTCTAAATGTTGCTAATCGCCTGTTAAATTATCATTGGATTGTTGAGGGAATAGTAATTGAGGGGGACAAAAGAGGGCGAGAGCTTGGATACCCCACTGCAAATTTTGTACTTCCAAATAATTCAAACCTTGCGCAAGGCGTTTATGCAGTTCGGGTAAAATTGGGCGAGCGCTTGTTTGATGGCGTTGCTTCTTTTGGCAAGCCAATGTTTAATAATAGCCAGCCGCCATTTGAAGTGCATATTTTTGATTTTGATGAAGATATTTATGGTCAAAACATAGAAGTCGCGCTAATAGAGCATATTAGAGGACAAATGATTTTTGATAATTTAGACGAATTGATTGTGCAAATGGATAAAGATAGCGAAAAAGCAAGAGGTATATTGAGCAATATTAAGCCAATATCTGCGCTTGATGCCAATAGAGGCATAATTATTTAGGGATAGCGGCCTTGCCCCTATCCCCGAAAACCTATCAATCAGTTTTCAACATTCTTTTCATAGGCTATTAAATGAGCAATAATAATTCAGATAAAACCGACTATTCCAAAACACTATATTTACCAAAAACCGATTTTCCAATGCGAGCTGGCTTGCCAAAACGTGAGCCAGAATGGCTAAAACGCTGGGAAGATATGGGGCTTTATCAGCGCCTTCGTGAGCAAAGCAAAGGACGTGAAAAATTCATTTTGCACGATGGTCCTCCTTATGCAAACGGGCATATTCATATTGGCACGGCGATTAACAAAATGCTCAAAGACCTAGTTTCTCGTTCAATGCAAATGCTTGGCTATGATAGTCCTTATGTTCCGGGTTGGGATTGTCATGGATTGCCGATTGAATGGAAAATTGAAGAGCAGTATCGAGCTAAAGGCAAGAATAAAGACGATGTGCCAATAAATGAATTTCGCAAAGAATGCCGCACCTTTGCCGCCAAATGGATTGATGTGCAACGAGAAGAATTTAAGCAGCTTGGCGTAGTTGGCGAATGGGATAATCCCTATACCACAATGGCATTTGATGCAGAGGCAACTATTGCGCAAGAACTGATGAAATTCTCAATGTCAGGACAGCTTTATCGTGGCTCAAAACCGGTTATGTGGAGCGTGGTGGAGCGCACAGCACTGGCGGAAGCTGAAATAGAATATCATGATGTTGAAAGTGATGCGATTTGGGTTAAGTTTCCTGTGAGCAAATCTCTTTCAACACCATCTCCACATACAGGAGTTGCTTGGATCACACCCGTCTTTGATGAAGATGGAAATATAAATGAAAAAGTTGAACAAGAAACACTTTACCCATCAAGTTTGGTTGGCGCTTCTATCGTTATCTGGACAACCACCCCTTGGACAATTCCAGCCAATAGAGCGATCAGCTATTCAGATAAAATATCTTATGGTCTTTATGAAATAACAGTAGCAGAAAATGAATTTGGTCCGCAAGTTGGCGAAAGATTGATTTTTGCCGATGCTTTGGCTCAAGCAAGCGCCGAGCAGGCAAAATTGACTTTCCAAAGGTTGCGAGATGTAACAGCTGACGAACTCGCTTCAATCATTTGCGCTCACCCATTACAAGGATTGCGCCCAACCTCCCCCTTGACGGGGGAGGTCGCAAAGCGAAGCGAAGCGGGTGGGGGTGAGGCGGCATACTCAATGTTAATTCCGCTACTTGAAGGCGATCACGTTACAGACGAGGCAGGGACTGGCTTTGTCCATACTGCCCCCGGTCATGGTATGGACGATTATGAAATTTGGAACGCAAAGGCACGCGAAAATGAGGCTAAGGGAATAGACACAACAATTCCTATGTGCGTTGATGAAGCGGGATATTACACCAAAGACGTGCCATTCTTTGGCACTGATTCCCCCGATGGTGCGGCTCGTGTAATTGATGATAAGGGCAAAAAGGGTGATGCTAATAAACGAGTAATTGCCGCTTTGATTGAAGCCAATAATTTATTTTCTCGCTATCGCATTAAACATTCTTATCCACATTCGTGGCGTTCAAAAAAGCCGATAATTTTCCGTAATACTCCGCAATGGTTTGTTTATATGGATAAAGATTTGGAAGGGAAAATATTTGATTTTTCTACTGACACTTTGGCTCAAGACCCCTCATCCGCCCCTTCGGGGCACCTTCTCCCGCAAGGGGAGAAGGAAGTAGAAAGGGAAATGGATATTCCCTCTCCCCTTGCGGGAGAGGGTGGCACGCAAAGCGTGTCGGGTGAGGGGTTAGAGCAAAAAGACACCCTAAGAAACCGCGCCCTAGCCGCCATTGATAAAACAAAATTTGTGCCAGAAGCAAGGCGCAATCGCCTTCGTGCAATGATTGAAACTCGCCCCGATTGGGTGCTTTCTCGCCAACGTGCTTGGGGTGTTCCAATCAGTGTTTTTGTCAATAAAGAAACTGATGAAATCCTAAAAGATGAAGCAGTGAACAAGCGCATTGTTGAGGCATTTGAAAATGAGGGTGCTGATGCTTGGTTTGAGAATGCTTCGGCAAAGCGTTTCTTGGGCGACAAATATAATGTTGATGAATGGCAGCAAGTAACCGATATTTTAGATGTATGGTTTGATAGTGGTTCAACCCACGCTTTTGTGTTGCGTAATAAAAAACGCTGGCCGCATCTGCAATTCCCTGCAACGGTTTATATGGAAGGCACAGATCAGCATCGTGGCTGGTTTCATTCTTCGCTCTTGGAAAGTTGCGGAACGAACGGATTTGCGCCCTATGAATCTGTGCTTACGCACGGTTTTACTATGGATAAAAAAGGCTTCAAAATGTCTAAGTCTTTAGGCAATACCGTTGCACCACAAGATATTATCAAGCAATATGGTGCAGATATTTTGCGCCTTTGGGCAGCTTCCATCGATTATACAGAAGATCATCGCATTGGTGATGAAATCCTTAAAAACAATGTTGAATCCTATCGTAAAATGCGTAATTCTTTCCGCTTTTTACTCGGCAATTTAGCGCATTTCAAACCAGAAGAAGCAGTGGCACAAAAAGACATGCCAGAGCTTGAGCAGTTAATGTTGCACCGCCTGTTTGATTTAGATAAGCAGGTGAAAAAAGCCTATTTTGCTTATGATTATAAAAAAGTAGTTTCGCTACTTAGCAATTTTATGAATATCGAATTAAGCGCATTTTATTTTGATATAAGAAAAGACGCACTTTATTGTGATGCACCTTCTTCAAACGTGCGCCGCTCGGCGCTCACGGTGTTAAACGAATTATTCAATCATCTAACAATATGGCTTGCGCCAATTTTGGTTTTCACAATGGAAGAAATTTGGCTTGAGCGATATGATGAAAAAGATAGTTGCGTGCATTTACAAACCTTCCCTGAAATAGATGCAAATTGGCAAAATGAAGCGCTGGCAAATAAATGGACAAAAATCCGCTCCATTCGAAAAGTCGTAACAGGTGCGCTTGAGATTGAGCGCAAAGAAAAAAATATCGGATCGTCCCTTGAGGCAGCACCAAAGGTCTATATTTCAGATACTGATCTTTTTGTGGCGCAACATGATAGTGATATGGCAGAGATTTGCATCACGTCCGATATTGAAATAATTCAGGGGGAAGGACCAGCAGAAGCCTTTAGACTTGAAGATGTGGCTGGTGTTTCAGTTGTGTTTGAGCGAGCAGAAGGAATTCGTTGCGAAAGATCTTGGAAATTCTCATCAGATGTTGGAGCAGATAAGGATTATCCAGATATTTCACCAAGAGATGCAAAAGCTATGCGTGAATTAAAAGATCTAGGCCTCTTGCCTGAAGGATAATAGTGATGAATATTAGTAAAAATGGCATGTTTTTAAGTCTAATATTTGGGCTATTAGGGCTATTTATTGATAGGGCGCATAAATATTTTCAGATTAATATTATGGGCTGGACTAGTGGTGAATATATCAATGTTACCAGTTTTTTCGATTATATTTTGGTTTGGAATAGGGGCGTATCTTTTGGTTTGTTTTCTTCACTGCCCCCGATATTTTTATATATGATTATTGGTTCAGCGTTGATTATTATAATTGTCTGGTGGCTAAGGGCAGATGATGTTCTAACGAAAGTAGGTTTGGCAATTCTTCTTTCGGGTGCTATTTCTAATATTATAGATAGATTTCTTTATGGTGCAGTGGCTGATTTTTTCCATTTTTATATAGGGCAATATTCGTTTTATATTTTTAATATTGCCGACACTCTTATTTTTATTGGGGTTGTGCTTTTATTGTTAGAAATGGTAATTCCTAAAAAAGAGAAACATGGGTTATCTCAATAAAAACAAATTCTAATCATATATAAAAATTATTGTGATTTGTTTTTGCGCTATTGCTTGTAATAGTATATATATCATTGAAAATGGCGATGCCCTATTATTTAAGGACTAAAATATGAGTACCCTCAGTTCAGTTAGAGATAAGTTTTTTTGGAGCAAATTATCAAAAATACCTTTAGCAGCTTCTGCCTTAGTTCTTGTAGTAGGACTAGGCGGTTGTGTTACCGTTGAGGGCACAAATGCGCTAGTTAATATAGAAACATTTGAAAGAGAAGTAGCAACAGAAACCCTAAAAGGGGTTGGTGTTATTGAAAGAGAAAATAAAGAAGTACTTAAAACCCCTCGTGCGCCTCTTGCTTTACCAAAAGATAACTCAATGCTTCCGCCTCCAACTGTTGTTAGCACAGCACTATTACCAGAAGATTCAGACAAGGTGCAAATTGATGCTTCTGGCTTAACTGAAGAAGATATAAAGCGTTTGCGCAATGCACGGGTGGTTGATTTACGCACTCTTAGCGGTCGTCCATTAACAGAAGCTGAAAGCCGCAAATTAATTGCTCGTATGCAAGCGGCAAGAGTTGAGATTTCACAAAATGTGGCCCGCCCGCTTTATTTACCAGCCGATGAATATTTCACTGTGATGGGTGATGTGAACTTAATATGTTTGGCAGAAAATGGCGATCTTGTTTCATTAAACGACCCTCGTTGTCCTCCAGAAATTCGTGCGGCTTTGCAAAATAATTAAACTATATTGATGGAATTTAACATGAATGATGTAAGCGCTGATAATATTGGCGGAAAATCTTTTTCGGGCAATCGCCTAGCAAAAGTAATTGCAAGAGCTGGTCTTTGCTCACGCCGTGATGCAGAAAAATGGATTGTTGCTGGCCGTGTTGCGGTCAATGGCAATATTGTAAAAACCCCTGCTTTTAATGTGAGCGATGATGACAAAATAGAGGTTGATAATAATCCGCTACTTGCTCGCTCTGGCACTCGTGTTTGGCTCTATCATAAACCTGTTGGTCTGGTAGTTAGCGAAAAAGACGAAAAAGATAGAGATACTATTTTTGCTGAACTTAAAAAAATGGGACTGCCTCGCACCATTAGCATTGGTCGCCTTGATATTAATACCGAAGGGCTATTATTGCTAACTAATGATGGCGGCCTAAAACGTATTTTAGAGTTGCCTTCAACTGGTTGGTTGCGCCGCTATAAAGTACG
The DNA here is from genome assembly GCA_021648585.1 of Devosiaceae bacterium. Lineage (GTDB taxonomy): Bacteria > Pseudomonadota > Alphaproteobacteria > Rhizobiales > Devosiaceae > S141-66. Next base: position 2,759 of record JAKISM010000019.1, on the reverse strand, counting down.
GGCGCACGGACGAGTAACAGAACAGCAATTAGCAAAATTAAAAAATGGCATTGAAGTTGATGGCATAAAATATGGGCCAATCGATGCTTCTATTGAGCGGGTGCAGGGCGCAAATGTTTGGATAAATGTTGCGCTTCGTGAGGGCAAAAACCGAGAAATTAAAAATGTTCTCGCATCACTTGGCTTGCAAGTTAATCGACTTATTCGCACTTCTTATGGCCCATTTCAGCTTGGTGATTTGCCTGTTGCTCAGGTCTCTATTGTTAAAACCAAAAACCTAAAAGAGCAGTTAGGCAAAAAATTATCAAAGCTTGCAGGGGTTGATTTTGATAGTCCATTGCCTGAAGAAACTACGAGCAATGAGGGCTCGGGTGAGGGGGGCAATGTTAATAATCCTAATCAAAGAATTGGCAGAAAACGCCCTACTCGCTATCAAAAAGACGCCACGCCACATGGTAGGACTGGCGCTGTTTTAGAAGATGATGACGAAAAGAAAATAGAGCGAAAAGCCGCCCCGCATAGAAAAGGCAATTTTGAATATAAGCCACGCCCTGAATATGTTAAAGAAGAAGTTGAAAAACGTGTGGTGCATTTTGGTGGCTCTCGTGGTGCAGAAGAATTTGAGCCGCAAGCAAAACGCAAAAAAGAAGAAGAGGATGAAAAATCCTTTGGCTTTAAGGGTCGAAAAGAACGCTCTGGAAATGGCGATAAAAAATTCTCTAAGGATAGAGCTTTTTCCAAGATAAGGGTTTTCTAAGGATAAGAGTTTTTCTAAAGATAGAAAACCAACAGGATCACGCCCGCCACGTCCTGCGTCACGCACCTCATCACGCCCCAAAAGAACTAGAAAATAACATGCGTATTATTGCTGGACGTTTTAAGGGCAAAAAAATAACAGCGCCCAAAAAATTAGCAACACCCAAAAAAATAACAGCACCAAAGACAAATGAAATTCGCCCAACCTCAGATAGATTGCGTGAAAGTATTTTTAATATTTTGAGCAATAAGTTCAATAATGATTTTTCTCACTTAAGAGTTCTAGATTTATTTGCCGGCACTGGTGCATTGGGAATTGAAGCAATTTCTCGTGGGGCGCAAAGCGTGGTGTTTGTTGATGATGGGATTGAAGCAAGGTCATTATTGCGGCAAAATATTGAGAATTTTGCTATTGCAGGAGAAGCAAAATTGCTCAAACGAAGCGCAATAGATCTTTCAAAAAATGAAAAATTCGCACCATTTAATCTAATTTTTTTAGACCCACCCTATGGCAAAGGCCTAAGCGAAAAAGCTTTGTTAAATGCCAGTGAAAACGGCTGGATAGAAAAAAATGCAACAATTATTTTAGAAGAAAAAGCAGGAATTGATTTAGAATTACCAAGTGATTTCACTTTGCTTGAAAAAAGAAAATATGGTGGTAGCGAGATATATTTTTTGCAATATTGAAGGCGTGATTTTTGAGCTGCCCTTGCGGTTGTCATTCTGAACGAAGTGAAGAATCTTTATCTCTAAACGTAAGATTCTTCGGTTCTTTACGTGCTCACGCCGCGCAGGCTGTTCAGAATGACAACGGCAGCTTTAGCATCCCTCCTTTTTCGTCATCCTCGTGCTTGACACGGAATCCAGTAGCCCGCTGTCCAGCGGGCAAGAGACTCTATTGCGCCAAAGACTTGGCTTAACTGGATTCCTGCTTTCGCAGGAAAGACAAAGAGAGTAGGAAAGACAAAGAGTAACGAGTTGCTCTTTGACTAAAATTCTAATGAGCATTAGATATAAATAAATAATAATGGGTTTTGAGGGCGTTTTATGGCTGAGGGGAAAGATAATAGCGAGCCAGATTTTTCTGATTTTGAGGATTGGAGGAAGGACAGTTGGTGGGATATACCACGTGAACAAGGGAATATTATTAATAGAAATATTGCGCTGTTATTGGATAGAGGTGCTTGGGAAATAAAAGTTAAGAAGTTTGAAGAAGAACTCAAGAAGATTACTAATAAGAATGAGAGAGAGGAAGAGAGAGGAGAATTTGAAATTCACTTTGATAATCATGAATTATCTTCAGAAGAAATCAAAGGTTTAGATCGGGAACTAAATTTTTCAAATTATCTTTTTCCTTGCGCTGTTTCTTTTGAGAGTATGAAATTCCCTGATATTGCTGTCTCGTTTATGGAAGCTATCTTTAAGAATGATGTTGACTTTACTCAAGCTGGTTTTAAGCGTGGTATTAGTTTTGCTTGGGCTATTTTTAACAATGGGTATGTAAATTTTTCTGGAACTGATTTTGGTAGAGGTAGAGTAAGCTTTGCTGGGGTAGAGTTTAGCAAAGAACCAATCGAGTTCACTGGTTCTATTTTTAAGGGCGATGTTAGCTTTGAAGAGGCAGAATTTGCGGACTCGTTCAGATTTACTCCTGACAAAGAAAAATCCAAAATCCAATCTGCAAGCTTTAACGATATGAAAGTTGCAGGTAATTTAACTATCAATGCGGATTTTTATAAAGTAGCAACATTTAGACGACTAGACATCAAAGGAAGCGCAGATTTCTCTGGCTCTAGTTTCAAAACAGTCCCTGATTTTCGAGATATGAAATTAGACAGGCCGCCAGAAGTTGCTGGTATGGAAGTGCCGCCAGAAAAATTAAAAATGGGGTTTTGGCCGTTTGCCAAATATTCAGGCGATAAAGATGATGTAGCAAAATATCGGAACTTAAAATCTATGGCTATTGTTGCATCAGATCATGTTAAGGGTGGTGAGTTTTTTGC